>CALHAM010000057.1 GCA_937934275.1 uncultured Saprospiraceae bacterium | reverse complement strand
CCGACCAATAGCTTTGGCCGTCTCTATATCGGTGATGGCTTCCTCGATGCCGGGCACCATGGGTACATTAAAGCGTTTGGCAGCCTCTTTTGCGGCCAATTTACTGCCCATCATTTCGATGCTTTCGGGCGAAGGGCCAATGAAAATAAGGCCCGCTGCCTTTACCTGACGCGCAAAGTCGGCGTTTTCGCTCAGGAATCCGTAGCCGGGGTGTATGGCGTCGGCTCCTGTGCGACGGGCGGCCTCCAAGATTTTTTCGACGCGCAAATAACTTTGGGCCGAAGGAGGCGGTCCGATGCAAATAGCTTCATCGGCAAAACGGACGTGAGGCGCCAAGCGATCGGCTTCAGAATATACGGCGACGGTTTGGATGCCCATGCGCCGAGCCGTTCGCATGACGCGCAAGGCGATCTCTCCTCGGTTAGCAACGAGTATTTTTTTCATGAAAAACAGTTCAAGGTTGTTCGGCGAGCATTTGGGCCTGTAGACGCTCGAATAGCCAGCGCGTTCGCTCGCAGCCCAGTTGGGCGCCTGCAAAAATGCAAACGGGCTGAATGCCGCGGATGGCATTCGTCAGGAAAATTTCTTCAGCCTTTAACAAAGCCCCGGGTTCAATGGCTCGCTCACTCGTCGGAAGGCCGGCCTTTGCTGCTGTCTCGAGTACGAAGGCGCGCATCACGCCGGCTACACAGCCCTCGCTGAGCGGTACGGTGCACAGCACATCGCCCGCCCACCAAAACACATTGCTGCTCGCGGCCTCGCATACGCGCTCGCAAGTGTTGAGCAGAAGCGCTTCGTCCCAACCCTTGGCGTTTGCCTCGCGCGCCGCGGCCACGTAGCGGGCGCCGTTGAGCGTCTTGAGGTTTGAGTAAGCATCTATCGGCAAGCGCACCCACGCGCTTACGCCCAGTGTGAGGCCTTTGTCTGGCCACTCGAAAGCGCCGCTCGGCAGCGGCTCTGCCGTAATGAGAAATTGCGGTTGATGATTGACGGGCAAGTAGTAGCCCCCGGCTGAGCGCCACACCATTAGCCGTATGCGCGCATTGGGTGGGCTGATGGCTTGAATGTTTTTTTCGAAAAAAACGGCATCCCACTCCGGAGAAAGCTCAAAGCCCAACCGCGTTAGCCCGTCATGCAATCGCTCCCAATGACGCGCCAGCAGGGGTAAGCGGCCCTCAAAAGCTCTGATTGTCTCGAACAGGGCATCGCCATAGAATAAAGCGCGCTGTGCTTCTGCCCAGCAGTCGGGTAAGCGTGCTAAAATACGGCCGTTCCAGTTGATGTGCATCGCGCTTTCTGCCCTAAAAGCCCCTCAATGAGGCGTTGAAATTAAAAGCTCAGAGGGCTTCACCCCCGCTCGCCGGTTTTCGTTGCCCTATCGCAAATGTCGCTGGCAGTTTGAGGAGTTGCTGGAAGGGCTTTTCCTTTTCTGAAGCGTTCCCTCTGCTTTTGGCCGCAGAACGGGCTGCGGAGGGTTAGATCCAAATATTCAGACATCGTACGCCCCGTAAACAACCGACACATTCCAACTCTGAGCTCCTCTAAATTTAGTACCGCTTCACTGACTCTATGATGTAAAGCGGCCGGTTCTTGATTTCGCGGTAAATGTTGGCCAGATAGACGGACATAAGGTAGAGATTGAGGCACGTAACGGCGAAGAAGGCCGACATGAGCACTACCAGATAGGCCCAGCCGGGTACAGTTTCGTGGTATTGGCCCAGGAAGTCCACGTTTGTCAGACGCACCTTGACAGCGTTGGCGATGGCGACGGCAGCAATGACGCACGAAAACAAAAAGACCCAGCCTAGCAGGGCACTGAGGAAGGAGGTGAAGGAAGTAATGGCCACTAATGCGCTTTTAAACTGCTCGCTAAAAGTAGTGCCCGGCTGTGGTTCGAGCGGCTGGGCAACGTCTACAGCAGCCGTGTTGTAACCCACGATAGCGTAGAGTGCTTTTAAGTAGTGGCTGTTTTCGCGCAGTCGCAGCAGTGAGTTGAGGGCGCGGCGGCTGATGATGCGCGTATGATGGGCACGCGCATCGAGACGCAGATTGGAGTATCGGTGTAAGATACCGTAAAAAAGGCCATAAAGGAGTCGATAGTACCAGGGCAAGCGGCGCTGAGAAGCGCGCAAATAGACAATATCGAAGCCTTCCTGAGCTTTTTGCCACAGGGTGTGCACGAGGTGTGGGCTGTCGGCGAAAGCAAACTCAAACACTACGGCGTAGTCGCCGTTGGCGCGGTCGAGGCCGGCCATGATGGCATTGTCGCGGCTGACGGGTGCGCTTAAATTGAGCAAGAATACGTTCTGCCGCAACATTTGCGGCAGCGGCTCAAGGGCGGCGTCTATGGCTCGTCGGTCGCTATGATTGTTGATGAGCACAAACTCAAAGTCGCTGAAGTGCGCTGATAGTTCAGCGTACAACCCTCGGAGCCACAAGGCTAAGATTTCGACGTCTTGATGCGTGTGAATGACGCCAATAATCGTCAGGAACGATTGACGCATAGGCAGATGCAATGGCCGGAGTGGCTGGCTTTAAATTACAGCAAAATAAAATCATCGGATTTCGGTCCTTGGGCAAACAGTGCCGCTACGGCAGCGGGCGGGGTTGTCAGCTTTCGGCGCTGCAAATCTATCCAGGCTCCATCTACGGTGATGAGGGCGCACAACACACCGTCGGCGCGCACCAATTCGTGGCGAAAAGTAAAGCGAGCGCCATCGGGGCGGGCCTTGGCCAACAGCAGACCCATGCGCAACTCATCGCCGTAGCGCACCTCTCGCCGAAACACAGCCTCCTCGCGGAAGAGCACTGGCCCAAAGCCCTCAGCAGCCATGCGCTCGAGGGTTAGGCCATGAGCCGACAGATAGGCCATACGCACGCTGGCGCCCCAGTCGTAGTAGACCGAGTGGCGCACGTGCCCGTTGGGGTCAAGATCGGCCCATCGCACGCTAACTGGAAGGTAGAAAGCGGTTTCCATGCGTCTGTCGTTCGGCGTGCCTTTGTGGAATTCTGCGGAAATGGGCTGCTTGGCTCTAATCGGCTTTTACCTTTTCTCCCGAGCTAGCCTTGGCCAGTTCGATCATGTTTTGCAGTTCGGCAATGAGAGCATCGTTGTCGCCTGAATAGCCAACACTTTTGAAGCGAATGTGCCCTCGTTTGTCCACCACAAACTTGGTTGGGATGCCAGTGACCCCGTAAGCCATGACTACTTGGTTGTCGCTGTCTAAGAGCACTTCAAAGTTGTAGCCCTTACTGTTGATAAAATCGGCGGCGTTTTTCTCCTTGTTGGCGGCACTTTCCCAGGTGTTTACAAACAGAAAGATCACTTCCGAGTCGTTTTTGTAGAGGTCTTGAGCTTTTTGCATGCCGGGGAAGGATGCCTTACAGGGGCCGCACCACGTAGCCCAGAAGTCAATGACCACCACTTTGCCGCGCAAGTTTTCGAGGCTGACCTCCCGGCCGGCGAGGTTTTTTAGGCGGAAGGGTGGGGCGGGTTGGTCGATCATTTTGTCGGCCAAATCCTTTTTTTGACGCTCGCGGGCTTTTTTCTCCAATTGGGCCAGATAGGCATCGGGGTTAGATTTGTCTTCGGCGGCGAAGAGGCGTCTGAACTGCTCCTTCATGGCAGAGCTGGCCTTGCCCTCCATAATGAAGCCTTCCAATTGATAGCGCAGATCGGGGGCTTTTAATTGTTCGAGGTATCGGGTGTAGCGTTCGTTGAGTTCGGTCTCTTTGCCCTTGCTGTGCTCGACGGCGCGCTTTTGGTATTCAAGGGCGGCCTCGTGTTTACCTTGCTGGCTGAGAATGAAGGCGTAGGTGTCGGCATAGAGGGCGAAGGTGTGGCGTCGATTGCCTTCCCAATCGGTGTAGGCCATGTAGGGCGGTTTGGGCGACTGTGGGGCTTGGATTTCCGCCTCAGCCCAACGCGCAGCTTCGTAGGCCATATCGTGGGCTTCTTCTAAATGTTCGCCGTTTTCGGCCAGCTCCCAAGCGGCGTTGTTGTAAAGACTGGCGCGCGCCGCGGGCGTCGTGTGGGCTGCATAAGTTTTTACCTTTACCCAGTCCTTAGCGTTGAGCGCCTTAGTAGCCAAAAGAGTATACAATTGGCTAATCTCCTCTTTTTCCTCGTCGGTGGCAGGAGGAAAGTCTTTTTGATACTTCTCTATGGCTTGTTCTATTTGGGCCATTTCGGTCATTGCGCGTATTTCGCGTTGGCGGGTTTGACGGACATAGATGCCCTTAGGATACTCGCGTTTCATGCGTTCGCGTACTTGGTCAGCTTCGTCAGTAGCGCCGAGGCGGTCGAGCAATCGCGAAATGGCCACAAGTTCCTTTTCGGGGGTTTCCCGGCTTGCAGCAGCGGCTTTGAGTATTTCTACCGCTTCCTTTTTGCCGTCATCGCCTCGTTTGACGGCCAGCAAGCAGTTGGCGTAGGAAGAGGCAAAGGTGTTCTTCAGGCTTGGCTCGGCTTTGAAGGCGCGCTCAAAGAGCTCTTGAGCTGTATTGGCCTTGCGGTCTAATTCGGCTAAACCGCCCCAATCTCGATACAGCACAGCGTGAGCAGCCCAGCTGGCGGGCAGCACTTCCGCCTTGGCGTTGTGCAAGTGGACGAAATAGCCCTGACCCTCGTTGTTGTCTATGCGGTTGCCGGCTTTGATGGTGATGAGCAACACGGCAGCGTCTTCACTGGAGCTGATGTGGCCGCGTAGGCGTTGCGCATCTCGATAGGCGTAAACGGGTATGGTGCGCGGCTGATCGGTGGCATATTCAAGGGCAACTATTTCCACCGACTCGGTACTGTTAGCTAAAGGGCTTCTCGATAGGTCGTATTCTAGGAGAAGTAAATGGCCCGGTTTAGGGTGTTCGGGCGTGATTTTTAGCGGGTTCGTTTGCGTAAAGCCACTAAAAACAAGCAAAAGAAGCCAGCAAAGGAGCAGGTATTTTTTCATGGTGCGAAAGATAAGAGCGTAAAGAAGAGCTGAGAATACTGGTGAAAGCGCTGGAGAATGGTTTTGGCGTTGCCCACTACTATTGGACCTTATTCTTTCGTTCTAAGCGCTGGTATAGGTCGTCGGCCAATGTGCGCAGAATTTGAGCGCGTTCGCCGTACTTGCGCGCTTCGTCGGGCCTACCCATTTGGGTTAAGAAGGTGGCTTGCATTTCGAAAAAACGCGCCACAAAGCGGCAACAGTTGGCCTCGTTGGTCTGGCGCAGTTTGGAGTTCACGTTCAGCTGGTAGAAATGATCGGGCAAGTAGCTCAAAAACTCACCCAGCAGCGCTGTGTACTCCTGATACTTGCCGGCGAGCTCTAACTCCACCAGCCGATTAGAGTAATGAATGAGGTAAATGGGAACGATGTCGTTCGGATAAAAGGGGAAAAACCGGCGCTCTCGAATATTCCAAGTGAAAGCTGCGGCACCCACCAACAGCACCGCAGCCACAGCAGCAGCTTTAAACTGCTTTGTCAGCAGCATCCTGAAAAAATCTACGACTACATAAGCGGCCAACAGAGTCATCAGCACAACGAACGGTGTTCGGTAGCGCGCTACGCTAGTGCTCAAAAAGAGCGGCAATGCACTAACGGCCAACATCAGGAAGTAGGGCAAAAATTCGCGCCGCAAGCGCCAAAACCCAAGCGCTAAGCCCGCCAAACCCAACGGCGCTATCCAGTAATAAGGCGCAGGCAGAGCAGCCAGCGCGGGCGAAAACTGCCGGTACATGTAGTAGCTGACGTTGTTGGGAATTTCCATCCAAATGAACAAGCTTTGCAGCTTTTCGCGATACACGCGCCATAGTTCGCTCCAGGAAGGGAAGGCCTTTAGGCAGACCCAGATAGCCTTTATCAGCGAGCCTTCGCTCTTGAGGTATAAATCTACCGTTGTGTTAGCATCCCAAAAGTTCGGTTCCAGCGGGTGGGCCGTTGGGCCGTTGTAACTGACGTAAATGATGGGTCCTGCTCCTGAAAATGCCATCAACGGCGCCCCCACACGGGCGTTGCGGTAGAAGAGTGGCGACAGCGTCAGCAACCAGGCGGCTAGGACGACCCCCAGGGTTCTCCACATCTTCGAACGCTGTGCGCGCAGTTGCCAGGCTAGCCAAGCAAATGCCGGCAGCCAGAACACAGAAAAATAGGACTGGTTGAGCATAGAAATGCCGGCGACTGCGCCTAAACTAAGGGCATTAGCTGAGGTGGGCTTTCTCAGTACCCGCACGTACGCGTACAGCGAAAGCACCGTCAGAAATGCCGTCAATGTCGAGCGCAATAGCGTCATCTCGTACACCATTATTGGCCCTGAGAGCATGACCAATAAAGCACCTAGAAGGCCCGCCAGCGGACCAAAAAGCAGGCGCCCCAACGCCAAAACCAATACATTCATGAGCGCACCCAGGATCATTTGCCACACGTACACCCAGTGTGGGTCTGTTTGCCCAACGACTTTGTAGGTGAGGGCAATCAGGTAAGCATACAGGGGGTCCTGATAGAACGTTTTGCCTCCCATCTGCTCCGAAATGAAGGCTTTGCGCGCCGCTAAGGTGTCCACACCACCGCCGAGGCTGTCAACTTTTGGGTAGCGCTGGTAATATTGCCGTGCTTGTTCGGGGCGCCGTTCAAAAGAGAGTTGCGCCACCTCGTCGTGCCACGTGTGGTAAGGCTGCATGGCGGTGTCCAACAGCCAATCGCCCGAAACCAATCGCTTAGCAACAGCGTCGTAAAACTCCATGTCGCTGCTGTTCCAGGTGTGTAGCGTGCTGGCTGGCGTATGGCGCGCTTCGTGAAAGTAAAGGTATCGAAGCCCTAAAGAAAGCAAAAAGATGCCTAACGACAGCCAAAGCCATCGAGCATCAAGAGCTTGGTTCCATTGCTCCAGAACATCCTTCAGTGATGAAGTGCCTCCACTTTTTGGGCTTGCGCTAATGCCAGTGGATTTAGCGAGAGGTTTAGCGGTCTTTTTTTGCGCTTTAGACATACTGGTTTTGTGCTTAGTCTTGATGAAACGCTATCTAACTAAATGTTGGCCTAAGTAGGCTTAACCAAAACTACCCCTACCCCTACACTGGCTCGCGACCAGCTAAATAGGGCTTCATCAAGCCACAGGACAGCATCGGTAAGCACCACTAACCGAGGCGGACGGCTACTGCGAGGTTGTATGGCTAAAGAGGGCCTTTGCGTATCCGTCGTATTTCGTGCGTTGCGCTTCAGGAGGCGCTGAAGCAGACCAGTGTGGTACATTTCCACCAAGCCCACCAAGTGATGGCTGAGGCTGCGCTGTTCTTGTACTTCGAAGCCTTGTTCTTTTGCCCACTCCAAAAACTCGTTGCGGTCGATCAGATAGGTATGCCCGAAGGCATAAGCGCCCTGAGGGATAGCGTATTCGCGCTGGTGCGCCCTGCGCAAGCGCAGCCAGACGTAGTTGATGGGGTCGTAGGTAAAGGGAAACCCTCGATTAGGAAAGGTCAAGACGGCCCGCCCGCCTGGGCGCAGCACGCGGTGTATTTCGGCCAGCATGCGGCGCGGATCGCCTACATGCTCGATAACCTCGCACGAGACGATTAAGTCAAAAGTGCCATCGGGATAGCTCAGGTTTAGAGCGTCGTTTTTCTCATAGGTGATGTTGGGCACATCAGCGTTCATGGCTTGGGCACAGGCCAGATCCTCTTCGTTGACATCGCAACCCACCACTTGTTTGCAGTAGGTAGCCAGCATGCGGTCATAGTCGCCTTCGCCCGTTCCTAAGTTGAGTGCTCGGCCTACAACAGGCTTGCCGCCGACGGGTAAAGTGCATTTGTCCAGACAGGCTCGTACAAAGCGGTAGCGGTTGCGAAAGGTGGGCAGTAAAAACTTTAGGTTCATGTGCGGGTTTTTCCAAAAACTATCAACATCAAACAGATCGGCAAAATACGGACGAGGTCGGCCAACAAGGGTTGTCAGAACCGCGGGCACACCACGCGTGAACGCCGATGGGCTAAGTGGTAGTAAGTAAGCGATAACTCAAAAGCACCGCGCGAATGATTGACTCGCGCTAGGGATGAAGTCGTAATGTCGTAACTCAGCCCCAGCATCCAGCGCTCCAGTTCGAGGGTAACCACAGCGATCATAGCATCGGTCTGCACGCTCTGGTTAAGGCGATTGACCACACGCATCCATGCGCCGGCGCGCAAGGCCAGTTCGTTGCGGTCGCCATTAGAGTAGCGGAGTGCAGCGCCAGCAGTCAGCTCGCGCGCAGGGCCTTGACTCATCAGCAGCAAGCCGGGCATCAAACCCATTTGTTCATTCATGGGCAACAGGCCGCCCCAGTGCATCGTCCAGCGCAAATAAAGGCGTTCGCTGGGGTTGTCGGCTAGTAAGGATACATTCGGCCTGTTGAGGTGATGCCAAGCAATGCCCAATACCCAGAAGCCATCGTTTCGGCGCGACACAGCGTACCACAGTAGGCCGGCATTAAAATCTAAGTAAGGGCTGGAACTGCCCTGGGCATTCGGCTCACCGTTAGGCGCGCTGAAGTCGGGCCGCTCTTGAAGGGGGTCAAATTGGCGGCTAAACCACACGCGCCCCCAGTCCGCACTGTTTTGGCCAAAACCCAGTTGTGCTCCTGCGCTCAACACATGTGCTGTCTGGCGCGGACCGCCGCTGATTTGCTTCAGAAAAGCACCGCCCAAATGGGCCTTGTTTTGCGAAAAGCGCGCCGTGCCGGCCTCGTCGTGCAGCGCTCCTACACCGAGGGCAAAGTGGTCGTAGGCCCCAACATCTAAGCGCACATCAGCTGCCACTGAATAAGTGCGAAACGGCACTGGCGACAAAAGGCTGCTCCACTGATCGCGATAGTTGGCTGTTGCTCGCCACCGACCCTCAAAGGCACCCGTTAGCGCCGGATTCAGGTTCCATGGCGAGGCGTAAAACTGCGAAAATCGAGGATCTTGCCCCTGCAAACAGGATGCGCAAACCGCTCCAAGCAGCCATGCCGCCAAAAGTCTCCTTGCCATAAGCCTAATTTCTGCGCTTTGATTAGCGCCGTCAAAAGTAAGGCACCGCTGGCATTCCACCCGCCTAAATACGCGCACCCGCTGCGGCTCCTAACTCTTCGTGGAAAGTGACTCTGGCTTGAAGACCAGAAAGCTTATCAAAGCTGAAAACCGCGCAAAAAGGCCACCAAAAACGAGATAGATAAAAAAACGGCTGCCTGGAGGGAAGCCCAGGCAGCCGATAAGGCGGATTGAAAACGAAATAAAAGCGTCGTTCACGGGATTACACGTGCTTTCTGGAGGGAGATTCCGTTACAAAGACCGTGGCCCTTTCGCAGCACATTCCTTCAGCGCTTTAAAGAGCAAATAATAAGCTTCCAAAAATGTGCCAGACCAGTTACTGCGCATTACTTTAACATTATTCTCGCCAACCTGCCGGATAGTAGCAGCTGTCTATATGGGCGTACGCTATACCGCACTGGCATTTATGGCGGTATCTTCGGCTCGCGAACCTTGTTCTATAAATACAAAGCCTACTCTATGAAAAAAGAACTCGTTTTCCCCATTGTCGCTTTGTTCTCCTTGTCGGCCCTCAACTGCCGAAAGGATACCCCATCCCAACCGCCCATTTCGCCCAGTCAAGCGGCCAACATGGCCGAAATGAGCCAGCTCGTAGGCTGGTCCATCTTCCGCGAAGAACAACTGGCCAGGCCGCGTCAGAATGTACTCATCTCTCCGTACAGCATTCAAACGGCATTTTCCATGGCTCTCAATGGCGCGCGCGGGAAGACAGCCGAGGAGTTGCAGGCATTTTTGGGTTGCAGCCAATGGACCACCAGCGAACTCAACTCCGGGTATCGCGGCTTGAATGCCCTGCTCACCGAACAAAGTGGGCATCCGACCGTAACTGTTGCCAATCGCTACTTCTACGACGCTGAGCGCATTACGGTTCAGCAACCTTTTCTGCAAGCGCTGCAATTGTACTACCACAGCGGAGCGGATAATCTTAACTTCAGTGCCGAACAGCAGGCGCTCAACTACATCAACGGTTGGGTGAAAGCCAACACGAAGGGCAAGATTGATAAGATACTCGATCAAATTAGCGCGTTGGATGTGGCCTTCCTCATAAACGCGTTGCACTTTAAAGCCGACTGGGCAACGGGCTTTGCGCCTCAGCTCACCAGGAAGGAGCCTTTTACGCGCGCAGACGGCTCTAAGGTGGAGGTCGACTTCGTCTACGCCGACCGCGCCTTTACCTTTGCCGCCACCCAACAGTTCCGACTGGTAGATATTCCCTTTCGCGACTCGACATATAGCTTGAGCCTCATTCAGCCTGGGGTAGGCAACCCCGACCCTCAGTGGCACCTCAACCTAACGCCTCAGCGCTGGCGCACCCTATACGATAGCATCGTGTATAGCCGGGCAGAGGTGCTTTTTCCGAAGCTAGCGCTGTCCTATGAAAACGACTTAATTAGCAGCATGAAGGCACTGGGCGTTCAGGCTCCCTTTTCCGAACGCGACGCAGACTTCACACTGATGGGCACTAATCCAGGCGGAAAAAACATCTTCATCAATCAGGTTAAGCATAAAGCCGTCTTAAACATAGATGAAAAAGGCGCAGAAGGCGCAGCGGTAACTTCCGTTGGCTTTGGCATCACCTCTGTGCCGCCAGAGTTCCACTTCAATAAGCCTTTCGTGCTGGTGTTGCGGCACATCCAGACGAATACCGTATTGTTTGTGGGCTACGTAGCGGATCCCAGCAAGTAGATAGGGAAACATGCGCTGGGCTTGCAGGGCTTCTCCGGAGGGCAAGCCCAGCGACTGCTTTAAAAATTGGCTCTAACGGCCAGGATAACATTTCGCCCAGGCGCTACCAGCCCTGAAGAGTAGGGCCTGTAGCGCTGATCGGTGAGGTTTTCCACCCCGGCGCTGAGGGTCCAAAGGTCGGAGAGCCGGTATATCGCTTTAAAATTGAGCGTGTACCATCCGGGTGAGAAGGGCCTGCCTTGGGCGTCTACGGCATATTGATAGGTCTTATCTATTTCCTCCGAAGGCATCGCGCTGTAGGGCACCTCGCCGCTGTAGAGCAGGTAAAAGTCGAGGCTAAGTGCACCGGTATTATACGTTAGGCGGCTGACGCCAAACCAAGGAGCGGCGTGGCGCAGCGGGGAAGTGCTGCCGTCTTCGAGTTCCTCCTCACCTTTTTGGTAATTGAATTTGGTGGAGAAGGCAAAGCCCGCGGGCAGTCGTATTTCTAGGTCGGCCTGAATGCCGTAAACAGAAGCGTTGGCGGCGTTTTGAATGGCGAATACGCGGCTCATCTGCCCGGCATAGAGAATGCTGTCTTCGCCATTGAGCGCAAAGGGCCGGCGCACCAACGCATCCCGCAGTAGCGTGTAGTAGCCGTTAATTTGCAAGCGCATGCGTTGGCCGAACTGTCGGGCGATGGCTAGATCACCGCTGTAGGCGTACTCGGCGCGCAGGCTGGGGTTAGGCACCATCACGGCGCCCGGCTGCGAGTCAAACAACTTGCCCATGTCGTCCACGTTGGGCGAACGAAAGCCCGTAGCGGCGCGAGCAGAGAACGTCCAGCGATCTGTGGGCATCCAAACGACCCCTGCCGAGCCTGTTGGCGCGCTTTGGTTGAGCCTGGCGGTCGTGAATGGAAAGGGATAGAACGTCGTATCGAAACGCGCGTCAATGCCGTAGAGGTTGTAGCGCGCTCCGGCTTGCAGCAGCCAGCGCTCCGAAAGCCGATACTCATAGTGTGCAAAGGCAGCCCACGATGTCCACTCTGCTTGCGGATAGCGCGACGGGCCGGGGACAATTATGTTGGTGTTCACGTTTTGGTCGGTACCGATGGAATGCACCTTGTTTAGCACGGCCTCGGCACCGTAATAGAGGGCGTGGCGTTCGCGCCAGCGCTTGGCCAGGTCGAAGTTGATGGAATAAGCGTCTACCCTTTCCACTCGGCTGCGGCGTGTAGCAGCATTAAAATTGCGGTCAATGCGGCTTTCCTCGAAGCGTTGATAGCCTGTGCGCAGCACTGCCTTGTCGAATATGGCATGGGAGCCTAGGTAAGTAGCGCTTAGTAGGTGCATGTTCCACACCTGTGGGCCATAGTTCCATTCGGCACTATTGGGCAGACCGTTGGGTCTAACGCGCAGCAGGCGGTCATAGCGCGCATATGGCGTGGTGGTAGAATAGTGCAGGCCGTATTGCAGTTCCCAGCGTTCGTCGGGTCGGAAGCGCACCTTTTGCATGAGATTTGTTTGTTCGTAGCCCGAGGGGCGCTGCACGAGGGAGTCTTCGTTTGCAACCACGACGTCGCGCCCGTCAATGCGTTGTACGTAAAAAGAGCGCACGTAGTTTTGGGTAGGACCATGGGTGCCCATGCGCAGGTCGCCGAAATGGTGGAAAGAGGCGCTGCTGAGCATAGCCCACTTTTGCCCACCGACGCCGATGTGGAAGTGAGCGGTTTGCTCGCCGTTGGCTGAAGCCATGCGCCCTACGGCCTGGCCGTGTATACGCAACTCCTCTTGGTCCGACCATTGAGGCGTGCGCGTTTGGAAGTACATGACGCCGCCGATGGCGTCGCTGCCGTAGGCTACCGAGCCAGGGCCAAAGAGGATCTCCGTTTGCGCTAAGGCGAAGGGGTCGAGCGAGATAACGTTTTGCAGATTGCCGCTTCGAAAGATAGCCGTATTCATGCGCACGCCATCTACGACGAGTAAGACGCGGTTGGTGGCGAATCCGCGGAGCATGGGACTACCGCCGCCTTGTTGGCTTTTCTGGATGAACACTTCGCCCGAAGTGCCTAACAAGTCGGCAGCCGTCTGTGGGTTTTGCAGCACGACGTCGCGCTGGCGGACTCGGGCAATGCGGGCGGGCGTTTCGCGCTGGAGCTGCTGCCAGCGCAAGGCCGAAATCACCACCTCCCGGTCAGGAGAAAAGGCTATGGGCGCCAGGTAAACCGTGTAGTGGGTGCTTTCCAATTGCGTCCATGAACAAGTGCGCGGAGCGTAACCGTCGGCCACAATGCGTAAGCTTTCGGCGCGATCAAAGACCGCAAGGTCGGCACGACCCTTGGCATCGGCCGTTGCATAGTGAGCTGTTTTGCTCGCTTCAATCCGCGCGCCCTCTACAGGGCCACCGGTTTCAAGGTCTAAAACCGTTATCGTTTGGGTAAAGCTCAGGCTATGCCCCAATAGCAATAGCCCGAGCATGAATATCTTCTTCATGTTCGAGAGGACTGTTTTGGTGAAAAAAGTAGGTAAGAGAACATGGGGCCGTGCATTGCTCCTGTTGGCCATTTAAGTGACGGCACACCTTTAGCACGAACCAGGAGCAGGGCCACATTCGGGCGGTGGCGATAGTGGAATGCAATGTGTCTGCGCGCGCTTTTGGCTGTCGAGAGCAGCGGGATGGGCATCCGCAGCAATAAGGACGACCGATAGAGTGGCCTCATTTTTTCCTAAAAAGAAACCAAAAAAAAGGAGCCAAAGGCGCTGAAGGGAATTGTGCCGAGGGGTAGAGGCCGCCAATGCTTGTGCGATGAGGTGCTTTTGTCTGTTTTCGAAAGCGGTTTCGGCATCATCGGGCACGCACCACAGGATAAGCGTGTCGCCCTGTTGCGTATGGCGCGCTACATCGTACCACTGACCGTTAAGGACAAACTCATCCTCGCGTTCCCAGCGCAAGTGCTTGCATGCGTCGTAAACCGATATGCGTACGCAGGTCAGGGCAGAATCTGGCAATTCGGCCAAGATTTGTGCTCGAATGCGCTGGCGCAATTGCCAGCGCTCCCAGCCGTGCCACACGCGCATGCCCACAAACGGAGCCAGCAGCAGCACCAACAGACCAACAGCCAGCACAATACGCATGTAGGGTGATGCATTACACTCGGGAAAGGTAAGGCGTGTAAACTAATGCCGCTCTTCTTTCCAATTTCCTGTGTGCTATGGTCTTGTTTTTGAGCAAGGCTCTTTTTCTTATTTAAGAGACGCCTGCCGCCGCCGCCGAAACTCTCTTTCGATGAGGGCCAGCTCCCGCCCCATGTCGCCCGTCACAGAGGTATTTTCCTGAGCGCGCCGAATGAGGTAGGGGATGACCTCGAACACCTGGCCATAAGGCACGTATTTGGCTACGCGATAACCGGCGCGCGCCAGATTGAAGGTGAGGTTGTCGCTCATGCCGAACAGTTGGCTGAACAGCGCATGAGGATGCTGAGGATTAATGCCTTTTTGGGCCATGCGCTCTACTTGGAGAAAAGCGCTCTGAGGATTGTGGCTGGCATTGCACACGGCGACGCGGTCAATATGGTCCAAACAGAAGCGCAGAGCGGTGTTATAGTGGTCGTCCACGGTGTCCTTGTCGGGGTTAATGGGGTCGGGATAGCCCATTTGAGCAGCGCGTTGGCGCTCTTTTTCGAGGTAAGCCCCGCGCACTAGTTTAGCGCCCAACAAGAAGCCTTCGCGTTGCGAACGGTCGTAACTTTCCATTAGAAACTGCAGCCGGTCGGTGCGGTACATCTGGAAGGTATTGTAAACGACTACGCGCTGGCGGTTGTAGCGCCTCATCATGAGCCATACCAAGTGGTCAATGGTATCTTGTATCCAGCTTTCCTCAGCATCAACGAAGATGGAGACGCCTTTTTGGGCGGCGCTGTAGCAGATGGCATCGATGCGCTTGAGGGCATTGCGGTATTCATTCAGCTCTTCGCGCGTCAGCGAGCGGGCGTGCTGGATGCGCTCCAGCAGGCCCATGCGGGCTAGGCCTGTAACTTTGATGCTCACTACGGGGATGTGCGGCGAGCGAGAGGCGAAGTCGATAGCCCGCAGGTTTTCGTTCATGGTGCGGTTGAAGTCCGTTTCGGTTTCCTTGCCTTCGGCTCCGTAGTCGAGGATTGTCAGGACGTTGTACCGGGCCAATCGCTCGATGTTTTGGGTGCAGTCGAGCAGTGTAGTGCCGCCGACAAATTGATTGAAGATGGTTTTACGGATGATGCCTTCTAAGGGTGAAAGCCGCTTTTGGGCGGCCCACAGCATGAGTGGAGTGCCTAAGCGCACCAGCATACGCGAATTCATCAGTCGAAAGAGCCGGCGCATTTGGCGCAGCTCAGCGTTGCTCAGCCGAGCGAAGGCGACTTCGGTGTCGGAAAAGTCAATGTTCAGAACGGTAGAGGGCGATATGGGGTCACTGGGAAGTGTGGCCATAGTATGAGTGGGCGTGGAGGAATAGGTTGAGTCAAAGGAGGGCTTCTTTTTGCCAGATGGCCCAAGCAGCTTCTGCTTGTCGGTACAGCATGTCTAAGCCGTTAGTGGTGTGCGCTCCCTGGTCTTTAGCCCGCTGCAAAAGTATTGTTTGGGCGGGATTATAAACGAGATCGAATATCCAATGGTGGCCATCTAAGCGCTTGAAGGGCAAAGGAGGGCACGTGTCAATATTAGGGTACATACCTAATGGCGTGGTGTTGATGATGAGGCTAAAACGCTCCCAATCGTCCAAGTTTTCGAGAGCCTCATACGACAAGACCTCTGCCGTTAACGGTTGCCGCGAGACGAAGCGGTAGTGGATACCAGCTTCGCTCAAGGCAAAAGCAACGGCTCGAGCACTGCCGCCGGTGCCCAAGATAAGGGCTTGGCCGTGTTTTTCCTTCAAGCGCGCCCTTGCTTCAGTATCCATCCAGGCAATCAGGGCTTGCTGAAAACCAATGTAGTCTGTGTTGTAGCCATGCAGGGTTCCGTCGGGCCTGACGACGACGGTGTTGACCGCTCCGATGCGTTGGGCTGCTGGGTCCAGCGCCTGCAGGTAGGGTACGATCGCTTGCTTGTGTGGGATCGTTACGTTGAAGCCGCGCAACTGAGGGTGTTGGTGCAGCCACTCGGGCAGAGCACTTAGTTTGGGCATTGGAAACAGTTCGTAGCGCGCAGAGGTAATGCCTTCGCGGGCCCATTTTTCAGTGAAGTAACGCTGCGAAAAGGAATGTTCTAGGGGATATCCGATGAGGCCTAATTGGTACACGGTGCGATTACTCGATAATTTTAAACGTGGTGCGTCGGTTTGCCTGGTGCTCTGCTTCGGTGCATCGGTTGCAGGGGCAGTTCACAGCGGGTTGACTTTCCCCATAGCCGATGGCGCTGAGGCGCTCAGGCTCAATGCCGCGGGCGATGAGGTAGTTGACGGCGCTTTGAGCGCGTTTTTGGGACAGCGCTTGGTTGTAGGCGTTATCGCCTCGGCAGTCGGTGTGGCTACCCAGTTGGATGCGTATGTCGGGGTTTTGACGTAGCATGTCGGCCAAGCGATTGAGCGTAGGCTCGGCGTCGAGTCGGATGTCCCACCTGTCAAAATCGTAGTAAATGTTTTCTAAGACGATTTCGCGATCTCGGAAAATCTTGTCCAGCACGATTTCTACTTCATAAACCTGTACTGGGTTGGCGCTGTCGCGTGGGATTCCGCGGGTGCTAAAGCGCAAGCCGTTGGTCAAGTATCCTGCTTTGGTGGCAGTGAAGGTGTAGTCTGTATTTTCGTCCAGCTCTAAGCGGAAGAGGCCGTCATCGCCGACGCTGACGAAGTGGCTTTGGTTTTGGAAGGCAATGTCTACGCGGGCGCCGGGTAGGGGTTTGCGGCCCAACACTCGGCTGTTGGGATCGGTGGGGTCAGCCCAAATTTTCTCTAATACGTAGCCTTCGAGCAGGATTTTGAAGACAATGGGCTTGCCCGTGGCGGTGTCTGTCTGAGGCGGTTTGGGCGGTGGTATGCGCTGCTCGAAGGAGTAGATGTCGTCGCCGCCGCGCCCGCCCGGTCGGTTAGAGGTGAAGAAGCCTGAGAGGAGCAAGTCGCCGGGCTGAGGAGGGCTATTTTTGGGTTTATGGGCTTTGGCGATAAGGCCAAAGTCGTCGGCACCACTGTTGATGGGCGGCTTGAGGTTTTGGGGGGTAGCCCACGTGTGGTCGGCCATCTTGAAGGTTCTAAAAATGTCCAAACCGCCCATACCCGGATGTCCGTCGGAGGCGAAGAAGAGGGTGTCGGCACACCAGCTAGGGAAGACTTCGTTGCCGGGAGTGTTGATGTTGCGCCCCAAGAGTTTGGGTTCTTCCCAACCGCTTTCAATCTGGCTGTTGCGGCGCATCATCCACAGGTCGTAGCCGCCCCAACCGTCGGGGTCGTTGCAGCTGAAAAGAAGCGTTCGCCCATCGGGCGATAGGGCCGGATGCAAGTAGTTGACGCGCTCTTTTTGAAACGGCAGCGGACGGGGTTCCGACCAGCCGCCTTCCACACGTGTAGAAGTATAAATCTTACAGTATTGGTCATCGCTTTTGTAAGCACTTGTGGCCCGAGCGAAGAACATCTCGGTGAAGTTTCGATTGAACGTTACAGTGCCTTCGTGGCCCGTAGAATTGATACGCCCATCGAAGGGCTGAACGCCGTAGGCTTCTGGGTCGGCAATGAACAGGTCCATAAACTTGTTGCCCGTCCAGCCATAGTTTTTTTTTCCGTTGGCCGCTGGCCGGTCACTGCTAAACACGAGGCGGTCATCGGTGTAGAAAGCCGGCGCAAAGTCGTTCTGCGGGCTGTTGAACGCCACAGGCTGCACGCTCCAGCCACTTTCTTTGGCCAGCTCTTGCCACCCCAGAGCTACGTCGCAAGCAGTCATTTCTTTGCGATACTCGTAAGGGCTGCCGATCTCGATGCTTAGGTTGCGAAACGCCTCTTTGGCCTCTGCATAGCGCTCTAAGCGCTTAAGCATATGCGCCTGCCCTTTTAGGGCCTCCGGGCCAAAGTTGTACTGATAGGCCAGGCTGTACCACTGCAGTGCCGAGGAGTAGTTACCTATGTTTCGGTAGCATTCGGCAATGCGATAGGCCTGTTGCCCCTTCTCCGAGCGCCCCTTCGCGCGCTCAAACTCGCGCTGCAGCATGGGAATAGCTACGTGGTATTGCTTTCGTTCGTAGGCCGTAGTACCATCTTTAGGAGATGTGTTCGGCGAACAAGCGCTCAAGAGCAACAGTAGCCCCCAAGAAACTGTGAATATTCGCATGTCGTTTACTTACTAAGTGATGCACTTGTTTGAGGAAATACAGTTTTGGCGGCAACGTCGCCTTCAACAAGGCTCACAGAACCAAGCACCGCAAGACTTCTGTACTAACGGTTTAACTACTTCCGTTGTTTTAACTCGTATCCTTGTAGACCCACCTATTGTTGAACGCGATATTTGCCCAATGGGCGTTCTTGCTCACCGCTGAACAAATCAGAGCCGTCTCATGCGCACCTCTTTCGTCCGCCCGTTCCTTTACTGTTTGGCCTACTTTATTGGATGCAGTCATCAACCAGCATTTACCCAAGAGTACGACGATGAAACTGCTGAAAAAACTATCGACCTCGATGCCTTCCGGCCTCGCGCGCTCGACCTCTCAAAAAACCTGAGCACTATTGCTTTTGGCTCTTGCAATAAGCTCCATTTGCCCCAAGACATGTGGGCGGGCATCGTTGCCAGCCAACCCGACCTCTGGATCTGGCTGGGCGACATCATCTACGCCGACACCACCGATGCTCGTGCTCTGGCGGCGCATTATAAGCGCCTGAAAACTCACCCTGAATATCGAAAACTCCACGAACGAGTGCCTGTTATCGGCATCTACGACGACCACGATTACGGCACCAACGACGCCGGTAAGGGTATGCCCAACAAGCGCGCCGCTAAAAAATGCCTCCTCGACTTCTTAGATGTCCCTTATTCCGATCCGGTGCGCAAACGCGAAGGAGCCTACCAAAGCTATTTATTCGGCAAGCCACCCCATCAAATTAAAATCATCGTACTCGATACGCGCTATTTTCGCGATACCCTCCTTCCCGACCCTAATCCAGGGCGCCGCTATTTGCCCAATTTCGAAGGCGATATTTTAAGCGAAGTCCAATGGGAATGGCTGGAAAAGGAACTGACCAACAGCCCAGCCAAATTGCACATCCTGGCCTCGAGTATTCAAGTGTTGGCCAACGAGCACGGCCATGAAAAATGGGGCAACTTTCCCAACGCCCGCAAACGCCTGCTCCAACTGCTTGTCAAGACTAAGCCCGCCAACTTACTCATTTTATCGGGCGACCGACATATGGCTGAAATCACTCGAATGGACCTGCAAGGGCTGCCTTATCCGTTATACGACTTCACCTCCAGCGGTCTCACGCATGTCCGAAACAGCCAAGACGAGCCTAATCGCATGCGTGTCGGCCCAATGGTCGTCAGGCGCAATTTTGGGTTGCTCAAAATACGATGGGAAGGTGACCGCCCCGTCGTTAGTATGGAGGTGCGCGGGCTGCAAAACGAGCTGTTATACGAACACACCGTGCGGTATTGAAGCAAAGGTATCGCGTCCGGAGGGCTACCTCTGCAGTGGAGTCGGTTGCTCAATAGCTCGTCTGTCGAAGAGCCATTGGCCGTGGCGCATGCGTTGCCTCCAAAAGAGGGGTGTTACCTCCGCAAGGTTAGATAACCTCTTCTGCACGCAGATGACAGGCTGACGAAGAGGGCTGCCTCTACAGGGTAACCCTCTTCGCCGTTCTTGCAGAGTGCGCCGCGCTGTCAAAGGCTAAAGACAATAGCCTACTTTTGCAAGTAGTGCGCCCATGAATGCTTCTCTCTCCCCTGCTGAACGTTGGCGGCTCATTCTGGGCCGAACGGCCGACCCCGAAGGGGTAGCGACACTCGACCGCCGTCGGGCGGGTATGGACGCCGTGCTGGAAGCACTCTACGAGGCCGACCGCTTGGGTGGATTGGGTCCCTCGTCTCCGCGCATCCACCGGTGGCTGGGCGACATTCGGAAGTACTTTCCGACACCTGTGGTGCAACTGCTTCAGCGCGATGCTTTGGAGCGTTTGGGGCTGACCCAAATGCTCTTAGAGCCAGAATTGCTTGCAGCCGTAGAGCCAGACGTGCATTTAGCTGCTGCCTTGCTCTCGCTGCAAAAGGCCATGCCCGAAGAGACGCGTGAAACGGCTCGGCTGGTAGTGCGCCGCGTGGCTGATGCGCTCAGGCAGCGCTTAGAACCCGCCCTGCGCGAGGCCTTGGCTCAGGCAGTGCAGCGCGCTGGGCGTATGCGCAACCCGCGCTTACGAGACGTAGACTGGCACCGAACCATTTACCGCAACTTGCGGCACTATCAGCCCGAACTGAGGAGTGTCATCCCTCAGCGGCGCTACGGCTTCGCGCGGCGCGGAAAGGCGCTGCGACACATCCTTTTGGCTATAGATCAAAGCGGCTCTATGGCCGACTCGCTGGTGTATGCCTCTGTCTTTGGCGCAGCGCTGGCTTCAGTGCCGAGTGTGCAGACGCACTTGTTCGTCTTCGACACCGAAGTAGCCGACCTGACCGACTATCTGCACGACCCCGTGGCGCTGCTCTTTGGCGCCCAATTGGGCGGCGGCACCGACATTGCCAAAGCTCTCGGCTACGCTCAAACCCTCGTGCAGACTCCGCAAGATACTATACTCGTCCTCATCAGTGACCTGTACGAGGGCGGCCCTTCTGCAGAAATGCTCAAAAAGGCTCAGGCCCTGCGCACTGCGGGGGTTGTGCTCATTGGGCTATTGGCCCTCAACGACGAGGGGGCACCCGCTTATGACCGTGCCAACGCCGCTGCTCTTGCCGCCCTCGATGTGCCGGTATTCGCCTGTACGCCCCAGCAGTTCCCCGACCTCATGGCTATGGCTATTGCCCGACAAGAGCTAAGGCCATGGAAGCCTCCTCTTGGGCCTCCTTAATACCAACACCAGGTCGAGCATTTGCCATTTTCTGCGGAGTTTTGCCGGCCATTAGAAGGCCGCTCTCTCCGGCTTAACGCCGTCGCTGAAGGATTTTTTCACCAAAAAAACACCCTATCGTTTCACCATGAGTATTCGTATTGTTGCTGGAATGACCTTCTTGGCGCTCCTTGCCTGGGCCTGCCAATCGGAGTCAAAGCCTGGAAAAAAGTCGAATGAGCCGTCCGTGGAAGTCTCTTTCCCCTACGAGAAGGCCGACTCTCTTTTTGGCTTTGAAGGTTGTGATAAAGGGCTGTACCGAGCTGACTCAGCCGAGCTTTTCGAATTGACGTATTCGACCTATCGAGTACAGGTAAAAAACCGCGAAAATCTACCGACCTCCGAAATAACCCTTATCATAGACTCCACAGGTCGGCGTCTGGTCTTTCCGCCTTTAAGCGAGGGCAGCCACTTTCAAGGCAAATGGCGCAACTTCTTTTTTGTCGATGCGGGCACAGGGCCAGATGTACGCCAATTAACCATCTACAAAGAAGAGAACGGTGTGCTTTATCAAATTTATCAAACGGAATACCTGTCGCACGAAGCCCCCATGGTGTCGGCTTCAGGGTCGCTGTGGTATTACCGCCCAGTAGAGGAGGCGGATGTGTCGGAAAAGCCGAACTGTCCTGACGCGGAGCAATGGCGTAAAGATGGTTTTCGCATAGGTTATGGGCAGCGGCATCTATTCGACCTGACACAGCGCATGTTGGTGCGCAAGTCGGAGTACACGTGTGTGCCGCGGCAGTGAGACGCGGCCCTTAAGAGATTCGGCTCCACAAGCGGGCTTCTTTACCGATAGCGGCCAAGTGCTCTCGAAGGCGGTAGTGTTCGGGGGCCATGAGTTCGGGGTCGGCTTCGAGGATGCGCTTAGCGATGTCGCGCGCCGCGCTCAGGATTTGCCCATCTTTAGCTAAGTCAGCGATGAGCAGGCGGATCATGCCGCTTTGTTGGGTGCCTTCTATGTTGCCTGGGCCGCGCAGGCGCAGGTCGGCGTCAGCAATTTCGAAGCCGTTGTTGGTGCGCACAAGCGTTTGGATGCGTTCGCGCGCATCGGCGCTTAGTTTTTGGCTCGTCATGAGCAGGCAGTACGATTGCTCGGCGCCGCGCCCGACGCGCCCGCGCAGCTGATGCAATTGGCTTAGTCCGAAGCGCTCAGCGTTTTCGATGACCATGACGGTCGCATTGGGGACGTTGACGCCCACCTCGATGACGGTAGTAGCTACCATAATGTGTGTCTCACCGCGGGCAAAGCGCCGCATTTCGAAGTCTTTGTCGGCGGGCTTCATCTTGCCGTGCACGATGCTGATTTGGTATTGAGGCGGTGGGAAGTCGCGACGGAGCGCCTCGTAGCCGGCCATAAGATTGAGCATATCGGTCTTTTCCGTTTCCTCAATCATGGGATAAACGACGTAGACTTGGCGACCTTGAGCGATCTGTTCGCGCATAAAGCCCTGTACGCGCAAGCGGTGCTGCTCGGTGAAGTGAAGGGTGTTGATGGGCTTTCGCCCAGGGGGCAACTCGTCAATGATCGAGGTATCCAGGTCGCCATACAACGTCATGGCCAGGGTGCGCGGGATTGGGGTAGCCGTCATAACGAGTACGTGAGGAGGCAGGCCAGCACCCTTCTTCCACAGAGCGGCGCGCTGCTCGACGCCAAAGCGGTGCTGCTCGTCAATGACGGCCAGCCCTAAGCGGTGAAACTGCACAGTGTCTTCGATGAGCGCATGGGTGCCCACGACGATGTGCATATCACCTGAGGCCAGCGCTCCCAACGTGGCTTTTCGGGCCTTGCCCTTAACGGTACCGCTCAGGAAGCCTATCCGCACACCTAAGTCGCCTACTAGTTCGGTCAGGCCGGTGTAGTGCTGTTGGGCTAAAATTTCAGTGGGAGCCATTAAGCAGGTTTGGAAGCCATTATCTACAGCAATGAGCATGGCCAGCAGGGCTATCACCGTTTTGCCAGATCCGACGTCGCCTTGCACGAGGCGGTTCATTTGGAAGCCTGCTCTCAGGTCGGCTCGTATTTCGCGAACAACGCGCTTCTGCGCCTGTGTGAGTTCAAAGGGCAATTTTTCGCGGTAAAAGCGGTGGAAGCAATCGCCCACTTTTTCAAAAATAAAGCCTTGGCTGCTTGTTTTGCGGCGGCGGCGGATTTGCAGCAGCCGCAGCTGCAAAAAGAACAGCTCCTCGAACTTGAGCCGTCGGCGTGCGGCATCGAGTTCTTGCTGGTTTTCTGGGAAGTGGATTTTTTGGAGCGCCTCCCAGCGCGGCATGAGTCGGTAAGCGCTCAGCAGTGAGTCGGGGAGTGTTTCGGGCAGTTCGGCAGGAGTGAGCTGGTCGAGCAAAAGGCGCATTAACTTGCGCAGGCCACGGGCGTCGAGGCCTTTTTGGCTGAGTTTGTCGGTAGACGGATATATAGGGTCGAACGTTCGGGCCAACTGAGCGTTGTCTGACGTGAGTTCTTCCATCTCTGGGTGTGCAATGCTGAAACGCCCATTGAAAAGCGAGACGCGCCCGTAAACGACGTATGGTTTGCCTACTACTAGCGAACGCTCCAGCCAAGCAATACCCTGAAACCACACCAACTCGAGCGTGCCCGTTTCATCGCGCAGCGTGCCAACTAAGCGTTTGGCTCGCCCTGCCCCTACCGTCTCTAAGCGGCGCAATATGCCCTTGAGCTGGTAGGCCTCGCCTTCTCGCTGAATGTCGCGGATGCTGTGGAAACGCGTGCGATCGAGGTAACGAAACGGAAAATGCATTAGCAGGTCGCCCCATGTGTAGATCCCAAGCTCGCGTTTGAGCGCCTCGCCGCGTTGCGGGCCAACACTTCTGAGGTATTCGATGGCGGTATCCAGCATGTTGTGGGCAAAAGTAAAAAAATTTGTTTTAAAAAGTCTTTCAGGGCGAGGGGTCAAGACAGGTATTTTCCCACAATAGGCATTCGCCGGCCCATGCCGAAACTCTTGGGGCTAACGCGCAGCACAGGGGCCGCCTGTTCGCGCTTAAACTCGTTGGTGTTGACCATGCGCAGCACTCGAGCGACTAAGGCCTCATCAAAGCCCATCTGCACCAATTCGCGCGGGCCGCGTCGGCCTTCGATGTAGTGAAACAACAGCGGGTCTAAGACGTCGTATTCGGGTAGATTGTCGCTGTCTTTCTGGTTGGGGCGCAATTCAGCGCTAGGGGGCTTAAGGATACTGTTTTCTGGGATGACGCCGCGTTGGCTATATCGGCCAATGGGCAGCGTGTTGAGGTAATTTGCTAGGGCGTAAACCTCGGTTTTATACACATCGCCCAGCACGGCAAGGCCACCGCACATGTCGCCGTAGAGGGTACCGTAGCCCACTGCCATTTCGCTTTTGTTGCTGGTGTTCAGTAAGATGTGGCCAAATTTATTGCTCATGGCCATCAGCAAGGTACCGCGAATGCGAGCTTGGATGTTTTCCTCCGTAATGTTGAAGGGCTGATGGGCAAACAAGGGTTCGAGCGCGTGTAAGAAGGCTTCGTACACACCCGAAATAGGGACGATGTCGTACGAGATACCGAGACGTTCGGCCAATTGACGGGCATCGGTTAAGGAGTGCTCGCTGCTGAATGGGCCGGGCATGAGCAAGCCGCGCACATTTTCGGCGCCGAGCGCCTCAACGGCCAGAGTGCACGTTACCGCCGAGTCAATGCCACCCGAAAGGCCCAGAATGGCTTTTGAAAAGCGCAACTTGTCGAAATAGTCGCGAATACCCAGGATCAGGGCGTCGTGTATGAGCGGAATTTTTTCTTTTGACTGCTGACATTGCCGACCGCCGCGCAAGACCTCTTCCAGGGAGTACGTCCGCAAGGTCTCTTTGAAGTAGGGCATTTCGTCGAAGACCTGCCCATTGGGCGACATGACCACACTGCCGCCGTCGAAGATGAGGTCAGTCTGGGCGCCTACGTGGTTGACGTAAAACATGGGTATGCCGTAGCGCTCCACGTTGGCCCGGATGATGCGCAAGCGTTCGCTTGCTTGGCCATAGTGGAAGGGAGAGGCCGAGAGGTTCAGAATAAGGTCGGGCTGGTAAGGGCGCATCTCATCCAGAGGGCAAATGGTGTAGAGCGGATTATCGTTGCCCACATTCCAGATGTCTTCGCAAATAGTCAGGGCAATCTTATAGCCCTTGAACGCTACCGGTCGAAACGCACTTGCTGGCTCGAAGTAGCGGTACTCATCAAAGATATCGTAGGTGGGCAGCAGGGCCTTGTGCTGTACACCAATGACTTCGCCCTCGTAAAGAAAATAGGCCGAGTTGTACAGATCCTTTCCCTCAACGACAGGATTGCGCGTAGGTGCACCTACGACAATGCCTATTCCGCCACTAACTTCGCGGAGTGCTTGCACAGAAGCCTGACATCGCTGGATGAAATCGTCGAACTCTAAAAAATCGCGCGGTGGGTAACCGCAAACCGCCAGTTCACCAAAGCAAATCAGGTCTGCACCTTGGCGTCGAGCTTCCTCAATGGCTCGAAGCATCTTGTGCAGATTGCCCTCAAAGTTGCCGATGTGGTAATTCAGTTGTGCTAACGCTATTTTCATGAGGCGAAAGTACGGGTAGAGGCAAAGTCCACAGGGCTAATAGATACAGCAGACAGCGGTTTCAGAGTAGCCTTAGATGAGTAATCAAAAAAGCCGCTTCTCACAACGCCCTTCGTGCCCTGACGGTTTAGCACTGCAGAATGTGTGCGCAATAATGCTTTTTGCAAGCCGTTCTACCGCTGTCATGAGTAAACAACCTATTCTCACAGTAATATCTCTGGCGGCCGCGTTCCCGCTCCTCTTGCTTACTTGTCACCCAGATAACTCGCCTACGCCCGAGCTGCGTTTCGAGGTGCGTTTTTGCGCCAACTAACTGCGGCTCAACAACTTAGGCCAGCCAGCAACTATGCCTTCTGGCTACTTCGCCCAAACGCCGCACTTTCGAGAACTGAGCACCCACTACATTGAGCTGACCCCAAACGCGTTTACCCCCTTAGGCCAGGGAGCCGTCGTCTATCACGCCCCTGAGGTAACCCTCGGCGGCGAAACAGCAGTAGACTTTGACCGCGCCGTTAGGGCCGGAAACGGCCAACCCATCGTTAAAATCCGTCTCAAAGACGTTCCGCCCGGCACCTACGAGTGGGTGCGGGCCGGCGTTACGTACCAGAACTACGACATCGTCTTTAACGTTAGAAAACTCCCTCTTGTAGGCGACTTAAATCAACAGACTGCTCATACAGCCTCCTTTGTAGGTTTTAACACCTACACCCGCCAGGTAAAACCCAAAGACCGCATGCTGACCGTCAACGCCAATCGACGCCGGGGCTTTTGGGTGTTGGAAGTGCCCTTCAGC
>CALHAM010000056.1 GCA_937934275.1 uncultured Saprospiraceae bacterium | reverse complement strand
CGCCTTATTCAGGTGCCGGGCATGGGCGAATGGGAAGTGTATGCCAACCGCGACTCGCTGCAGTATCAGGCTGCTTACCACCTACAAGCAGCTGAGACGCTGTTTCGCGGTACCATCCGCCACCGCGGCTTTTGTGAAGCTTGGAATGCCCTGGTTCAGCTAGGGCTTACCGATCCGCAGTTTGTGCTTCCGAACAGTGCGACCATGACTTATGCCGAGTTGGTGGAGGCTTTTTTAGGTCATTACCCACACGGTGGATCGCTTCAAGAGCGCACAGCTGGATTGCTAAGGGTAACACCTGACAGCCCGGTCATGCATCAGTTGGAGTGGCTGGGCATCTTTGCTGAGCGACCTATCGGGCTGAAGAACGCCTCCCCCGCGCTGGCTTTAGAGCAGCTGCTGCTGGAGAAATGGGCCATGCAGCCGCACGACCGCGATATGGTCATCATGCAGCACATCTTTGAATACGTGTTAGAAGAGCAACCGCATCGCCTGACCTCTACGCTAGTGGCTAAGGGAAGCGACAGCACCCACACCGCCATGGCGCGTTTGGTGGGCTGGCCGGCAGGTATTTTCGCTCGGCGCCTATTGCAGGGGATGGTTGCTCCTGTGGGCGTGCGCATACCCACCGACCCTGAAGTATATGAGCCTGTGTTGGCAGAACTCGAAACGCTGGGGGTGCGTTTTTGGGAGGAGGAAAATGGTCAGCCGCACCATGCTCATTAACTTTTAAGGGATGGAACAGCGTGGAGGCTCGTCAAGATTTTCACGGCTTTGGCGCTCCCCCTCTTTTTATCCGTCGCCAGCATTTGTGTTGCTTGCAATTTACTTTTACGGAGTTTGTATTATTGCGCCGTTCGCTCTCTTATCAACAGTGCCTCTGCCTCTGCTGCCACGTGTTCTGCCGTTAGGCCGAAGTGTCGGTAGAGTTCCTCATAGGGAGCGGAGGCGCCGAAATGGTCAAGGCCAATGACGAGACCTTTCGGGCCAGTGTATTTGTGCCAGCCGAAGGTAGCGCCGGCCTCTATGGCGATGCGATACGGGCAGTGGTCGGGCAGCACTTGCTGCCGATAGGCTACCTCTTGTCGTTCGAACACGTCCATGCTGGGCATGGAGACGACGCGCACCCCGATGCCTTTAGCACAGAGGTATTGGCGGGCATTTAAGGCAATCTCTACCTCTGAGCCGGAAGCAATGAGGATAATCTGAAAGCCGGGGTCTTCTATCAGCACGTAAGCGCCCCGAGCGGCTTGGCTGGCGTCGGCCATGCCGAGGGCCACGCGATCGTAAGTGGGTAGGTTTTGACGCGTAAGGATGAGGGCGGTGGGGCCTTCAGTGCGGCGCAGGGCCATTTGCCAGGCCGTAATGGTCTCGTTGGCGTCCATGGGTCGGATAAGCGAGAGGTTGGGCATGGCTCGCAGCGAGGCCAAGTGTTCGATGGGCTGGTGTGTTGGGCCGTCTTCGCCCAAACCGATAGAGTCGTGGGTGAGCACGTAGATGGTACGCAAGCCCATGAGGGCGGCTAGCCGCATCGAGGGGCGCATGTAGTCGGTAAAGACAAAGAAGGTGCCGCCGTAGGGCAATATACCGCCGTGAAGGGCCATGCCGTTCATGAGTGCGGCCATGGCGTGTTCGCGCACACCGTAGTGGAGGTAGTTGCCGGCGGGGTTTTTAGAGCTGCTAACGGTTTGGCCTTTAGCAAAGGTTTTGTTCGATGGGGTCAAATCGGCGGAGCCGCCTACAAGGGCAGGGATGCGCGAGGCTATAGTGTCGAGCACTTTGCCTGAAGCGATGCGGGTAGCCATCTTTCCGGTGGGGAAGGGCGGAATGGAGAGCGCCTCTTCGGGAATTTTCAATTGCCAGCAAGCTTGGTATTCTGCTGCCAAACTTGGGTATTTGGCCTGATATTTCGCCCACGTTTTTTGCCAGCGCTGTTCGACTTTTTGGCCTTGCTGAACGGCTTGTTGGGTCAGTTGTCGAACTTCTTCGCTGATGTAGAAAGTTTTGTCTGTGGGCAGGCCCAGTTTTTTCTTGGTCAGCAAAGCCTCTTCGTGGCCTAAGGGGGCGCCGTGCACCTCTTCTGTGCCTGCTTTGTTGGGGCTGCCATAGCCAATAAGGGTACGGCAGGCGATGATGGTGGGTTTATCGGAGGCTTTTGCCAGCGTGATGGCCGCTCGGATGGCGTCGTAGTCGTGGCCGTCTATGCGGTAAGCGCTCCATCCGTAGGCGGTGAAGCGCTTAAGTACGTTCTCACTAAACGACAGTTGGGTATGACCATCGATGCTGATGCCGTTATCGTCGTAAAGGACAATGAGTTTTGACAGTCGGTGGTGGCCAGCCAAGGAGCAGGCCTCGTGTGAGATGCCCTCTTGTAGGTCGCCGTCGCTAGCGATGACGTAGGTGTAGTGGTCTACTACGCGATAGGGGCCTTTGTTGAAGCGGGCGGCGAGGTGTTTTTCGGCCCAAGCCATCCCGACAGCGTTGGCAATGCCTTGGCCCAGCGGGCCGGTAGTCGTCTCTATGCCTGGGGCATGGCCATATTCGGGGTGGCCAGCCGTTCGGCTACCCCACTGGCGGAAACGCCTTAGTTCTTCTAAGGGCAAGTCATAGCCATAGAGGTGGAGTAAGCCGTAAAGCAACATGCTTCCGTGCCCTGCCGACAGTACAAAGCGGTCGCGATTGGGCCAGGTTGGGTTGGTAGGGTTGTGTTGTAAAAATTCCGACCACAGTACAGCAGCGACATCGGCCATACCCAAAGGCATCCCTGGATGGCCAGAACGGGCAGCTTCAACGGCGTCAATGGCCAAGCCGCGAAGTGTGTGGGCTATCTTCTTCAGCTGTTGATTTTTCATGCGGCGAAGGTACGCCTATGCAGATGGGTTTCGGCAGCTCTACCTTTCCCATTCAGGAGGGGCCACCCGTTTATATCGGTCTTTTGCGCCCTGATGGGGCATCCGTTTGTGTGTTTCCGGCGCATGGTTTGGGTGCGCTCGCTGAGCACGTCCATTTTGCTTCCGCTATTCCCTGTTGGAGTGGCATCAGGGCGTGCTCAGACTACTTCCGGGCCGGCGTGCGGTAGTTGGGCAAAATGGCGCACTATTTTATTCATGCTGGCCGTCAGTTGGGCGCAGGTAGGGGCTTCTTTGCCGACGAAAATAAGCACAAGAGCGACATAGCATTCTTTTTGCGCCAAGAATTCGTAAAGCGAACTCTTGTGTAGACGGTAAGCCTCGCGTATTTGGCGGCGTATGCGGTTTCGGTCCACAGCCCGTCGGTACAAGCGCCTAGGCACGCTGATGGCAACCTGGGCGCGGTTGGCTCCGAAGCGGGCAGCCTGGCCTTCTGCTTCGGACAGGGGCAGCCACACTACGCGCACCGGAAAGGCCATAAACGAGTGGCCTTCCTGAAACAGACGCCCGAGGAGTTTTCGGCTCTTTAAGCGTTCGCAGCGCTCGAAAGTGGGCATGGCGCAAAGAAAAAGACCTTCCAACTGGATGTGCGCACAGGCTACGTAGTTTGTGGGATGGCTTTAGGCCAACACAAGAGCGGCGTTTTGGGCTTGAAGCAAAGGCAGGAGCGAAGCAGACAATCTCCCAATGGGAGGAGAATAGCAAAGCCGTCAGGAGGCTTTGCTGCGTCCTGACGGCTCGAAACGACGCACTGCGCGCAGAGCGCAGTATTTATTTTAAGCGCTTTTCGTCAGAAACAGTGAGCTTGTAGCGGCCTCTGCTGCGGCGGCGGGCCAATACGCGGCGGCCGTTTTTGGTGGCCATACGGCTGCGAAATCCGTGCTTGTTTTTGCGCGCGCGTCGAGACGGTTGATAAGTGCGTTTCATCGTTATTGATCCAAAAAATACAAGCAGTCTGAAAAAACGGGCTGCAAAGGTAAAAGCCTTTTTTGGAAAAAAAGCGCTGGGTTAAAAAAATGAAACTTTGAAAGGCAATCCCAAAAAGAGGGAGTTGGGCCTCAGAATTTTTTTTCAGCCTTTTAGACAAACTGCCCAGACGAAAGTAGGAATGGCCAGGCGTGGCACGGGTTTTTCAAAATGCAGCTGGTAGGGCTGTTTGCCTACCCAACCGGTGGTCTCGCCGCTGCCAGCACTCCAGTCGAACGGTTCAATGCGCAAGTGTTGGCGAAAGTCCAGTGCTTTCAGGCCGTAGGCTTTGTAGAGGCTTTCCTTAGCCGTCCAAAACACGTGCTGCAAATCGAACTGGACCTCAGCCGTGAAGGTTTGCAAAAACGCCACTTCTTCTTGATGCAGGAAGCGCGGAGCGAGCCGCGGCATTTTTTCCGTAAGTACCTGCAAGTCGCAGCCGCCCGGCACATCGGCCAATAGAGCTCCTACCAAGCCCTTAGAATGGCTCAAAGAGCAGTGCAAACCGTTATAGTTGGAGAAAAAAGGTTTTGCAAACGCGTCCTTATCCAGCGCCCAGCGCTCGCCATTTCCCGTGAGCAGATGAAGCAGATAACGAACAGCCAACCACTCTATGCGGCGGAAGCCCTTGTAGCGCCTCAGGTCGGCTTCCTCAGCGGCCGTCAGATGGAGCTGCTGGCGAAAAAAATCCTCTTCCTCCACAATATGCCACACGCCAAAAAGCGGAGGCTGACGGTATACAACAGGAAGATGTCGGCGAAAAAGCAAGGGCATAACCAGCGCGCAAAGGTATATAGGGATTAAAATTTTTGCTTAGCCCAACCGTTCCTTTGCGCAAAGAGTACCTGAAAAAGGGAACGCCTTCTCTTGACGCATATCCTGTACTTTTGCTCAAACTTTTTGCATCGCATGACGGTACACGCCCGATTACTGATTGTCTGCCTACTTCTCGTGGGGCGCGCCTTAGTGGCACAAGATCAGCATTTTACCCAGTTCTATGCCTCTCCGCAATTGCTCAATCCGGGTCTGACGGGTGCTTTTGAAGGCCGCTATCGCGTTAGTGCTATTTATCGCGACCAATGGCGCAACGTGTTGGATAATCCCATCCGAACTTTTGCCGTCTCAGGTGACCTGCGCTTAGACCCGCCTCTCAGCCGTTTCTCCCAAGACGCCGTAGGCTTGGGCCTTACGTTCTTCACCGACCAAGTCAGTGTGCTGGATTTTAGCACTACCCAAATTGCGCTGGCCATGGCTTACCACAAGGCTTTAGACGCGGATGGTCGCCAATACCTGACCTTGGGTGTGCAAGGCGGTCTGACGCAGCGCAACGTCAACTATGCTTACTTGAATTTTTCCGACCAGTTCGACGGATTTACAGGTTTCCTATTGCCCACAGGGGAGCAGTTTCCGGAGAACAATTTTGCATACCCCGATCTGAATGTAGGGTTGAACTACTTACTGCGTTTTGGTCGCAGTGGGGCGTTGTTTGCCGGGGCTGCCCTTCACCACATCTTGGAGCCTCGAGCCACGTTTTACAATCAAGGTATTGCAGGCGACCGATTTTATAAAAAAATTTCAGGTCAGCTAGTAGCTAATCTGCCTTTGGGTGCTTCGCGTGCGACCTTATTGCCGCGCTTTTTGTTCGCGCTGCAAGGGCCACATGCCCAGTTTAATGCGGGTACGAATGTGCGCTTCCCCGTGGGTCGTTACGGCACATCGGCCGTACACTTGGGCAGTTGGGTGAGGCCGGTGCGAGGCGTCACGGGCTTTCATTTAGACGCTTTGGTAGGTCTTATCGGCTTTGAGGTCAATAATGTGCTCTTTGGCCTTAGCTACGACATCAACCCCGGTGCCCTGAGTTTTGGGCGTCGGCAGGGGGCGCTGGAGTTCTCGATAGCTTATCTGGGCGAATACGAGAACGAGCAAATCCTCTGTCCAAAATTTTAGATAAGCCTTTCTAGGCTACATTGCTTATGGGGTATGGGTTTTTATTGGGCTGACTGGTTGAATGCTGTGGAAAAAATCACCCTTCGCCGGGCCTGGAATGCCGTTCGCGTGTTAGCCTCGTACTGGCTGACGCGCATGGTCGGGCAACCCGTGCAGTGGGGCCTTCCCATTTCCATTAGTATAGAGCCTACGACAGCTTGCAACTTGCGCTGCCCGGAGTGTCCCAGCGGCCTGCGTGCCTTTAGCCGTCCAACGGGCAAGCTGCGCACCGACTTTTTTCGTCGCTTGGTAGACGAGTTGAGCCAGCACACTTATTCCCTAAATTTCTACTTTCAGGGCGAGCCTTACCTCCATCCGGAATTTCTTCAAATGGTGCGTTATGCCCATGAACGCGGTCTGTTTACTACTACGAGTACTAACGGGCACTTTTTAGACGCTGAAAAAGCACGCCACACGGTAGAGGCTGGTTTAGATCGCCTCATTGTTTCGGTGGATGGCATCACGCAGGAAACCTACGAGCGCTATCGAGTAGGCGGACAGTTGGAGCGCGTCGTGCAGGGCATTCGAGAGGTGGCGGGTTGGAAGCGTCGCTTGCGCTCGCGCCGACCGCACCTAATTGTTCAGTTTTTGGTCTTTCGCCACAACGAAGACCAGGTCAGCCATATCAAGCGCTTAGCCCGCGAATGGGGAGCCGACGAGGTGCGCCTCAAAAGCGCCCAAATTTACGACTATGCGCAGGGTAATCCCCTCATTCCCCAACAAAGCCGATACGCGCGCTACCGGCAGCAACTCGACGGAACGTGGGCGCCGCGCCATGCCCTGCTTAATCGCTGCTGGCGCTTGTGGCGTGCCTGTGTCATTACATGGGATGGCGTCGTTGTGCCTTGCTGTTTCGACAAAGACGCCCAATATCGCTTAGGCGACCTCACGACAGAGGCTTTCCAAGATATTTGGCGCGGCTCTGCCTACAAGCACTTTCGGCAGCGTATCCTGCGCGGTAGACGAGAAATTGATATTTGCTCCAATTGCTCCGAAGGCTGCCGCGTTTGGGTGTGACTCTCTATTCCAACGCATTCAGCCAGGCCATTAATCGCTCCGGCGGGATGAAGCGTGCAAACACCCACCAGCCCAAAACAGCCCCCACCGCATTGGCTGCCATATCGTCGTATTCGAACACCCGATCCGGAAAATATCGAAATTGAACATATTCTAAACCCGCACCAATGCTTGCAGCCAACAACACTGTGAGCACACCGTGAAACACGCTCGCGCGCCCTTGCCAACGGACAAAGCCCCACAGCGTAAGCCACGCGAGCAAACCGTAAGCCGCTGCGTGCGCCAGCTTATCGGTCGAAAGCAACTGAAACTTAGGCGTCGAAACGCCTCCCATCGTGGATAAAAACACGATACCGACCAACCAAAACAAAGCAGGAGCAAAGGCGCGGATCATCGGGCGAAGTTAGCCCCCCACTATTAGATGACTGGAACTCACACTTTGAAAACGGCATTTTTGAACGAAAAAATCAATTTTAAGCCAATACGGGCGGTAATGGCAAAAAGCATTCTTTCATGCAACAAAAAGGTCTTGTCGTCGCAGATTCTCTCTAAACAAAGCATTGTTATTAGCAGTTGATTGTCTTTATATTATGATAGGTATTGCAAAATGCTGGCCTCATGTTTCGGCTGGATGGCTGGTTAAAATTTATCAACAAAGCAAAAATTTTGTCCTTATTATAAGCGTTGCCGGGCTGCACTTTTGTAGTGTCAAAAAACAGCTGCCTCTAATCCTCCCGCGTATGCAAAAGATATTTCTCGTATGTAGTCTCTTGTTGTCGGTGTCGACGCTTTCTGCCCAGGGTTGGGAGCGTGTATTCGACGGCGGTGGACAGGGTCAGATCAACGACATCTGCCCTGCTGCGGATGGAGGGTATGTAGCTGTAGGCTATTACGCTAGCCTGAATCGCGCTCGTTTGTTCAAGACAGACGCCGACGGAAATCTTCAGTTTACGCGAGACTACTTTTTAGGGACGCAAACTACGGCGGAGGGCGTTACTGCTTGCCCAGACGGCACCTACGGCATTGCCGGCTTCACGCGAACGGGTCTTGCGCCGCGACGGGCTTTTGTGATTAAGGTCAATGCTAAGGGCGATGCGCTTTGGACCTATTTTTTGCCTAGCACCTTCGATACCGAGGCTAAAGATATTGCTGCGCTTGCCGACGGCGGTTTTATCGTTTGTGGTCATCGCAAAAACAGCGCAGGGAGTGAAGATGGCTTAGTCTTTCGGGTTTCTGGGGATGGTCAGTTGCTGTGGAGCAATACTTATGGCGAGGCGAATGTCGTGGAAAAAGCGAGTGCCTTAGCCTTGATGCCGGATGGTTCTGCTGTCATTGCTGGAGAGAAGCGGGTTGTGCCTCGCGATATTTGGGTCATTCGAGTTAATCTCTCGGACGGCAGTTTACAATGGGAGAACACCTTTAACTTCTTCGAAATCGTTAGCGGCGTACCTGCCGACGATGTCGCTCGAGCAGTAAGTGCCGATACAGATGGCCATATTATCATTGGAGGTCGGAGCACTTACGAGGAGAATGGTGTCGGCCTTTTGATGAAAATCAATGGGCAGGGTACGGGCCAAGTGTTGTGGCGTTCTGGTTTTGCCCAATCGGATTTGTACAGCGTAGCCAAATCGCCTTTGGGCGAGATATATGCTACTGGTACGAAGGCGACGAATCAGTCTGAGGATGTATACATAGTGCGCGCTAATGCCCAAGGGGTCAAAATATGCGACATTGCTGTGGGGCGTCCAGGCTTCGACCAGGGCATGGGTATCGTCATCACTCCAGATGGGGGGGCTATTGCTGCGGGAGTGGGCGAGTTTTTCTTTCCAACCATCGGCTCAGAGTCGAACCCATATTTGGTAAAGATGGACCGCAACTGCGTGTCTTTCTCCAGTTATATTTCGGGTAAAATCTTTTACGACATCAACGGCAACTGCGTGCGCGATGCTAACGAGCCGGGATTGGAGAACTGGATTGTTCGCTTAGAAAGCCCCAATTTTACGCGCTACGCCGTTGCTAAAGGGGGAGGCGAGTTTTTGCTGTTGGTAGACACGGGTAGCTACAACGTCAAACTCTTTCCGCCTAACGACTCCTGGGCCTCTTGCACGGAAGAAATTCCCCTCGAAGTGTCTGGCTTTTTGGACACCTTCGAGGTGGAAATTCCGGTGCGTGCCCTTTCGCTGTGTCCGCGCAATGAAGTAGATGTAGCTACGCCTATTTTGCGCCGCTGTGCCGAGAACATTTATACCGTTCGCTATTGCAATTCGGGCACACTGCCCTCGGCCGATACCCGCATCGAAGTGGAGTTGGACCCCAACCTGACGCTTATCAGTAGCTCCATTCCGGCCACATTGGTGCAGGGCAATACCTACTCGTTCGATATAGGGCTGTTGCCCAACAGCGAGTGCGGCTCCTTCACCTTTACGGCTTTCCTCAACTGCAACACCGTTACGGGACAGGCCCATTGCGTGCGTGCGCACATCTTTCCCGACTCGTTCTGCAACATTAGCGGGTGGGACCGCTCTATTGTGCAGGCGCGTGCTACCTGCGAACAGGGTACCGTACGCTTGAGCTTAGCCAATGTGGGCACCGGCGACATGCAATCTTCGGTGGGTTTTGTGATTGCCGAAGACGTCATCATGCTCACCCAGCCAGGCGATCCTCTTTATCGTCGCCAGCTAAACGCAGGTGAAGAATCCGTTGTATGGACTACTCAGGCCAATGGACGCACTTATCGCATCATTTCGGAGCAAACGGCAGGCTATCCGGGGACGAGCTACCCCACTGCTGCTGTAGAAGGGTGTCGCTCCGACACTAGCGCAACATTTACCACGGGCTTTTA
>CALHAM010000055.1 GCA_937934275.1 uncultured Saprospiraceae bacterium | reverse complement strand
CGGAGGTTTTCGATGACGGCCCAGGAGGCATCTGTGCTGCCATCGTCTACAAAGATAATTTCGTAGCGGAGCGCCTGCGCCTCGACGACGCGGCGTATCCAGGCCTCGAGTTCGGGAAGGCTTTCTGCTTCGTTTTTCAGGGGGATCACCAGCGAAAGGTTCATAAATCAAATTTTGTCAGAGGTGATGAGCCTTCGATAGAGAGGCGGCCACGGGTGGGTTGTTCCCGCTCGAGGTAGATAGGCAATAGCGGCGGCGATTTTTTGCTGACAGGAATAGCGTATCGATGTACCCAAGACTCCTCGGAAAGCTCCTTTTGCCAGCGCGCGAAGAGCTGCTCCTGCTGCTCGGCAGTCAGGCGCGGTTTGTCGTCGTAATAGCCAGCCAAAGCGCGCTGCCTTTGCGCTTCAAAGAGCGACACAGCACAGGCCACCGAGATGTTGAGGCTTTGGGTAAAGCCCATCTGCGGGATGACGAAGTTGCCGTCGGCAAGGGCTACAGCCTGTGGGGTAAGGCCAGTGCGCTCGTTTCCGAAAACCAAAGCCGTGGGCAATGTCAAATCGAGCTCGTACAGAGAGGTGCTCTTTTGGCCCAAGCCGGTGGCCAATATTCTGCCGTATCGCTCGCGTACACGTCGATAGCACTCCTCAAGATCTTCGAACAAGTATACGTCAATCCATTTAAAAGCACCTCCCGAGGTTTTTTTGCCTACTTTCAAATTGTGCTCCTTGAGGAAATGCTGGGTGTAAACCACGAAGATTTCGCGCACGCCCACTGCGTCGCATGAGCGCATGACTGCACTAATGTTGAGCGGGTCGTGTACGTTCTCCAGCACTACCGTCAGGTCGGGCTGGCTGCATCGGATAACTTCGCGGATGCGTCGTTCGCGGGATGGGTTCATCGCGTTGCGCAGTTTGGTGCAGTTAGGTTAGGAAAAACAAATGCTTGCGGGCAGCGAATAGAAGGCAATGTTCGTTACAAGGGTAACAGCAAGCAGAAAGTAGGTTTTTTAGTTGGTTATATCAGAAAGGCGCGCCGCAGTGGGAGCGCCTTTTGCTTTTTAATCCCGAAAAAGGCGCACAAGGTCGTGGTAAAAGTCAACGCGACGGTCGCGTAAAAACGGCCACATGCGGCGAACGGCTTCGGTGCGCCTTTGATCGATATCAATGACAGCAACCTCTTGGCGGTCAGCGCTAGCCCGGTAGAGCACTTCGCCCTGCGGCCCGACGACAAAGCTCTGGCCCCAAAACTGAATGCCGCCCGTAACTCCGGTCCAATCTGGCTCATGCCCTACGCGATTCACCGCAATGACAGGCAAACCATTCGCGATGGCATGACCGCGCTGCACCGTAAACCAAGCATCGTACTGCCTGGCCTTTTCGGCTTCGGGGTCTGTACTCTCCCACCCTATTGCAGTAGGATAAATAAGTACTTCTGCGCCCGCTAGAGCCATCAAGCGCGCCGCCTCTGGATACCACTGGTCCCAACACACCAGCACACCTAATTTGCCCACTGAGGTAGCGATGGGTGCAAAGCCCAAATCGCCAGGTGTGAAGTAAAACTTTTCGTAGTACGCCGGATCATCCGGGATGTGCATCTTTCGATACTTACCGGCCATCGCTCCATCTCGTTCGAAAACCACAGCGGTATTGTGGTAAAGACCCGGAGCGCGTTTTTCGAAGAGCGAGCACACCAGCACCACCCTGTGCCGACGTGCCGCCTCAGCAAACACGTCTGCATCTGGTCCGGGAATAGGCTCGGCTAAGTCAAACATAGCGGGGTCTTCGGCCTGGCAGAAATAAATGCCACAGTGCAGCTCCTGCAAAACCACCAAATCGGCCCCCTGACGAGCGCACTCGGCAATCCCCCGCAGCGATTGCTGAATGTTGGCCTGCTTGTCGAGGCCACACGATTGTTGAACAATACCTACTTTCACAAGAGGCAAAAGTAAAAGATCGCAGGCAAAAGGCGAACCTTGGGCTAAATGGCCCATAGAACAGCCGGTAAAGGCGGCCTCACTCCAACATCGTCAACTTCCGAAGGCAACGGTCTGGTTTTTTTTGCTGGGCATTTGGAAAATTCTATTTGGTACGAGTACCTTTGCGTTCGTTTTTGGTAAAACAAACATTGGAACATTCATTATCACCTGAATTAGAACAAGTTAAAAAGGAATCGCCTCGTTTTTTATGCCAACCATCAACCAGCTGGTACGCAAAGGCCGCGAGAAATTAGAGTACAAGAGCAAGTCGCGTGCTTTAGAAGGCAACCCTCAGCGCCGCGGCGTGTGCACGCGCGTGTACACCACTACGCCCAAAAAGCCTAACTCGGCGCTGCGCAAAGTGGCCAAAGTACGCCTGACCAATCAGATAGAGGTCATTGCCTATATTCCAGGCGAAGGCCACAACCTTCAGGAGCACTCCATCGTGTTGGTGCGCGGTGGCCGTGTGAAAGACCTTCCCGGCGTGCGCTACACCATCGTGCGGGGCGCTTTAGATACGGCCGGCGTCAACAACCGCAAACAGAGCCGTAGCCGATATGGCACCAAGCGTCCAAAAAAGTAATCGGTTCTTAGCTGACCAATATTCTTATATTTCTCTGTAAGTACTATCATTTAACATGCGCAAACACAAACCGAAACCTCGAGTATTGACTCCTGATCCGCGTTATAACGACGAAATGGTTACCCGTTTTGTCAATCATATGATGTGGGAGGGTAAGAAGAGCGTTGCGTTTCGCATCTTTTACGATGCTTTGGACCTCGTAAAAGCACGCACCAACGAGGACGAGTTGCAGGTGTGGAAAAAAGCGCTCAACAACGTCATGCCTCAAGTGGAAGTTCGCAGCCGACGCATTGGCGGAGCCACCTTCCAAATACCGACGGAGCTGCCCGCCAATCGCAAAGTGTCCATCGGCATTAAATGGCTCATCCGCTACGCGCGCGCGCGCTCAGGCAAAGGCATGGCCGAAAAACTCGCTGCCGAAATCATTGCCGCTAGCAAAGGCGAAGGCAATGCCGTCAAAAAGCGCGAAGACACGCACAAAATGGCCGAGTCTAACCGCGCTTTCGCTCATTTCAGAGTATAAATAAGCGCTTTATCTCACAGCCTGCCGTTGAAAAAAGCCGGAACGCCACTTGTGCGCACTTTCACCGGTTTTTTTCGACGGTTTTGCTGTTTTAATCCTAAAGGCAATGTTGGCTTTTTGGCGCGAATATCAAATGATAAAAGGCTAAATCCCGAATAATCAAAAACAATTTTCGAAACGCCGTTTAAAAATTCCTTAAAATAGAATTTCTGTAAAATCTCCCGTTTAAGTCCCCTTTCCAGAAGCGAGGGGCACTGTCCGGAAAAATTTATCACTTTAACTACACGTAACTTTTACCATGGCAAAGGATCTGCGGCTTACTCGAAATATCGGCATTTCCGCCCATATTGACGCCGGTAAGACTACTACCACGGAGCGTATTCTCTACTACACGGGCGTAACGCATAAAATTGGTGAGGTGCACGAAGGCGCCGCTACCATGGACTGGATGGAGCAGGAGCAAGAGCGCGGCATCACCATTACTTCGGCCGCCACTAAGTGCTCCTGGGAAGTGGAAGGCAAGAAATACGACCTCAACATTATTGACACTCCCGGCCACGTGGACTTCACCGTAGAGGTCAACCGATCGCTGCGCGTGCTCGATGGCTTAGTCTTTCTCTTCTCAGCCGTTGACGGTGTAGAGCCACAGTCCGAAACCAACTGGCGCCTGGCCGACACCTATAAGGTGCCTCGCATCGGCTTTGTCAATAAAATGGACCGCGTTGGCGCCGACTTCTTCAACGTCGTCAAAGATATGAAGGCCAAATTGGGCGCTAATGCCGTACCGCTTCAGGTGCCTATAGGCGCTGAAGACGACTTCAAGGGTGTTGTAGATTTAGTTACTAATCAGGCCCTTATCTGGAACGAGCACGACATGGGCATGACCTATCAAGTAGTGCCTATTCCGGCCGATTTAGTTGATACAGTGCAGGAGTATCGCCAAAAATTAATCGAGGAAATCGCCACCTACGATGATACCCTGCTGGAGAAGTTCTTCGAGGATCCGGACTCGATTACCGTGCCTGAGATACGCGCCGCCATTCGCGCCGCCGTATGCGACATGAAAATGACGCCAGTAATGTGCGGTTCGGCTTACAAGAACAAAGGAGTGCAGGCCTGTTTGGATGCCGTGTGCTATTACTTGCCATCACCCGCAGATATTGAAGCCGTAAAAGGCACTGACCCGCGCACTGAGGCGGAGATTAGCCGCAAACCGACAGTGGACGATCCCTTCTGTGCTTTGGCGTTTAAGATTGCCACCGACCCCTTCGTCGGCCGCTTGTGCTTCATTCGCGTTTACTCGGGCCAACTCAATGCCGGCTCTTATGTGCTGAACACGCGCACGAACTCTAAGGAGCGTATCAGCCGCCTATATCAAATGCACGCCAACAAGCAAAATCCCATCGAACACGTAGAAGCCGGCGATATCGCCGCTGCCGTGGGCTTCAAAGACATCCGCACGGGCGATACGCTATGCGACGTAGAGGCCCCTATCGTGTTGGAAAGCATGGTTTTCCCAGAGCCGGTTATCGGCCTGGCCATAGAGCCTAAAACCCAAAAAGATTTGGACAAACTGGGCATGGCATTAGCTAAATTGGCTGAAGAAGACCCCACCTTCCGCGTGCAGTACAACGAAGAAACTAATCAGACCGTTATCTCGGGCATGGGCGAACTGCACTTAGAGATCATCGTGGACCGCCTGCGCCGCGAGTTCAAAGTGGAATGCAACCAAGGTGCACCACAAGTGAACTATAAAGAAGCCCTCACCACTACGGTAACACACCGCGAACGCCTGAAAAAGCAGACGGGTGGCGCCGGCTTGTTCGCAGAAATGGAGTTTGAACTCGGACCTGCTGACCCAGAATTTCTGGAAAGCGAAGACTTTAAAACCGGCCGCAAGAAGCTTCAATTCGAATGGGCGATCGTGGGCGGCGCCATTGATAAAAACTACATCAAACCCATCACAGACGGCTTCACTAAAATGATGAGCCAAGGCGTATTAGCCGGTTACAACATTGACTCTATGAAAGTGCGCGTCATAGATGGGATGATGCACCCAGTGGACTCCAAGCCCATCGCCTTCGAACTCTGTGCCCAAGAAGGCTTCCGACAAGCCGCACCTAAATGTCGCCCCCAAATCATGGAGCCTATCATGAAACTCGAAGTTATCACGCCCGAAGAATACGTAGGTCCTGTCATTGGTGACCTCAACCGCCGCCGCGGCATGCCGAAAGGACAGGAGACCCGCCCAGGTGGTGCCATCGCCATTCAGGCCGAAGTGCCTCTCTCCGAAATGTTTGGCTACGTAACGGCCCTACGCACGCTTACCTCGGGCCGTGCCTCCTCAACCATGGAGTTCTCGCACTACGCACCTGCGCCAGAAAACATCGCTAAGCAAGTGATCGAAAAAGCGCGCGGAACCGCCAAGAACTAAGCCAACTGCTGTTTTTTAGCCTCGACCAAGCCCACTTTTCTAAAAGCTAGAAAAGTGGGCTTATTGTTAATGCTGACCAAAATCAACGCCGTGAAAATTCGAGAGCTTTCCTACTTTTGTGCGTGAAGAATTCGGTCTAATTTTTGGTCATAATCCAACTTATCATCAATCACTTAACAACAAATCTGTATGTCTCACATGAACAACGTCAACGCCTTAAGGTTTTGGCTCCTCTCTTTTGTAGGGATGAGCCTAATAACCGTTTTTTCCTGCCGTCGAGTTGAGGTTGAGCAACCTCGTAAATTAGCCCGAGATTTCGACAGCGAAGTGTATCTTCGATGGAACGATGTCTTCCTTGAAATAGATCGCTATGCGGTAGGTTATCGCCCAGGACCAGTTCCCCACGCCTTGGGCTATATGGGTTTCGCTGCATACGAAGCCATTGTTCCAGCTATCCCTGAGCTCAACAGCTTAGCCCGTCTTTATCCTGAGCTCCAAATGCCTCGATTCGATGAGAGCTTAGAATATCACTGGCCGGCTGTAGTAAACGAGGTGTATGCCTTCCTGATGAAACGCTTCTTTTTCCACATGGAAACGGAGCATCCAGAGGAATTTGCTAAGATCGAACGCACCCGTAAGATTCTACATGCCAAATATGCGTCAGAAACAACTCCAGAAATTTTAGAGCGCTCTGTGCAGCGCGGCATCGAAGTGGCGCGTGCATTCTACGAGTGGGAGCGCACCGACGCTGCCGCTCACAACGCGTTTCTGAATCCGCAGCCTCCCTACAATGCTCCCGTAGGCCCGGGCTATTGGGCACCGACGGTACCCGATTTCACCCAGGCCCTGTTCCCTTTCTGGGGGCAAGTGCGTACGTTCGCCTTGCGGGAAGAAGAGCAAATCTGCCGACCGCCCATACCCTATAGCGAGCATCCGCTATCGCTGTTCTTTAACCAAGCCATGGAGGCCTATCTGACCGTCAACAACATTAAAGCAAATGGACCAGGGGCCTACGAGCAGCGCTGGCTGGCAGAATTTTGGAGCGACGATATTTTAGGCCTCACTTTTTCGCCTCCGGCGCGTCCTGTTGCTGTGGCCAATCAGGTTTTAGCGGCAGAAAAGCCCAATTTAGCAGAAGCCGCCGAATTGTACGCTAAAATGGGCATGGCCCTTAACGATGCTAGTGTAGTCCTCTGGAACTCTAAGTACATTTACGCACTAGAGCGACCAGTTTCATACATCCGACGGGTCATCTCCCAATACTACCCCGAAGCAGCTAACTGGCTGACCATTTTGAACGATCCAGTGAGTGGCTATGAAGGTGTAACGCCGGCCTTTCCCGCTTTCCCATCGGGTCACGCTGGATTTGGCGGTGCAGGCGCCAAAATCCTCTCCTCCATGTTCGAGTTCAACGAGCGTTACCCAAGTACCTACACCTTTACCGATCGTTGCCATATGTACCGCAGCGAATTCAACGGCACGCCGCGCACGTTGAATTCTTTCCATGAATTTGCCTACGAGAATGCCTACTCGCGCATTCCGTTGGGTGTCCACTTCCGCATGGACTCCGACGAAGGAATACGCATGGGTGAACTGGCAGCGAAGCGCATCTTAGAACTGCCCTGGAAGAAGCGCTAAAGAAGAGCCTACTCCCTTTACAGACCAAAAAAGCCTCTCGTTTTTCTGGGTCCGTTAAACGAGGGGCTTTTTTTCGTTCAAACAATCCAGGACACGCTGAGCCGCCCGAAGTGAAGCACCCGGCCCACCGAGGCGAAGTCTTAGCTCTCGGTAGCCCTCTCGGACGGCCTCAGCGAGCGCAGGGTTTAAGACGTTGCTCAAGGCATCGCGTAAGCGGATAGTCGTCAGCTCGTTCTGAATCAGCTCGCGCACTAGAGGGCGCCCAAGGACTATATTAACCAGGGAGATGTAGGGCACGCGCACCAGCCGGCGTGCAATGGCGTAAGAGAGAGGGCTGCCGGCGTAACAAACCACCTGAGGTACCTCAAACAGAGCTGCCTCCAACGTCGAGGTACCCGATTTCACCAAGGCAGCCTGCGCACGCTGCAAAACACCGTAGGCATCGCCAAAAAACCATTCCACCTTAGGGTAGGCAGCCCTATAATCGTCGAAAAGGTTCTCCGGCAGCGAAGGAGCAACTGCTACTTGAAAACGATAATCGGGAAACAGCGGCACAACAGAGAGCATGACCGGCAAAATGCGGCGCACCTCCTGTTGACGACTGCCTGGAAGTAAAGCAATGATACCACTGCACTTGCCGCTCCCAGCTTCCGGTATGACATCCAACAAAGGGTGCCCCACCCACGTGGCTTGTATGCCGTATTTCTGATAAAAGTCCACCTCAAACGGCAAAATAACCAACATCTGATCTACATCGCGCCGAATAGCATAGGCGCGCGAAGCATGCCAAGCCCATAGCTGAGGCGAAATGTAGTAAATTACCCGAAAGCCGCGCTTTTTGGCCCAACGAGCAATGCGCAAGTTGAACCCAGGATAATCAATGAGCACTACGGCATCAGGCCGAAAATTTTCAATGTCGCGTCGACAGAATTGCAAATTACGCCATAGCGTTCGCCAATTTTTAGCCACCTCCCAAAAGCCCATGAACGCCATGTCACGGTAGTGTTTGACCAGCGTAGCCCCTGCTGCAGCCATCCGATCGCCTCCCCAAGCTCGGCAAGTGATGTTGGGCTGCAGCGCGCAAAGTGCTCTGACGAGGTTGGCCCCATGTAGGTCGCCCGAGGCTTCGCCGGCAATGAAATACAACTTCACGGCCACAGTTAATCTTTGTTTTTACGTCCGTATTGGCGCCAGCGCATTTGCCAAACTCCAACGATGGCCTCGCGCACAATGCGCAGCGACATCTTAGATTGTCCCCGCTGTCGATCCTTAAAAATAATGGGTACCTCTTTCAACCGAAACCCCAGGGAGTAAGCCGCATACTTCATAGCAATTTGAAAGGCATAGCCGACAAAACAGATTTTATCTAAGTCGATGGTCTCCAGCACCTGGCGTCGGTAGCAAATAAAACCCGCTGTAGGGTCTGATACTGGCATCCACAAAATGAGGCGCGTGTATAGGGAGGCTCCACGCGACAGGAGAATGCGATCGAAGGGCCAATCCTTGAGGCCACCTTGGCGCACGTAGCGCGAGCCTATAGCCACGTCAGCACCCTCTTGGCAAACCTTCAGTAGGCGAGGCAAATCATTAGGGTCATGCGAAAAATCGGCATCCATTTCAAAAAAGCACTCGTAGGAGCGCTGCAACCCCCAGCGAAAGCCTGCAATATAGGCTGTGCCTAAACCGAGCTTGCCTTTTCGGCTTAGCAAATGCACTTGCTGTGGGAACTCCTTCTGAATGCCCTGCACGAGTTGGGCTGTGCCGTCGGGTGAGCCATCGTCCACCACAAGCACATGGAAGTCGCCTGGCTGACTAAGGACAGCTTGGATGATGGCCTCGATGTTTTCGCGTTCGTTGTAAGTAGGAATGATGACCAGACTGCTGGGCATAAATTCGGAGGAGATGCGTATTTTTTTCTATTATGGATATGCCCAGCCTACAGGGCAAACGCCATGGCAAAAGCCAGTAGAGAAACGATAAGGCCGTACATAAAGATGTTGTAGCAAATGCTTAGGTAGTGATATTTTTGGGCTAACACGCGGCCCAAAAAGTAGAGATCGCGGCTCATAGAGCTGTACAGAAAATCTGGATCGCGTAGCATTTCGTTGATCCCCCATTGAAAATCTTCGAGCGGCATACTGTGAAAATTTCCGAAGAAGAGCAGGTTGGCCTTGCGCTGGCGGATGTCCTCGCGGGTAAACTTGCCTTCTGTTACTTTAGGCCGCGTACTTAAGGTGGCAAAAATCATAGAGCCTAAACACGTAACCAACAGCAGACCACTCGGTATGGCAAGTTTGAAGTTCAGATGGCCACTGCCGTCCATGAGTTTGGGGATTAGATTAGACACTAAAATGGAGATGACGATGGCGTTTACCGAAAGCATGAGGTTAGCTTTGCTATCGGCCATAGCGCTCAAGTTGGTGTGGGTCCGATATGTGGTGCGGTACATCGTCTCTACGCCACGCCCGAAGCGCGCCATTTTAAGCTCGCTTTCGCTTTCCTCTAAAATCTTTTTCAGGTCGTTAGGGCCGCCATTGTCGCTCTCGCCCAGGAGTACGATTTCACTTATCGTCAGCGGTTGGTCAGGGTTTAGACGGCGTTTTTGCTTGACGAGCTGCTGGATATGCTTAGCCTTTCGCTTATTGAAGAGTGCACGCGCCGCCTCGGTGTGGTACTCGTGGGTCAGCATAAATTCCAGTTCAAACTCTACCCAGACTTTGTCGTTGGTAAACTCGTGGCGCGTTTGCGCAAATTCTTGGCGAAGTTTGCTGTTGCGCTCCCAATAAGACTTCATGCCCAGATGGCTCAGGTCGGCGTCGCAAATGATTTGTTCCAACAGGTCTTTAGGTTGTTGGGGTATCTTAGTAGCTAAAATGCAGCGAAGGACGATCTGCAGGTCTTCTTCGGTAATTTTATCCTCTAAAAAGGCCTTGGCAAGGGCACAACTGCGCTCCTCGTGGCCTTCAGGGCCTTGTGCATAGCCGGTATCGTGAAACCAAGTAGCCAAAAGCAGGAGTTCGGTTTGATGGGCCTCGAGTTGGCAAGCTTCAGCCAGCATTTTGGCCGCTGCTACAGTCTGCACGGTGTGTTCCAAGTCGTGGAACACGTACTTAGCCGGCATGTACTCGGCGAAGTAGGCGCTCACGTAAGCCTCTGTGGCCTCTAATAGAGAGGGCGTGGAAGAACTCATCATCTCGTCGGATTTGGACAAAGGTAGTAGTTCGTCGAGGAATGCATGGGATTAGCCTGTTGGGCACGTCGGCTTTGCTGCATTTAATGCCTTCGATACCATCGGCGAAGCGTCTGCTCTGCCTGCTTACCTTGAGGCGTGTAATCGCGCTCGGGGTAGCCCTCATGCCCGCGCAAGTTCGGGAACCACTTCCATAGGAAGCCGCCAGCCCACCAGGGTTCTCGCTGAAACGTCGACAGCAGCGCTTCTATACAATTGGCCTGTGCGCACTCATTGATGGGCAAGTGCTGAACGCGTTTCTCCAACTCCCAAGTACGTCCTCCAGCCCCGTCCACACTCAGGTAGCCAAATTCGGTAAAGAGCACCGGCTTTTGCCATCGTTGGCTAAAGGAGCGTAAGCGCTGGACGTGTGGCTTCCAAGCCGCCTTGAGCGCCTGAAGCGAGGGTGTATCGCTTTGGACGAGCGGAAAATAAGCACTTAATCCGATGTAATCGAGCTGCCCCCAAAAAGGCACAGCTTCCCAGTCGTCCCAATTGGCGGAATAGGTGAGTGCTCCGCGATACACTTGACGCACCTGCGCAATAAGCGCCGACCAAAAGGCGGGGCGTTGTGCCACAGACGCGCGCAATTCCGTACCGACACAGAACAGCTCGACGCCAAAGGAATCGGCCAGACGAGCCATGTCGAGGATATACTGAGCATACTGCTCTTCCCACAAGCGCCAGTGGTCATCGTCGTCGAAGGCCAGCTGGCCCGTCCAACAACCGAACAAGTACAGTTGCGGCTTCAGCATAACGCGCAGACCTGCCTCATGAGCTAGTTGTACCGTCTCGCAAACACCTTCGGGCCGCTCGCCCCACCACTGCCAGCCCGACACTGCATAGCAGACGGTGGGTGTGCCCGGGCGAGTAAAGGCATACGGGACCACAGCCACCCAATTGGCCCCTGCTTGGCGCAAGGGCGGCATGGGGTCTGCAGCAAAAGGCTCTGGCGGAGCGACCAGCGTTATGCCATGGATGCGGGCGCGCTCTTCTCGCTGAACAACATCTGCCGCAGCGCGATCGCGGCAAAGGCATCCGACCTGGCCTCCAAAACCCATTAGCACCAGGGTGTTTGCCCAATACGAAAGCCAACGCGCGCTCATGGGCTAAAGAGAGACGCGCGCAGCAACCTGGGCTGCTAAAGCGGCCAATTCGTCGGAGGTCATCTGCAGCGGCTCTTTGAAGCCCAAATCCGAAACCGCGTTGATCGGCATCAAATGTACATGAGCATGCGGAACCTCTAAGCCCACCACCGCAATACCAATGCGCTTGCAGGGAACCACCTCCTGAAGCGCCCGAGCCACGCGTTTAGCAAACACCATTAAGCCCGACAACTCGTCATCGTTCAGGTCGAAAATGTAATCCTCCTCGCGTTTGGGAATACACAACGTATGTCCCTTTACCTGAGGGCGAATGTCTAAAAAAGCTAAATAGTCCGCCGTTTCAGCAATTTTGTGACACGGCAGCTCGCCAGCGACGATACGAGAGAAAATAGAGGCCATGGTGTGCGCCTAAGTTGGGTTTAGCCAATAGAAATGTCCAAAATCTCGAACTCCAAAGTTCCTCCTGGCGTTGAGATGCGGGCTATTTCGCCTCGCTTTTTTCCCAAAAGACCAGCGCCAATGGGCGAGGAAACCGAAATCTTCATCTGTTTGATATCGGCCTCCGTCTCAGAAACCAACTTATAAGTCAGCTCTTTGCCCGTTTTTAAGTTTTTGATCTTAACGTTTGAAAATATGGCTACCTGTGAGGTATCCACCTGAGACTCATCCAATATGCGGGCATTTGCTAATAGCGTTTCCAACTCGCTAATCCGCATCTCCAACATTCCCTGTGCTTCTTTAGCCGCATCGTACTCGGCGTTCTCGGAGAGGTCGCCCTGAGCGCGTGCCTCCGCAATGGCGCGAGCGGCCTCAGCTCGCCCCGTTGTCTTCAACTCTTCTAACTCTGTTCTCAGTTTTTCGTATCCGCTTTTTGTCAGATAGGTGTAGCTCGACATAACAACTCCGTAATTAGGTTAGGATAGTGTATCCGAAAAAAATAGAAACGTTCCCACCCTTTTGGTAGAAACGTTTCCGTCTTTCGCCACAAAGGTATGGGACTGCTGAGCATTTTTCAAAAATTTAGATACAAAAACTATGCATGCGCACGCACGGAAACCTCACCTCAGCGGGGAGAAAAAGACATGCGCTACTCGTCGCGTGGGCTGCTACCTTTGCCGCCTAAGTTGTGAGAATAAACCTATGGACATTTCTCGTATTCCCTCTCCTTGTTTTGTTTTAGACGAAGCGCTGCTTCGTCGCAATTTGGAACTTATTCACAGCGTGCAACAGGCTACCGGTGTGCAAATTATTCTCGCATTTAAGGGTTTTGCCATGTGGAGCACTTTCCCTTTAGTGCGGCAATACCTTGGCGGGGCCACAGCCTCATCGCTAAACGAGGCGCGCCTGTGCTATGAGGAGATGAAGGTGAAAGCACACACCTATGCCGTAGCCTATATCCCTAGAGAGTTTGGGCGCATTTTGAAATATTCGAGCCACATCACCTTCAACTCTCTATCACAGTACCGGCGTTTTCGCCGGCGTTTGGAGCGGCACTCAGAACCTATCAGCGTGGGATTGCGCGTCAATCCGGAGTGGTCGCCCGTAAAGACATCGCTGTACAACCCAGCCTCACCCGGCTCTCGCTTAGGCGAAGTAGCCGATAATCTGAAAAAAGGGCTTCCTGAAGGCATTGAGGGCTTGCATTTTCATACTCTCTGCGAGAGCAGTAGTTACGACTTGGAAAAAACGCTCAAGCACTTCGAGGCGCGTTTTGGCCGCTTTTTGTCGCAGCTAAAATGGGTGAACTTTGGCGGCGGCCACCTTATGACGCACGCCGGCTACGACGTGGCGCATCTGATTAAAGTCCTCAAAGATTTCAAAGCTCGCTACCCTCATCTGCACGTCCTTTTAGAACCCGGCAGTGCCGTAGCCTGGGAAACGGGCGTACTTGTGGCCACTGTACTCGATATTGTGAAGAACCACGGTATCAAAACCGCCATCCTCGACGTCTCCTTTACTGCGCACATGCCCGATACCTTGGAGATGCCCTACCGCCCTCGGGTGCGCGGCGCTAATGCTGAACCGCAGCCCACAGACAGGTACCGTTATCGCCTAGGAGGCGTCAGCTGCCTAAGCGGCGACTTTATGGAGGCCTACGGCTTTGAGTACCCGCTGCGCATAGGGCAAAAGATTGTCTTTGAAGACATGATCCATTACACGATGGTCAAGACCACTACTTTCAACGGCGTCACTCATCCGTCCATCGCAATCTGGAAAGAGGGCGGGCGTTTGGAGGTAGTACGCCGCTTTGGCTATTTAGACTACAAGCGCCGCCTTTCTTGAGGCTTATTGAGACATCGTCTCCTTTAGTTTTTCCGGCGTAATTTCTAAAGAAGATACCCAACGGCGCTTTTGCTCATCGAAATGAGTGTGAGGGTCGGGAAACTCGATGTATTCCTCCTGACCCGAATTTTGAGGGTAATAGGGGCTTAAATCTTGGCCGCGCACCATTTTTTCAAACAGCATGCCCGCCTTTTCGGCCAACTCCTGCTCAGGCATTTTCCAGGTGCGAAAAACTTCGTTGTAGTAAACAATTGAGTCGCCTTCCAAACGCAATTTAATGCCTGTAGCCACGCGCTTGGCGGCTAAGCTAGGCGCCACCCGAGAGACGAGTAGATACGTGTAGCCGGTGTTTTCGTCTTTGTAATATCGATCAATCCGGTGTTTTCTGATCTCTCGGGCATAAAACGCATCAAAGACGGTGTCAAATTTGGTTTCGTGCGTGGCTTTTTTGGGTAAATCGCCGGTGTAACGGATAATTTTTTCCAACAGACGTTGTGCTGCTTCGACTTCAATTTCTTGGTTGATAGGAGCGGACTGACAAGACAGCCACAAAACAGTAGTAGCCAAAAGGGTTAGAATAGGAAAAGCGCTATTTTTCATCATAGGAAACGCAGTATTTTTTTTAAAAAAAAACTTGCTACCAAGTAATAACCTGATAGCAAGTCTTTTTCTTAGATATTGACGAAATCTAAAGACAAGCAATTAATACACTTTGTCAATCGGGTCGAACTCAGCCCAGCCGTTCGTCCAATCGGTATTGCCGAAGGCACCGCGATAAGGAACGTTGGTGAAGAAGCCCGCGCGATTGGGTTCGCTAAATTTCGGATGCGTGAAGCTAGCACCTGTGGCCGCTAAACCCGAAGTTAGAGTGAAGTCGGGATTTGATGGATAATTGTTGTTCAAGCGGTTGCCGAAGAACCAATCCGCCTTCAAACCAATATTAGCATAGGCTTCTACGGCGGGAGTCGTCAACGTAGTATTGCTATTGGCAGCCGTTTCCCAGTAAGCCTTAACGTCGGCCACAGCAACTCCAGAGCCAGCCTGATAGGCTACTGCTTCGCTAGGTGCCCACAGAATGTTATTGGCCAACACTCCGGTACCGCTCTGATACTGCCCTAGCACAGAAGCCTGGTTAAAGCGAATACCGCGCGGAAAGCCTACGAAGATGGAATTGAACACCGAAAGAGCCACACGGCGGCGGAAGTCAGCCGCAAAACCCGTATTGGCACTAATCGGGTTAGCCGGCGAAATCGGAGCAATTGGGCCTAAAATAGTGAGGTTAGAGAGCACACCTGTGGTGTAGGGCTGTACGTCGTTATCGTTGGGGCCATTGTCGGTTTCAATACCGTTAGACTGTGACTGGTCAGCAAAGCTAGGATAGCGAATGGCCAGACCAAACTGAACGCTACCCGTATAGCCGTAGTCGATATCGAAGTCGTCGTCCCAGGTGCCGAATGAAATCAAGTACTTGGCATTGTGGGTGCCACCAAAAAATTCGAAGCCGTCGTCACCGCCGTAAGAAACTTGTACATATTCGACTACCGTTGCGCGGCCTGCGCTGCCTATGGTGAGCGAGTTTGTCTCGTTGTTAGGCGTCAATTCAATGCCGGCGAATTCAATGCGCACGTATCTCAAGGATCCGGAGCTTTCTCCATCGTTGGCGGTGCTGCCGGTTGTACCGAAGACTACGGGTGGTGTAATCCCTTCGATCGTTGGGTCTGGCTGGTTAACGTTAGCACGTCCTAAGATGACTAGCCCGCCCCAGTCACCGCGGTCGCGAATACCCGCCTCTTGATAAGAGGTCATAACGATAGGCTTATCTACGGTGCCATTGGCGATGATACGACCGCCTTTGTCGATGATCAGCGTGCCTTTCGTACGCTTATCGCCAAAGATGATCGTACCCGGCTCTATCGTCAGGGTTTTACCATCGCGCACGAATACTTGGCCCTTGAGCAGATACTTTTTGTTCGCAGTCAGTGTACGCGTTTCTAAGTTGCCCTCCAATACGACCACTTCATCAGCAGGCGGTGGAGGAGGAGGATTCGGTCCGTTTTTCTTTTCGCAAGAAGCCATAAAGGCCGCTACTACAGCAAAGAATACAGCTGCATTCAACAGATTTTTCATGTTTTAAACTATTTTTTTAAAGAATGAATGAGTTTTTACTATTTTCCAATGTCGTAAGAGAGCGATAGCTGAACCGCTTGTCCTCTGCGGAAAGTAAATACTGGGTGATCTACGTTCACTTTGATCAAACCGTCGCGATCAGAGTCCTGATAAAAGCGGAAGGGAGCGTCTAAGAGGTTCTGTACCCCTAGCTTATAGGATACTCGTCCAATTCGCTTGGTAAATGTGATATCGAGGCTATGACGCGATAGTTCATAAATGGTGGGATATAAGAGATCACCCACAGAGAAAATGCGATCTCCAAAGATGTTATAAGCTAAGGCCCCTGAGAACCCACTTTTATGGTCGTCGTCGTAATACAGCGTGAAGTTCAAGATGTAAGGCGACTGACCTTGAAGTGGTCGAATTTGATCTTGAGCCGGCACATTCGGGCCCAAGTCTACCTTAGACCATATCAGCGCCGCATTAGAATTTATAGAGAAATGATCTATAAAGCCACTATTGGTAAGGCCCCTAAAGGACTTTCGAAATTCTATCTCTGCCCCATAATTGCGGGCAAAGTCGGCATTTATGTACGAGAAGTTGGGCTGCTCTGTAGTAACTACTGTTTTATTTTCGATTGGATTGTCGAAATATTTGTAGAATATGCCAATATTGAAAGTTTCGCCAGGGCGCGGATAAACCTCATAACGCAGGTCTACATTATGAATAAAGGCCGGCGTCAACTTTGGGTTTCCGAAGCGGGCTGCTTCTAACCTATAATCGTAGAATAGGAAAGGCGCCAATTCGCGAAACTCTGGCCGATTGATGGTGCGACTGTAGGCCAAGCGCAAAACAGAACTTTCTGTTATATTATATCCCACATTGACAAACGGCAGAGGAGCAAAAACCGTATTGCGCGCTTCGACAGGGCTGCTATCGTCGAAGCCATTTACTGCTTGGTCGTTGAACTCTCCGCGAAAGCCCGCCGAAAGGTCAATGCGATTGAGTGGAATATCCACCCCTATATATGCAGCAGCTGTTAGACTGTAAGCCGTGTAAGAGTCAATAGGGCGGGTGCCCTCTTCCAACACAAAGCCATTAGACGTTTGATAGTTTTCACTTCTGAACAACCTATCTAAAGGCAATTTTGCCAAACTGTCGCCAATTGCAGGATCGAAGAAACCCGGATAGAGCGTAGATACATACCGAGAGTCGAAATCTCGATAGCGATACTCAGCCAAGTACCCTGCCTTCAGTAAGCGCTTCTTACTTCCATCCACATTAGCGCTCATTGTCCAGGAATAATCTAGGCCCTGTGAACCGGAGAACTCGAATAATTTGCCGTAGTACCGACCGGTTTCGAATAAGTTAGAGGAAGGCGGTAGAATAACCTGAAAAGGAGCTTCCGATTGACCTGCCGGCTGAAAGGTGCGGAAGCGACGCAAATCAGGCTCATCCTCGATAATAAAGCTGCCTCCCGCCACCCAACGCAAGTTTCGGCGCTCGCTCAAATCGTGGTTGCCCTCCAACTGGCCCATGTAAATGGAACGCGAACGATAGCCCAGCAAATAATTGGCTAAGCGGTCACCCGGCCGTTGAATGAAGTCTTGCCCCCGACGCAAGATGGTCTCGTTCTCGCCAATTTGGTTGAATAAGTTTTTAAAGCTGAGCGTATTGCGATCGTTTAGGCGCAAACGCCAATTGGACAAAACACTGATTCGGTTTGCTTTCTCATAGACGGAGTCATCAAACCGGAAGCGCAGGTCAATCGGAGAAGTGCGGTCTTCCCACTCGAAGTAGCGATAAAAATCGCGCAGGTAGTACTGATAGCTGGTAGAATAATTAACAATATTAATAGTGGACAGCTGCTTACTCCCTATATCCATACGACGGCCAAAGCTGAAGCCAAAGGAGTAATCGGGCAGAGCCGTATGTCGTATAGGCTCATAATTGTTAGGCAACAAATCCGCAGCGAATTTTCGAATGGGCGAATTGCGCGGAGAGCCTTGAAGATCGAAGGAATTTGGGAATCCTGCAGGCAATCTTCTAAAACCGCTATCAAAGCCTAGGAAATCTGTTGACGAGCCTTTGGATTGAAAATAATCGCCGCCCGTGGTGTTAACTCGGTAGCCCACCCCCAGATTAACCTTGAAAAAGTTCTGCTCAGGCTCTACCGTATACATCTTAATCACCCCGCCTGCAAAATCACCGGGCAATTCTGCGGAGCCAGACTTGAAAATCAGCATGCGGTCAAGAGCACTGCTCGAAATCAAATCGAAAGAAAACGTGCGGCGATCAATCTCTGTACTGGGTGCTGTGATGTTGTTGACCATCACGTTATTGTAGCGCTCGTTCAAACCACGAACCATTACGAAACGGTTCTCCACAATTGTTATGCCCGGTACCCGCTGCACAACCTGAGCCGCATCATTATCTTGCGACTTTTGTATCTGCTGGCTTGATACTCCGCTAACCACTTGCTTCGATTGACGGACTTCGAGCAAGACAGCAGCTACGGTGTTGGTCTTGCGGTACTCCACAATGGTAACCTCACTCATGACCAGCGCATTAGTCGACATCACCACATCCAGCGTTACTCGTTCGCCTCCTTTAACCTCTACGTCTTTGATGGTAACATCTTGATAGCCCAAGTAGGAGAAGACAACGGTATATTTACCCGGCTGTAAGTTCCGAACAGCGTAGAATCCGTTCAAATCCGTAGAAGAGCCTACGCCCGCCTCTGAAACGCGCACAGTGGCACCAATGAGTTTTTCTTTGGAGTCGCTATCTACCACGGAGCCTGTAATGAGGCCGGTTTGAGCGCGTAAAAAAGAGGAAATTGTTAACAGCAGAAAGACTGTGGCACGTAATTGCATAGAGTTAGCTATGGGTAGTATATATGTATTTGCCAAATAATTTCGCTGCAAAGCAATTTCATCTATGTTAAGCCCAGTTTAAGCCCAAGTTAACAAATCCATCTCGCTTACTAAGCGTCTCAATGCCAGGCTTTTGAGCGACTGCTGGCTCAGTCAAGCTGTCGAGCGCATAAAAAAAATTGGCGCGCCCCCACAAGAGAAGGTCGCGCCAAGAGCTATTGAAAGAGAAGGTAAGAACCCTTACACCATTGCGCACAGGTCGGCCAAACGCGCCGAATAGCCGGCCTCGTTGTCGTACCAGCCGACAATACGGCAAGCATTGCCGTTCACCTGCGTGAGACCGGCGTCGAAGATGCAAGAATGAGGATTTCGGACGATGTCGCTGCTGACAATCGGATCTTCTGTGTACTCGAGAATACCTTTTAGCTGAGTCTCGGCGGCCTTTTTGAAGACAGCGTTGATTTCATCCACCGTAGCCGCTTTCTGTAGGACGCACACACAGTCCGTGATGGAGCCAGTGGCTACAGGTATACGCATAGAATGCGCGGCAATTTTGCCTTTCAAATGAGGAGCCACCAACACAACTGCCTTGGCAGCCCCCGTACTGGTGGGTACGATGTTTTGCGCCGCAGCGCGCGCTCGACGCAGGTCGCGATGAGGGCCGTCTTGCAAGTTTTGGTCGGCGGTATAGGCATGAATGGTGTTCATAAACAACTGCTCCACCCCAAAAGCGCGGTCGAGCGTCATGATCATCGGAACCAAACAGTTGGTCGTACACGAGGCATTTGAAAGAATGGTGTCGGTAGGCTTGATGTCTTGGTGATTGGCACCAATGACAAACGTGGGAATATCGTCGGTTTTGGGCGGAGCCGACAGCACAACGCGCTTAGCGCCTGCTTGTAGGTGTAGCTCTGCCTTGTCTCGGCTCAGGAAAACACCCGTGCATTCCAAGACGACATCCACGTTTAAGTCTTTCCACGGGCACTCCGCCGGGTTCTTGATGGCCGAGCCAAGAATCCTTTGCCCATTGATGTACAAGTACTCGTCGTCAGCGCGCACCGTTCCTTCAAAACGGCCGTGCATAGTGTCGTACTTAAGCAGATGGGCCAGCGTTTGATTGTCCGTCAGGTCGTTGATGGCCACGACCTCGACGTTTTCTTTGCCGAGCAAATAACGAAAAGTAAGCCGGCCAATGCGTCCAAAACCATTAATGGCTACTCGTTTTTTTGTCATAAGGATCTTACTATAAGTGAATGATTGAGATGCCGCAAAGGTAGGAGATTGCTCCAGCACGTATGGCCAGCGATAGCAAATGCGCAAACCTTTACCGACCGAAAGAGTTTACTCGACTTGAACACCGCTACCTTTGGCGCTGAACTTACCTTTTACTTTTTGCCGACTCGTAGCCTTTATAGATTATGCGAAACCTTTTGCCAGCTGCTGCCCTTTTGGCGCTCATGGCGCTGCTACCAATGAGTTGCATTACCACCGACACGGCGTATTCCCGCGTTGCTCCCGGCATTTGGCGCGGCGTATTAGAATTGGAAAAGTTTAGCATCCCTGTACGCGACAAGGACACCGTCTTCACCCTAACGGAGCAGTTTCGAGAGGGAGAAATTCCGTTTCTTTTTGAGGTGAAGTATTTAGACGATGAGCGCTTTTACCTCGAAATCCACAACGGCGCCGAGCGTATTCGCTGCGACAGCATCCAGTATGGGCGCGATCGCTCGCAGGCACGCGACACCTTCAACGTATTCTTTCCTGAATATGCCACCTATTTGCACGTCGAAGTGCGCGGCGGCGTCATGCAAGGCGAATGGATTGTCACGACCAAGGACAACTACCGCATTCCTTTCTATGCGCATGCTGGGCGAAACTACCGCTTCACCACCCTAAATCAAAAACCTGCAGCTGACCTCTCTGGCTCTTGGGCAGCCCTCTTTGGCCTTGAGGAGGAAACGCCGCAAAAAGCCATCGGCGAATTTCGCCAAGAGGGCAACCATTTACAGGGTACTTTCCGCACCGAAACGGGCGATTATCGCTTCTTGGAAGGCACCATACAAGGCCGAAGGTTTTGGCTTTCGGCTTTCGATGGCGCGCATGCCTTTCTCTTTTCCGGAAGCCTTCAGCCCGACGGTAGCCTTCAAGGCGAGTTCCGATCCGGCACTCATTACCGCACCCTTTGGAAAGCTTGGCGCGATTCCACCTTTCAACTCGCCGACCCAGACTCGCTCACTACCTTAAAGCCCAATGCCCCACGCATCGCTTTCGACCTGATTACGCCCGAAGGCAAACGCCTTACCTTTCCGGGGCCAGCGTTTGATGGAAAAATTAAAATATTTACCATTATGGGCACGTGGTGCCCGAATTGTTTAGATGAGGTGCGTTTCTTGGCCGACTTTTTAGCCCAAAACCCCGAGTGGGCCGAGCAGATGCGCATCGTGGGTTTCGCCTTTGAGCGCGTAAAGCCGGAAACCGTCAATACTCACCTGCTCACTTACAAAAAGCGCCTTGGCTTGCCTTTCGACATCGTGTATGCCGGAAAAGCCGACAAAAAGGCTGCGGAGGAGGTCTTCCCAGCGCTCTCGCGCGTGGTGGCATTTCCGACTATGATTATTTTGGACAAACAAAACCGCATACGCAGCATTCACACCGGTTTCGACGGGCCGGCTACCTCGAAGTACGCCGATTTCCAAGCGAAATTTGCTGCGCTCATCCAGCAGATGACCCAAGAATAGAGATCCTATACCTTATTGCTATTTTAGTTGCTTGTGAACTACGCCGACACCAGGGTCCAATCGTACGATATCATCTTTGCCGGTGCAGGCCTGGCCGGTTTGACGGCAGCTGTTGAGATGTTGCGGCACTCTTTTTTCCAGCAAAAGCGGCTGCTGCTTATAGATCGCGACCGAAAACTGCACAACGACCGAACTTGGTGCTTTTGGGCGACGGATGACGAACCCATTCCTCCAGTGGTGCATCACTCCTGGGATGCTTGCCGTTTTTTAGCTCCAGACTTTGAGGCTACACTTGATATTGCTCCCTACCGATACCACATGGTGCGAGGCATCGATTTTTATCAGTGGGCCAACGGCGAATTGAAACGGTGGCCCAACGTACAGCACCTTACCGCAAATATTCAAGAGATCTTGCCCAGAGGCGGATGCGTGCGCACCGACAAGGGCAACTTCGAGGCCGAGGTCGTGCTCAATTCTGCCTTCACACCCATACCCCTCTTGCCCAAAATGGCAGCCGACTTGTGGAAGCTCCCTCTGTCGGCTCCGCTCCAAGAACGCCCGCGCGGCCACGCCGTTTTTTTACTCCAACACTTTAAGGGCTGGCTCGTCGAAACGCCGGAACCCGCCTTCGACCCAAAAGCAGTGACGTTCATGGACTTTCGCATTGAGCAACAGGGCCAAACGCGGTTTGTCTACGTGCTTCCATTTTCGGCGCATCGGGCATTGGTAGAGTTTACCGTTTTTTCGCCGGCATTGCTGCCCGCCGAGGCCTACGACGAGGCGCTGCGCCAATATCTAAACCGGCAACTTGGGCTAAGCCATTACCAGGTGGTAGAAGAGGAGTTCGGCATCATCCCTATGACCGACTACGCTTTTCCGAAGGGCGCCGAGGGTAACCTCATTCATATCGGTACGGCTGGGGGCTTCGTCAAGGCCTCTAGCGGCTATGCCTTTAAGCGGACACTCCGACGCACGCGCGCTTTTGCCACCGCTTGGGCGCAAACAGGAGCGCCTGACGTGCGGCTTTTGCAAACAAGCCCACTTTTTCGGCTGCTAGACAGCGTCCTGCTGCGCGTGTTGCACCGCCAAAACGACTTAGGCGGGGTGGTGTTTACCAGCTTATTCCAAAAACTTCCTCCGGCGCTTGTTCTTCGTTTTTTGGATGAGGACAGCTCTTGGCTCGAAATCGCCCGACTTATCAAGGCTCCGCCTTCTCAGCCCTTCTCGCGCGCACTTTTCGATGTGTTGTTGAGGCGCTGAAAAATGCGCAAGGCTTGCTGTGCTCTCGCTTGCTGCCAGACACCGTTGAGGCCTAAAAACCCGAAGCAACACTTTATTATTATTAGTTAGTCACGTGAAGATCTCTCGTGTAAAAATGCCAAGTCTCGCCCTCCCAAGAAAGGCAGTCGTGACTTCTTTTTAAGGTGAAATTGAAACGCCTTCACCACAAAACGATACACACTGCGATTTTTGCAGTGAAGGGGCGACTCACTGTTCCGACTTATGCGCGCTGAAAAAATTTTAGAGGTAGCCCAAGGCCAGTTGGCCAAGGCTCGAGTGCAGTTGAGGTTCGATGATTTCGACCGCAAACAGTTGGGCCGCATGCCTGCTGCCGTGTTCGTTTGTAACCAGTTGCTGCCAGGCGCCGATGAGTGGATCCTACTGTACCTAATGGCCCAAAGCGCTGAGAGTGCCAAGGTGCTACACCCCTACCCTACTTCATTACCAGAGGCCCTTCGCCCATATGCGATACGCCCGATGCGGCGCAAATGGGAAGACCGCCTTCTGCGCATTAATTACGCCAAAAAGGTGGCGCGCTATGTGGAAAAAGGTATTTCGGTGGGCGTAGTCATGGATTTTTCTGAAAATCCGCTGGGCGACCTACCGCGCCATCTGTTGCGCCCGCAAATCCTGCGTCAGTTGCGAAAAACGGAAGCACCCATCGTGCCTGTTCATCTAAAGGCAGAGCCAACACACCGCTTAAACCTGTGGCGAATGTTGCTGGGAGGGCTGACACGCCCTACGCCCGAGCAGCCCATTGTCGTGCAAGTACGCATCGGTCCTCCTATTTTGCCAGAGGCTGTAGCCCAAATCAAAAGTAAATTTTTGTGGAGCAAGTTCTTGCAAGCCAAGATCTTTTCGCTGGGCACTGGTTTTGATGTTCAGCCGAGCACTTACATGGCTGAAGCTACTGCTGCCCTACAGCCGCTGGCTGAAGCGGTTGACCCCCAACTCATCTGTCAAGACATTGCCGCCTTGCCCTCAGAATGCTTGATGACCTCGCGCGGCGACTTCGACGTGTATATAGCTCCTTTTTCGGCCATACCCCACGCTATGTTCGAGATAGGGCGCTTGCGCGAGCTGACCTTCCGCGCCGTAGGCGAGGGAACGGGTAAGGCGCGCGATATGGATGAATACGACCTATACTACTTACAACTTATTATTTGGGATCGCCAAGCAAAGCGCATTGTAGGGGGCTATCGCTTGGGGTTGGGCGACCGCATCCTGCGCCGTTTTGGCGTCAACGGGCTATATGTCGGCAGTTTGTTTAAGCTGCAGCCCGCCTTTTACCCTATACTTGAAAGGGCCATCGAGCTAGGGCGCTCTTACGTAGTACCCGACTACCAGCGCCATCGGCTTCCGCTGTTTCTGCTTTGGAAAGGCATCCTCCATTTCTTGCTCGCACATCCGCATTATCGCTATTTGTACGGCCCAGTCAGCCTAAGCAAGCAGTTCTCGGATGTCTCAAAGGCGGTTATTGTCGAATTTCTCAAGCAGTATTGCTTTGACCATGAGATGGCGCGCTGGGTGAAGCCCCGTAAGCCGTTTCGCGTGCGCACTAAATCGGTGAACACCCGCCTGCTGGCTGAAATGCTCCACGGCGAGTTCGACGCCCTCGAAAATCTAATCGAAGCCATAGAGCCGGCGCATTTTAAGGTACCCGTGCTCTTTCGGCAATACCTGCGTCAAAATGCCCGCTTTATTGGCTTCAATGTGGATCCGCTGTTCTCCAACTGTTTAGATGGCCTGATGGTCTTAGACTTGCACAACTTACCCACAAGTACCATAGAAGCATTGAAACAAGAAAAAGAGTGAGCACCATGGCCATTTTTTGGCTCGATAAGGACGATTTGAACTTTCCGCCGGCCCATTTAGCTGAAGCCAGTGGCTTGTTGGCGATCAGCAGCGACCTGCGTCCGGAGCGTCTGATAATGGCCTATCAGAACGGTATCTTTCCTTGGTATAAGCACGACGAGCATTTTTTTTGGTATTCCCCGCATCCGAGGATGATACTGCTCCCAGAAAACCTAATAGTCCACAAAAGCATGCGCTCCATCTTTAATCAGCACAAATTTGCTTACACGCTCGATACGGCTTTTGAACGCGTCATGCGCGCTTGTGCCGAGATGCCGCGCAGCGGTCAGGACGGCACCTGGATCACTGAAGAATTTATCGAAGCCTATACCGAAGTACACCGCTGGGGGCTGGCCCATTCGGTCGAGGTTTGGAAGGGCGATGAGTTGGTTGGAGGGCTGTATGGGCTATCTTTCGGACGCGCCTTTTTTGGCGAGAGCATGTTTACTCGCGTGCCCAATGCCTCTAAGGCCGGTTTTATCGCACTGGTGCGCGCCTTGAGGGCTAGTGGCTTTCAGCTGGTGGATTGCCAGCAGAATACTGCGCATTTGCGCAGCCTTGGAGCACATCTCGTACCGCGCACCGTGTTTATGCAAATGTTGCGCGACAGCTTATCGGCTCCCACTTTGAAGGGACAGTGGCAATGGGGTCCGTTGGGGCAAATCGTCGTCGAATAACGCGTAGTGCTAAAACGCCTTTATCCCTTGCCAAAAGGGAACTCCTCGCGCACTTCCCAATGGTGGCCTTTCCACTGTAAGAGGGCGAGACTATTCACCGAAAAAGCGCGCTGGTAGGGGCGCTTTTGAAAGTCCGCCCAGATTTGGTCGAACACCACAGGCTCCATATCCCGATGCGCCAGTGTCATGTGCGGATGAAAGGTCCGCTCGTCTTTTCGATCGAACGGAGAGCCAAACTCTCTTGTGAGCCTCTCTTTTAGTTTTGTAAACAGTACTTTCAGCGGGGGCGAGAGCTCAGGCTGGATGAAAAATACCCTGGGAGCGAAAGCACCGTAGCCATGGAGTATCACCCAAAAGGGCTTTTGAACGCTGACCAACGCATGCAGGCACTGACTCAGCTCCTGCATACGCGCCTCCGTCCATTGAAAAGGCGGTTGAAGGGTTATGTGCGGCGGACTTTTCAGCGCATGACAGGGGCCCCATCGCTTGGCAATGTACTGTTTCATGGTTGTTACTTCCTCTTGAACAGCACGCGATGGTAAGATGGCAATAAAGAGCAGCAGCAGATCTTGCATAGTAGGTCGTCGAATAAACAAGTTAGCAGCATAGGAGACACCACAACTGCTTTCTTCACAGGCAACGAACTTACCTTTAAGCCCTAAAAAAACGAACACCTATGTATTACCTACGTTCTGCGATTTTTGTGGTGTTGCTTTTGTTAGTAAGCCCGGCCTTACACTCGCAAAATTACCGCACGGCTTTGGGAGTGCGCTTTGGAGCGCCGCACTCGATTTCGCTCAAGCATTTCGTGAACAAATCCGACGCCATTGAGGTATTTGCCGGCTATCGCTACTGGTCCAAACGCGACTCGTGGTTCAACGTTGCGGGCTTGTACGAACATCACCTTCCCATTGAAGGAGCACCAGGGCTTAGATGGTATGTGGGCGGCGGAGCCTCCCTGCTATTCTGGGACTACGTGGACAACCCGCCGCCGGCTGGCTACGCTTATACGACAGTGGCTCTGCTCGGTGCTTTGGGTTTAGATTTCAAATTTCCGAAGGTTCCCATCAATCTATCGGCCGATTGGGTACCCATTGTTTTCTTGGGCTACGTGCGCCCGCGCTTTGGCGGTGGCTACGGCGCTCTCAGTGTGCGCTATACCTTCAACTAATTAAGGAGCGTCAGCAGGGCTATATTAAATTTCTTCTCGGCCGCTCTTGCTAATGTTTTGGGAATACCTTTGTTCATCGCTTTCATTCACTTACCTTAAAAACATGGTTACAAAACGACTTTTCTTTGCCTTGGCGCTATTGCTAAGTGCAATGATCGCCTCCGTCAATGCCCAAGAATACCGCACCGCTATTGGCGCGCGCTTTGGTTTTCCGTTGTCGGCCTCGTTCAAGCAGTTCATCTCCGACCCCGGAGCCGTTGAGCTGTTCGCTGGATTTCGCGGCTGGACGTTCTACCGATACTTTAACGTAGGCGCATTGTATCAACACCATTTTCCTATCGAGAGTATCGAGGGTTTAAAATGGTATGTGGGCGGTGGTGCTGCTGTTTATTTTTGGTCTTACGACGACGTATGGCTGGGAGGAGCCTCCTACTCCAGCTCGACTTTTGGCGTCATGGGTGTGGTGGGCTTAGACTACAAATTCGCAGATATTCCGTTAAATCTATCTGTCGATTGGGTACCTACTTTTCTTATCGGCGACGGATACCTCCGAGGCTTTGGCAGCGGCTATGGCGCGTTTAGTGCTCGCTACACGATAAAGTAGTTTGCTCTAAAAGAGAGAAAGTTGAATGGCTGTGGTTCTCGACTCTATGTAGAAGAGCCGCAGCCACTCGGCTTTACATAGAGGTGTTGGGCGGATTTATTTTCAGCAAATAAACGGTTTGAAGGACTTCCGACCGCGTGGCTGGGTTGAGAAAGCGCGCATTGAGCATAGCTACGTGAAAGTGCTTCAGCTCAATGGCTTTTGCAACGGAAGCACCTGCCTGTTCCAATATCGCCTTGCCCTCCGCTGTAGTGAGGATCCCTATCGGGCGTTGCTGATAAACAGCCAAGGCCAACAGGTCGGCGGGGTCGTCGTGGCGCGGTACAATGCGACCGTTATAGAAATCGAGCGAGTGGTGATTCATCCGAAAAAAGTACAGAGCATCGGCCGAAAGCCCAGCCATTCGGGCCGCCTCCACGGCTCGGCGCGTATATTGGTAAGGCAACAATTGCGGGTAAAAATGGACGTTGAGCACAAAAGCGAGCAAAATAGCCGAGGTTACCCCCAATCCTGTCCATTTGTCGGCACTCGAGGAGCGAATAAAGTGCCCGAAGCTCCAAAGCCAAATCAATGTACTTGTTCCAAATACCAGCCATAAGATGAGCGAAGCCGTTGGGAAAACCCAGAGAACAATAAGCCAGCCCAACAAAAGCCCAGCGACGGCCCCAATGCCCAATAGCCAACGCGGCAGGGCACCCACACCTCGTTCCAGAGTTGCGGCCACCAGCACTGAGGCCCAGGGCAAGGTGATGAAAATATAATGCGGCAACTTATAGCGCGACAAGGACAACGCGATAAACGTAAGCACAAAAGCCGCTAAAGAGTAATATTCAGGCCCATGTGTCCGCTCGCCTGAACCTATACGCCGCCACACGCCTCTGCCCATGTGCACAAGTGCCCAGGGCAACAGCAGGCTCCATGGCAAAAAAGCCCACAAATAGACATGTAGAAAGTAAAAAGCAGAAGCGTCGTTTCTCCACACGTTCTCGCCCGTGATGCGTCCAAAACTCTGTTCCCAAAAGAAAAAGCGAAGCCCAGACACCCCCTGACGACCGTTTACCCACTTCTCCGGATGCAGGTCGAACTGTTGCCAAAGCCCCCAACACATAGGGGCGAGCAGAAGCGCCACCACGAAAAGGCCGGCCCCCCACTCCCACCGCAGCAGCCGGCGCCACTGTCCTAGCAACCCTAAATGCCCGCCTACGGCAAAAGCCGGCAATACAAAACCAATAGGCCCTTTGGCCAACATAGCTAGACCGACGGCTCCGCAGCCCAGTAACAAATGCCGCCAGCGCTGACTTTCTATGTACTCGGCCAGCTGCCACACCGCACAGGCGCTAAAACCCAACAGAAGCGTATCGGTGCGAACGTCGTTGCTGATCAGTACCAAACCTAACGAAGAGGCCAAAATAAAGGCCGCACGGCGCGCCGTCTGCTTAGAATAATATAAGCATGCAAAGCGATAAACACTCCACACTCCCAACAGCGTTGCCAATACCGAAGGCAGCTTGTAGGCCCAATTGCTCAGCCCAAACCAACTAAACGACAATGCCGAAAGCCAAAACAACAACGGCGGCTTATCTAAATAGTCTGCCCCCCGATGCTGCACCTGCAACCAATTCCCCTCTTGCAGCATTTCCATCGAAATCGAGGCGTACTGGGCTGCGTCCACTTCCATGACGTCAATGCCTAAACCCGCAACATAGACAAACACAAGAGCCACTCCTAAACTCCAGTACAGGAAGTGTGCGCTTACATTCCGGTGTCTCATGCGCGCAAAGATAGCGGCGTAATACTGCCTTGTCTCTCGTCAACCTGAATACACAGAGCGCTCTTCCCGAATACTTCTCTCAGGAAGAGCATTCAAAAGCGGGCTGCTGATCAAAATCTCTACTAATTGTACTGCCCAGGGCGTTCTGCTAAAAGCTCGTCGGCTTCCACAGAGGATTTGCGCCGATTGCGCCACCACCAATACCCAATAGCGCCCACCAGCAAATAGGGCATCGCCAACATGTACAAGATTCCTGTATTCAAGCCCTGCCCCATAGTGCCTCCGTTCTGCAAATTCGATTCTGCCGACATCCGACACATAGGACATTGCGCCGATACCTCAGGTGTGGCCACTATAAAGACAAGGCATACGAAGAGTACTCCGCTAACTACTGCCCGAAAAAAACGCTTGCTTTTCATCGTCCTGTGCATTTGTTTAAGATAAGAAATAGTCATCCGTAGTAGGGCCGCAACATTAAATAACAGATAGGGCCGGTAATGGCCACATATAGCCACAGAGGGAATACCCAACGGGCCATTCTCTTGTGGCGTTCAAACTGACCCGTATAAGCGCGATTGAAGGTCAGGAGAATAAACGGAAGCACTGCCGCTGCCAATACTACATGCGTGATCAAAAAGAAGAAATAGACGAATCGCAAGACGCCTTCCCCACCGTAGCGGGTTTCTGGAGTCGTAAAATGATACAGCACATACGACAACAAGAACAACGCTGAACAGACCATAGCCGCGTAAATTGCTCGACGATGTGCTTGTACATCTTTCCGCTTAATAAACCAAAGGGCGATTAGCAAAATGACCGCTGTTAGCGCATTGAGCGAGGCGTGGAAAGCGGGCAGAAAGCTGAAATCTACCCCTAAGTCTAATTTAACGCGCCGCATGAGCACCACCAAAAAAAGCACAGCGGCCGACACAATGTAGGCCAGCAGATTTAGGCGCTTCTCTAAGCGAAGAGTGTCTGGAAATACTGCGTTGGACATGGCTTTACTCTCGTGGCAATAGCAAGGCAATGTGTTCCACCATTCGACCCACCTCTTTCTCACTCAGGGCGTTGTAAAAGCGCCGAATAGTGCCGGTGGTGTCGGCCAGTGCGTAGTAATGAGAAACAGGTTTGACGCCATTTTGTTGACAATAGTACGTGTAAGCGTTGACCAATGCTGCGCGCCAAGAATTGAGGCCGCCCGACCATACCCAGGTAGCATAATCAGCGCTCGGCAGCGTGCGAGCATGGGTGCGAAACTCCGCCGTACCGTCCTGACTGATCATCACTAATCGAAAATAATCAGGGGCGGCGGCTGACTTGAAACCAAACTGTTGAAATAAGCGCTCGCCTGTGTCTAAGATATGTTTGTTTTCAGGTGTTAGGTCTGGATTAGCTCCAAAATAGTGAATAACACATACTTTTTGGGCAAGTAAATTATCCTTAGAGCCATCGGGATGAATGACGGTTACCGGAAGTATTTTCCCGTATTCTCCTTTGAGTTCTTGCTGGGCCTCTCTTCTCCAATTTAGGCCGTTGCGCAAATACAACCACGATATGGCGGGTAGACCAACAAACAAAAGGGCCAGCACACTCCAAACCCACAACTTGCGCTTTACTTTTTCTGCCATGAGCTCTTGTGTTTAAAACCTTATCTTAAACACCGAAGGCGAGGGTTAGTTGCCTCGCCTTCGCTCTTATTTTAACTCTTTGTTAGCGGGTACTCAATCGTTCTTGGCAATTGATACAGCCCTTGCGGTCGGTTGGGCGCCGGTTTTACCACTTCCTCATTTTTCTGGCGAATGAGCTCTCGGCGCTTTCCCCAAGAATCGCCTTCTTGGAAAAAGGCAATAATTGCCCAAATCAAAAGCACGGTAGGCAGCAATACGCTTAAAACTAAGCCCCGCACTTCATATGCCATGTGCATGAAGTAAAAGACAATAAAATAGGCTTTATATAGGGAAAAGGCTACCATGAGAAGCATATACAAATAGTGGCCGAAACCTTCCGAAAACTTAATGCCAGAAATTAAATGGCCTTTTGCCAGTAGAGCGATGAGCACTTCAACGATTGTGATCACACCGAGAATCAGCAATCCGCGGAAAACCAAAGCCTTTTGCTCTTCATACGTTTGATGTCCAGCCATAACAATCAGTTCAGATGAAAATAAGAGAGGAAATACTGTTCTAAAAAAGGATTAGCTACACACACCTGTAAATTAGAGCAGGTAAAAAACCAAAAACACAAAGACCCACACTAAATCCACAAAGTGCCAGTATAGGCCAATTTTCTCTACCATCTCGTAACCGTTGCGACGTGCTACATACAGGCCACTAGCAGCGTTAATCATGATAATAGTTAAGAAGACCACCCCCGAAAACACGTGAAAACCGTGGAAACCCGTGATGAAAAAGAACAAAGCGCCGAACGCCTTCGGGCCTAAGCCAGCTTCCATGATCTGACCGGCGTACTCACCACTGGTGTACTTAACGAGAGGGATGTCGAACTTACCGTCGTGCTTGTGCAGCAGATAGTTGTCTCCCTTGGCAAAAGTCTTCAGCGTTCCGTCGGGATTTCGAGCCTCCGAGCTATCGGGATTTAAATATATGCCATCGGCAATGTGGCGGCTGAAGGGGTTTTCCGAAACCGTCATATGCTCCTTGGCGATAAGCGTCGTCCATTCGTATGCCTGACAGCCCAAGAAGGTGGCACCGCCCAATATAGTTAGAAACATCCAAAAGACAACGCCGTTTTTGTTTTCGCGATGGCCCTCCTGTACCGCCCGCACCATGGTTACGGAACTAAAAATGAGGATGAAGGTCATGAGCGTCACAAAAATCAGCGGCAGGTGCCCTTCTACAAAAGGAAAGGAGGAAAAAACAAAATCTGCCTCCGGCCAAGTTGGCGTGCTAAAGCGCAAGGCCCCGTATGCGATCAAAAAGCCCGCGAACGTAAAGGCATCCGATAGTAGAAAATACCACATCATCAGTTTGCCATAACTGGCCTTGAACGGCTCCTTAGCACCCTCCCAGGCACTACCGTTGTCCTGATGGATGGCTGTCGTCTCGTGCGCGTGTGCTACAGATGTATCTGCCATGTCTAACTGCGTGTAATTGAGTCAAATTGAAGAAAATGCGCGGCCAAAGTTCGATATATCAGGGTGATTGCACCAAAAAGAAGACGAACAAATATACCCAAAGCACATCTACAAAGTGCCAATAGTGCACTACCAATTGAAAGCGCAAGCGTCGGCGCGGCGTAGGTTTAAAGGGCAGGACAAACGCATAAATCAGAGCAACAATGAGCGCTGCAATGCCTCCTAACACATGCAGGGCGTGCACTCCAGAAATAACGTAAATGAAGGAACTTGAGGGATTTACGGTAAAGGTAGCCCCCATAGCCGTCATAGCCTGCCAACCCGCGTACTGCAACCCTACAAAAAGAAGCCCAAGTGCTAAAGTCGCTGTTAACAGGCGCTTGTAGAGGTGCTCCACACCGCGATTGAAAGCGCGGTACGAAGCGTGTAACGTCCAACTGCTCAGCAAAATGACGAAAGTACTGCCCCAGAAAACATCCGGCAACTTGAACTCGTACCAATTGCCCGCTGCTCTGCGAACGAGGTAGGCGCTTGTGAAAGCGCCAAACATCATTACGATGCTGGCGATGCCCACCCACAAGGCAAACTTGAGCGGATGAATATGACTGCTTCGATATTCTCTTTGCACGACTTGTGCCATAGTTTCTAATTATTTTATTAATAAAGGCGCTCTTTAAGAGGCACCAACCCCAAAAACAAACACATCGACCAGGACCACCAACAACGAAAGCGGCAAGTGTAAAAAAGAAGCGAACATTTGCTGTCGGGCAGCCCTGTCCGTGCAAGTGCGATACAAGGCCCAACTCTTCACAGCAAAATACACATTGACAATCCACAAAGCCAACATCGCCCAAAGACTTATCAGGCCCATGCTATATCCGACGACGGCGTTAAGCAACAACAAGAGGCAAAAACTCAAAGAAAGTAGCCCCACAATCGGCGTTTTTTCTCCCTTGCTCGTAGGCAACAAATGAAAGCCGGCCCGCTTGTAGTCTTCGTCCGCTACCCAGGCCACTGCCCAAAAGTGCGGGAATTGCCACAGAAACTGCAGCGTGAAGAGCATAGAAGCCATGGCCCCCCACTGCCCTTCCCAAGCCGCCGCTCCGATAACTACGGGCAGAGCGCCAGGAACAGCCCCCACTAAGACGGCCAAAGGCGAGTAGCGCTTCAGCGGCGTGTAAAGGAAGGCATAAATGACAAGCGATAGCATACCCAGAAAACCCGTCAACGGGTTAAAAGAGGCCAGTACACTTAGCCCTATCATCGCCATAAACCCAGCCAAAAGGACAGCCTTGGAAACACTCATGCGCCCCGCCGCTATCGGTCGGTTTGCCGTGCGCTTCATCAGAACGTCATAATCGCGCTCCAACACTTGATTGAGCGCATTGGCAGCGCCAGTAGTCAGAAAACCACCCACAGCAAGAAGAAGCCAGGCGCCCCAGGAGCCCTGGCTTCCACCTACAATACCAAAAGATATCATCGCCGAGAAGAGCACCATCAGCGAGAGCCGAAATTTCACCAACAAAGCCCAGTCAGCCACTCCCTGGCGCCAGCGAGAAAGTGTAGCAGCGTCTGAGCGGACTGTGGACTTGTGGGAATGGATAGTCGAGCGCATGCGCGGTTTTCAACTCTTTTTCGATCAATGGCCGTGGTCGTACTCGCCTTCGCGCAGGGGTACGTATTGCGGAACATACTCCTGGCCGCCTTTGCTGTAGTCGTAAGCCCAACGCTGAACTGCCGGAATTTTACCGGGCCAATTGCCGTGTCCAGGTTGGATAGGCGTCGTCCACTCCAGCGTATTAGCGCCCCAAGGGTTCTTCGTCGTCAGCTTCCGGCCATTAAAGATGGAATAGAAGAAATTGACCACGAAAACCACCTGTAAGAAGAAGACGATGATGGCTGCTACCGTAATGAATTGGTTCAACTCTGTAAAATGGCGGAACGAGTCGAACGAAGCACCGGCATCGTAATAGCGACGCGGAACTCCTGCCATACCCGTGTAGTGCATAGGCCAGAACACCGCATAAGAGCCGATCAAGGTGCCCCAAAAGTGAATCTTGCCCAGTGTTTCATTCATAAATCGGCCAAACATCTTGGGGAACCAGTGATAAATGCCCGCAAACATGCCAAAAAACGCTGCTACCCCCATGACGATGTGAAAGTGCGCCACCACAAAATAGGTGTCGTGCAATTGCACGTCAATAGACGAGTTGCCCAGGAAAATACCCGTCAGACCGCCTGAGATGAACAGCGAAACAAAACCTAAAGCAAACAGGCTGGCTGAGTTAAAACGGAAGTTCGAGCCGTAAACCGTAGAAATCCAGTTAAATACTTTCACCGCGGAGGGTACTGCGATAATGAGCGTGAATATCACGAAGAAGTTGCTGATGAATGGATTTACACCAGCCATAAACATGTGGTGCGCCCATACGATAAAGGACAAAAAGGCAATGGCCAGCATGGAGAGCACCATGGCTCGATAACCAAAAATGGGTTTGCGGGCATGTACCGAAAGCACTTCCGACACGATACCCATCGCCGGCAAAATGATGATATACACCTCAGGGTGACCCAGGAACCAGAACAGGTGCTGATACAAAATTGGGCTTCCGCCAATGCGGTCAAGAATTTGACCGCCAACGACAATCTCGCTCAAGTAGAAGGACGTACCCATGCTGCGGTCAAACATGAGCAAAAGCACTCCGGAAAGAAGCACGGGAAACGACAACACACCGATGATAGCGGTAATAAAGAAAGCCCATATCGTCAACGGCATGCGCCACAGATTCATGCCTTTTGTGCGCAAATTGAGCACCGTTGTAATATAGTTAATACCGCCCAGCAGCGCCGAAACGATGAAGAAAGCCATGGCGACGATCCACATCGTCATACCTGCGCCCGAACCTTCCGAAGCTTGCGGCAGGGCACTCAGCGGCGGGTAGGCCGTCCAGCCGCCCGAAAATGGCCCTGTGCTTAAAAAGAGCGACAAGAACATGACCACGCTGGCCAAAAAGAAAAACCAATACGAAAAGGCATTGAGTAATGGCGAGGCCATGTCCCGAGCGCCTATTTGGAGCGGAATGAGCAAATTGGAAAACGTGCCACTCAAGCCCGCTGTCAATACGAAGAAAACCAACACCGTGCCGTGAATGGTCACCAACGCATAATAAAACTCGGGATCTAATTTCCCGATACCTGCGTCATTCACCTGGATCCACTTGCCCAAAACGGGCTTCAGCCACGCCAGGTCCGCCTCCGGGAAGCCTAACTGCAAGCGGAAAACCAGCGACATCATAGCCCCCATCAAGGCCCAGAAAATACCTGTAATCAGAAACTGGCGCCCAATCATCTTGTGATCCGTACTAAAAATGTACGTCGTCAAAAAGTTGGACTGATACTTATCGCCGTGGTGATGCTCGTGAAAATGGTCATCATAGCCCATTTCTTGAGTGAGCTTCTCCTCCAGCGTATCTAAGGAATCAACGGCGACTTTGGTCATTTCAGCCATAGCCAAATCTGTAATGTTTTAAATAAGTGAACGTTGGGTAAAGGGCCCCCCGGTGTTCTTGTTTCTCTCTCTCTCTTACTGCCATTAAAAAATCAAAGGCTTGTCGTTTCCGTTTGAGCGGGTGCGTCAGCATTACTCACGGGCGGATCTATTTCCAGCACTTTACCTTTATTCGGATCTTCGTCTTTGCCCCGAATTTGCGAAAGATAATAAGACTCCTGTTGCTTATACCAGGCATCGAATTCCTCCTGCGAAACCACTCGAATAATGCGCTTCATAGAGTAGTGTCCCTTACCGCAAAGTTCGGCGCAGGCTAATTCATACTCGAACTTTTCCCAGCGCTTAGGTCCTTGTGGGTCAGTGGGATCGTAGGGCTGATGATATTCTGGATACTTGCGCAATTCGTTGCGGTATTCAGCCGTCGTCTTCACCGGCGTGAAAACAAAATAAGTCGGCATGCCGGGCACAGCGTCCATCTTTACGCGGAACTGCGGCAAATAGAAGTTGTGCAAGACGTCTTTAGCAACAATGCGCACGCGCACCTTCTTATTAACTGGAAGGTAGAGTTCTTGGCTAACAATGACATCATCCCAGTTTTTACGATCTCTAAAATCTTGGCCAATTTGGTTCATCGCCGTAGTGAGGCGATAGTCGCGAGTGCCCAATTTCCCATCCGGGCCTGGGTAGCGAATAATCCAGTTGAACTGTTGACCAGTAGCTTCAATCTCGATGTAGTCTTCATCAGGGCCGACATCGGCCATGATCGTATTCCACGCATCTAGGCCACGCACTACCAGCAGTGTCATTACGACAGCAGGTATCGCCGTCCAAATGACTTCCAGCCGATTGTCGTGCGCAATAAAGGAGGCCTTGCGGTCTTCGCGCCACCGATACTTAAAAGCAAACCAAAACAGCGCAATATGGGTGAGCACAAAAACGACACCTGTAAAGAACAGGGTTACATTGAACATGCTATCTATAGCGCTACCATGCTCGGAGGCCGCTGCATGCGGGCCGTATCCGAGCATTTCATTTTTGTAGTAATAAGCCGAGATGAAAACCGCAGCCAAAAAGAAAATGAGAAAACCCAAAGAGAGCGCGGCATTCCACCAGCTGCTCTCGCGCATTACCTCGCGCTCGCCCTTCAATTGGGCCGTCAACTCGACCACTCGGGCTATTTGAACCAATACGATACCAACGAGGATGATACAGAGAACAATAAGAAGCGCAGTC
>CALHAM010000054.1 GCA_937934275.1 uncultured Saprospiraceae bacterium | reverse complement strand
TGTGGCGGCATTGCCACAGTCGTCCGTAGCGGTCCAGGTAACCAGCAGAGTGTAATTGCCCGGGCAGGGCAAGGCCGTTACGGTTGAAGTGCGCACAAGAGTCAGTGCTGTGTCGCAGTTGTCAGAGACGTAGTTTTTAGGTACTACAAGAGCGGTATCTGGACAGTAGAGTGTATCGTTGGGTATGGGCACGAACAAGGGTGCTGTAACGTCAGTAATCTGGAAGCGAAGCGTTCGACTGCCTGTGTTTCCACATTCATCAGTAGCGCGGAACACGACATCGGCAAACCACAAGCAATTGTGTGGCGGCACGGCGGGAAAGGGGCCGGTGCCGAAGAGGCCGCTGCCGCTTTGGCCACTGGAGGTGGTCCAGCTGAAATCCGTCCATGCGTAGGAGGAGCAGTCGTCGCTGACCGCAATATTGCCGTGTGCGTTTATCCACGTATGGAGGGCTGTTTGGTCGTTGGCACCGCCGCATTCTTGGCTGGTGTTGTTGCCCGTGAGTTGGGGCGGCACGGTATCGCGGGTGGCGAAGGTAGCCTGCCCCAGATAGGTGGCATTGTTGCAGGCGTCGCGGGCAAAGAAGTCCACCGTCACCCACCCGCGTACGCGGTCGTAGGTTTGGCTGCCGATTTGGCGTGAGCCACAGCCTCCGCTCCAAGAGGCGAGGAAAGCGGCTACTATCTGAGCCGAGTCTACGGGGTTCCCGCCGATTTGTGCGCTGTACTGGAGCTCTGCCTCGGGCGTACAAGAGTCGGTGGCGATCAGGCCGGCGCGGCGCTGTATCCAAAGGGCCAGAGCGCCCAGATGGTTGTTGTTGGGTGGCGAGCAAGCCACGACACTGTCTTGCGGTGGGCGTACGATGTCGGGGCCTTTGTTGTCTATCGAAGTGAAAGTAGCCGTGCGCGTAACGGAGAAGCCACAGCTGTCGGTGGCCGTAAAGGTAACTGTCAGCGCGGGTGGGCAGCTGCCTGTTAGGGTTGGGGGAGCGTTATGGGTGTAAGAAGCCACGCCTGAGGGGTCGGTCGCTTGGAAATTGGCCATTTGGGCAGCCAGCCAGGCGGGGTAGGCGGTGGCTACTTGGGTACACGGCGCCGAGCCGTTTTGCGGTGAAGTAATCACCGTCGGCGGTAGCGTGTCTATAAGGATGGTGATGGTTTGGGTAAAGACGCCCGTGTTGCCCGACATGTCGGTGGCCAACCACGTGCGCGTGAACGTGCCGGCTTGACACAGCGGTGGACGCGGGCTTTCGGTAAAAGTTACGGTGGGGTTGCCACAAGGGTCTGATGCCCCCAAGTTGGGCGGCGGGGGCACTAGGCTTACGGAGGCATATGTCACCGTAGCAGGCGTGCCGGAGGTAATGATTTTGGGCTTTGTGGTGTCTACAAAAAAGACAAAAAACGAAAACTGCGCCGAGTGCCCTTGGTCGTCGGCCACGTTCCAGAACAGCTGAGCCGTTTCGCCGAAATTCCACGCAGCGTTGAGCGAAAACCCCGAAGCAACAGAGTCGAATTGCGACAGGATGATGTTCGCGCCTATGGTAGAGGTTACAATGGGGGTGCCGATGTTGCCGGCCAAAACATTCGTGCACGTGGTGGTGTCCACAGGGATGTTGACCGGGCCAGGGTAGTTAAAATTGAAAAAACCGGGTTGGGCCAGCAGGGGGCCAGCCGCAAAGACACTCCAGAAAAATGCATAGAAACCGGGCTTCGCCCGAAAGGTATTGCGTAACCGGTTTGCCATAATGCAAAGATTCAAATGCGGTTAAGACCCAAAGGCCACCAAAAGTTTATGGGATGTGTGAAGAAATGGGATTGCAGAACAGATGACGTCGTGCGAGGTATTCTAGCTAAGTCGTTCCGAAGGCTCGAAGCCAAGCTCTCTTTCTTTGCGGGGGTGGATTCGTGCAGGCGCCTCGCCTAAGATACTGCGGAGAGGTGGGAGGGACATGGTCAAGCATCTGCCTTAGGAGGCTCCTTCTTGTTCAGTTCAGCGATCATTTCGTCTCGTTGCGGGTTTTGGATACGGCCAAATTCGTCGATGTAAAGATTAAAATCGACGCTTTGGGCAGTCTTTTCTGCATTCGGGTTTTGCTTCTTGGGGCTATTCCGCTTTCTTGTTTTCTTCGTCGAGGTTTTTTTGTGCATAAAACGAGGTTGAATGAGTGAGCGATATGGGCGTATATACGGATGAGAAGTGTTAAGTGCCTTTGCAAAAAAGCAACCACTTTTTGGCGGCTGCTACTGGTCACGGGCTACTGCTTGGCATTGCAAAAAATACGCCATGCCTCGCCGCAGGCGTTCGGCAGTCTCTGCAGGGCCGAGAAGGGCTGCGGTATCGAAGACCGGCGGGCCTTTCATGGTGCCCACCAATGCCAGACGCAACAGGGGCAACACCTCGCCCGCTTTTGCTTGGTGCTCTTGCAGCAGAGCCTTTACCGCTGCCTCCAGCGCAGGCGCATCGAAAGGCTGCACCGAAGGTATTCGATCGGCAATAGCCTCGAGCACGGGCTGAAGCGCCGAGTTCCACTTTTTTCGAATGCTCTCGTCGTCGTAGGTGCGCACAGGCTCGAAGAGGTAATAGCCTTCCTCCAAAAAGTCGGGCAGCAGCGATACGCGCTCTTTCATTAGGGCGGCGACTCGTTCCAGATAAGGTAGGTCGGCCCGATAGCCCTTGGCTTCGGCCAGCGGGCGGAGGTATTGAGCCAAGGTGGCATTGTCGGTAGCCATTATGTAGCGCTGGTTAAACCACCTTGCCTTGTCATAGTCGAAGCGCGCGCCGCCTTTCGAAATGTGCTCCAGCGAGAACAGGCGCACCATTTCCTCCATGCTGAACACCTCTTGCTCACCGCCCGGATGCCAACCCAGCAGGGCTAAGAAGTTGAGCACAGCCGGCGGCAAAAAACCCGCTTCCCGAAAACCTAAAAAGCAGTCTTCCGCCGATGCACCTTTCCACGACAGCGGAAACACCGGAATGCCGAAGCGAGCGCCGTCGCGCTTGCTCAATTTGCCCTGGCCTTCGGGCCGAAGGATGAGCGGCAGATGCGCAAACTGCGGCATTGTTGGCTCCCATCCGAAGGCGCGATAGAGCAACACGTGGTGGGCCGTGCTGGAGAGCCACTCTTCGCCGCGGATAACATGTGTAATGCGCATCAAGTGGTCGTCTACGATGTTGGCCAAGTGGTAGGTAGGCATGCCGTCTGCTTTTAGGAGTACCTTATCGTCCAGTTCGCTGCTTTGAAACACGACTTCTCCTCGGATAAGATCTTGGATGTGGACCTCCTCGTCGGGCATCACTTGCAAGCGAATGACGTAGGGAGCTCCGCTTCGCAGTAGGGCTTCCACCTCTTCGGGCTTCATAGAAAGGCTGTTGCGCAGGCGTGTCCGCGTTTGGTAGTTGTAGGAGAAGTGGGCTTCCCGTTGCCGGAGGGCCTCCAGCTCCTCCGGTGTATCGAAGGCGTAGTAGGCCTTGCCGCGCTCCACCAACGCTTGAGCGTGCTGATGGTAGATGGCCTTGCGTTCGCTTTGCCGATAAGGGCCACAGTCGCCGCCAAAGCCCGGACCTTCGTCGGGGAGCAGGCCCAACCATCGAAGCGCCTCCACGATGTATTCCTCCGCCTGCGGCACATGGCGCGACTGGTCGGTGTCTTCAATGCGCAACACGAAAGCGCCGCCATGATGCCGAGCAAACAAATAATTATACAAAGCCGTTCGAATGCCTCCAATGTGCAAAGCCCCTGTTGGCGAAGGTGCAAAACGTACGCGTACAGCCATTTTCAAAACAACAATTACGACAGATGATGCGGGCGTTGGATTAGCCGTTTCTTCCTGTTGTGTGCTGACTGCCTGGCGGCGACAGCCAAACCATTTAACCAAAAGAACCGTCAAATTCTAACAGTGAAACCAGATTTTTGCCCAAAATTTTGATTTATCTCGGCAAAAGTAGGGCTTCCAACCGAGAACGCCCAAAACGCGCCGCAAAACCGACCTCCTCTACCGTGTACTTAGTCAAAACACCCGAAATTGTGCAATCCCTTTGGCCTCATTTTCTGTGGCGAGTACCTACGCAGGAACCCATTCTCTACCTTACCTTCGACGATGGCCCTATACCCCAAGTAACACCGCAAGTGCTCAATGCCTTGAGAGAATTCGACGCCAAAGCCACCTTCTTTTGCGTGGGCGAAAACGTGCGGCGCCATCCCGACATCTACCAACGCATCCTATCGGAGGGCCATACCACAGGCAACCACACCTATAACCACCTCAACGGCTGGAAAACGAAAACGCTAGACTACCTCAAAAACGTCCGCCGTTGCGCTCATCTGGTCCGTAGTCGCCTTTTCCGACCGCCCTACGGGCGCCTTTCGCCCTGCCAGCGCGCCTTCTTAGAGCGCCAGTATACCATTGTGCTGTGGGATGTCCTCAGTGGCGACTTCGATCAAAATGTGAATGCCCAGCAGTGTTTAGAAAATATCCTAAACAACGCCAGCAGCGGTTCCATCATCGTCTTGCACGACAACCTTAAGACTGCGGAAAAGGTCCAATTTGTGTTGCCCGAACTATTGCGGTATTTCACCCAGAGGGGCTACCGATTTGAAGGATTGCCCGCTGTGGGCTGACCGCTGCAAGGCCCTATCTGCATAGCAATAACAAGGGCAGCACCCCTGCGCTTTTCCCGCCCGGGTTGCTGCCCTTGTATCCTCAGGAGAAATCCCGAAGTTAAAGCTGGCTTTTAAGCATTTCGGCAAAGGCCGACACCGACATAGCCCCTTGGTCGCCTTCGCCTTGCTTGCGCACGCTCACCGCGCCGCTTTGGGCCTCTTTTTCGCCCACGATAAGCAAGAATGGGATGCGCTTCAGCTCGTTATCCCGAATCTTGCGCCCGATGGTTTCGTTGCGGTCGTCCACCTCTCCGCGCAGTTCGTTAGCTAGCAGCTGCTGCCGAACGGCGTAGGCGTAGTCCACAAACTTGTCGGAAATGGGCAATACGACAAACTGCTCGGGCGTCAGCCACAGCGGGAAGCGCCCGGCGCAGTGTTCGATGAGCACCGCTGTAAAGCGCTCTAAGCTGCCGAACGGCGCACGGTGAATCATGACCGGCCGATGCTCTTGATTGTCTGGCCCGATATACGTCAGATTGAAGCGCTCCGGCAGATTGTAGTCCACCTGAATGGTTCCCAGCTGCCAAGAACGGCCTAAGGCGTCCTTGACCATAAAGTCCAATTTAGGGCCGTAAAACGCTGCTTCACCCAGTTCCCTAACCGTTGGCAAGCCCACTTCTTCGGCGGCCTCGATGATGGCTCGCTCGGCCTTTTGCCAGTTCTCCTCGGAGCCTACGTACTTGGCTTTGTTCTCAGGGTCGCGCAGGCTGATCTGGGCCGTGAACTTGTCGAAGCCCATTTTGGCCAGCACGAAGCGCGTCAGGTCGAGCACGCCGAGAAACTCTTCTTTGAGTTGGTCTTCGGTGCAGAAGATGTGGGCGTCGTCTTGGGTGAAGCCGCGCACGCGCGTTAGGCCGTGCAGCTCGCCCGACTGCTCGTAGCGGTACACCGTGCCGAACTCAGCGATGCGCAGCGGCAGTTCGCGATAGGAGCGCGGGCGGTGGCCGTAAATCTCGCAGTGATGTGGGCAGTTCATCGGCTTGAGTAGGAACACTTCGTCGCGCTGCGGCGTCAGGATGGGTTGAAAGGAGTCCTCGCCGTACTTTTCCCAGTGCCCTGAGGTAACGTACAGCTGCTTGGAGCCGATGTGCGGCGTAATGACGGGAGTGTAGCCGCGCTTGATTTGCTCTTTTTTCAAAAAGTCCTCAAGACGAGTGCGCAAAGCAGTACCGCGCGGCAGCCATATAGGCAAGCCTTGGCCCACTTTTTCGGAAAACATGAACAGCTCCAGCTCCTGGCCGATCTTGCGGTGATCGCGCTTTTTGGCCTCTTCGAGCATGTGCAGATACTCGTCCAGTTCCTTTTGTTTGGGAAAGGAAATGGCGTACACGCGCGTCAGTTGCTTTCGCTTTTCATCGCCGCGCCAATAGGCGCCAGCGAGGTTGAGGATTTTGACCGCTTTTATAGGCTCTGTAGTCGGGATGTGGGGGCCTTTGCAGAGATCCACAAAATTCCCTTGCTCGTAGAAGGTGATTTGGCCGTCCTCCAACCCTTCGAGCAGTTCCAATTTGTACTCGTCGCCTTTTTCAGTGAAGTAGCGGATGGCCTCGGCCTTACTCACCTCGCGGCGCCGGTACTCGGATTTTTTCCGGGCCAGCTCGAGCATTTTTTGCTCGATGGCTGGGATGTCAGCAGCCGTAATCGGTCGGTCACCCGTATCCACGTCGTAATAGAAGCCGTTCTCGATGGGCGGTCCAATACCGAATTTGATGCCTGGAAAAAGGGCCTCCAGCGCTTCGGCCAGCAGGTGAGCCGACGAGTGCCAAAAGGTGCTTTTACCCTCCTTGTCTTCCCATTTGAAAAAGACGATGTCGGCGTCTTCCGAAATGGGGCGCGTCAGGTCGCGCACTTCGCCGTTGACCTGGACGGCCAAAACGCTGCGCGCTAAGCCTTCACTGATGGAGCGGGCTACTTCGAGGCCTGTGGTACCGACGGCATACTGACGAACGCTGCCGTCGGGAAAAGTGAGCTTGATCATATTAATAATTTAAGGTGTGAGATTAACCCACCTCTACAACAGGTAGGCTGCCCGGCGTTGGGCGGTTCGCTGTGCGGCGGCAAAGGTACGGCAGCCGTTGGCTGCGCTAAAGGGAAGGCGTAACTTGCGCCGAAAAATGGGGCGTTCTTGGGCTGAAAAACATGGATTTTCACCGGCTGTTCGAAATTTTGGACTACCAAAGCCAGCGCTTTCCGCAAGAAGTGGCCTTTGCGGGCAAGGAGAACGGCTCATGGGTCAGGTGGAGCACGACCGAAGCCCGGCGCGAGCGCGACGCCATTAGCGCCGGCCTGCTTGCCTTAGGTCTTCAAAGCGGCGACCGCGTGGGTGTGCTGGCTCATTGCGGTAGCCCTAAATGGGCCATTGCTGACGCCGCCATGTTGCAGTTGGGCCTCGTTCCTACGCCCGTACACAGTGCAGCGCGCCCAGAGGAAATCGCCTTCATTGCTCGCGACGCCGGCGTGCGCGCCTTTTTCGTCAGCAATGCCGATATGTTGGCGCGCCTTCGGGGGAGTGGCACCGCTGTAGAGCACGTTCTGTGTTTCGAAAACTTGCCTGACACCGTGAGCTGGGAGGCCCTGCGCCAAACGCCCAACGAAGCGCAGCGACGCGAGATGGAACGCCGGCGCAGCGGCATTGGCGAAGGCGACTTGGCCACGCTGCTCTACACGTCGGGCACGACCGGTCAACCCAAAGGCGTCATGCTTTCGCATGCCAATCTGGTCAGCAACATCAAGGCCGTGTTGGCCATCACACCCGTAGGCCCGGGGCTAACGGCGGTGAGTTTTCTGCCGCTGAGCCACGTCTTCGAGCGCATGGTAACCTACGTCTACCAAGCTGCTGGCATGAGCATTTGGTACGTAGATGCCTTAGAAAATTTACCTCAGGCGCTGCGCGAAGTGCGCCCTCACTTCTTCACCGCCGTGCCGCGCGTGCTGGAGCGCAGCTATGAGCGCCTCCTGGGGCGCCGACGCCAAGCCGGCCTATGGAAGCGCAAGGCCCTCGACTGGGCCATCGCTTTGGGCGAGCGCTATCCGTACGCTGGCAGTTACCGCATGCCCTTGGGCTACCGGCTCCAGCGCTGGGTAGCCGACTGGCTGGTCTTTCGCCATTGGCGCCGCGCCATGGGTGGCCGTCTGCGCGGCATTGCCGTGGGCGCTGCCGCGCTGCAACCTCGCTTAGGCCGCCTGTTCTCGGCTGCGGGCGCCGATGTGCGCGAGGGTTATGGCCTCACTGAAACCAGCCCTGTGGTAGCTTTCAACCGCTTCGAACCCGGCGGTGTCCACTTTGGCACTGTGGGCATCCCTGTGCCCGGCGTCGAAGTGCGCATCAGCAACGCCGACGCCAACGGCATCGGCGAAATCGAAGTGCGAGGCCCCAACGTCATGATCGGCTACTGGAATCAACCCGACGAAACGGCTGCCTGCTTCACCGCCGACGGCTGGTTCAAAACAGGTGATCTGGGGCGCTTCGAACAAAAGCGCTTCCTGCGCATT
>CALHAM010000053.1 GCA_937934275.1 uncultured Saprospiraceae bacterium | reverse complement strand
CGCACATAGGAACAGCCACATACACGACAGCCGCCTCCAGCGGCCGCTGGGAACCCACTGGCTGGCTGCGCGCAGCGCTCATCACCATGGCCATCACCGCCGTTTGTTACTTGCCCTCGCTCAACAACGACTTGGTCAACTGGGACGACGACCCCAACATCACCGAAAACCCCAACCTGCAGCGCATTGACCGACAGAGCCTGTTCAACATCTTTGACTTAGACAAAGGCAATGTCATCGGCAACTACAACCCGCTGCCCATCTTTACCTTCTACGTGGAAAAGTGGGCTGTGGGCAAGTTCGACCCCACCCTCATCCACTTTAATAACCTGCTGCTGCACATCCTGACGGTCTTCTTCGTCATCCGCTTATTGTTGCACATGGGCATTGGCACCGGCGGAGCGGCCATCGGCGGGTTGTTTTTCGGCATTCACCCCATGCGCGTCGAGTCAGTGGCCTGGGCTACGGAGCGCAAGGACGTGCTTTTTGCTGTCTTTTTCTTTGCTGCCCTGATGTACTACGTGCGCTGGATAAAGACCGAAAAAGCCGGTAAGCGCAGAGTGCTATACATGGGTATGCTTGTATTAGCCATATTGTCGGGCTTCTCTAAGGTACAGGCCGTAACCTTGCCGCTCTCGATGCTGGCGCTCGACTATTGGTTCCGCCGCCCACTCACTTTTCGTCTGATCTGGGAAAAGACGCCGTTCTGGATCATTTCGCTTCTCTTCGGCTTGGCCAACATTTATACTCTGCGCCAGGCGGGGTCTATCAACGACGATATTACGGAGTTCAACTTCTTAGATCGGTTGTGCATCGGGACATACTCGTTTAGCGTGTATTTGTACAAGCTGTTCATCCCTTACCCCATGTCGCCGCTGTATCCTTACCCCAAACCATTGCCCATATGGGTTTATTTGTCGCCCATTCTCTTCGCGGCAGTGTGGTATGGCGTTTATCGCATGTGGAAGGCCGACCGGCGCATTTGGGTGTTTGGAATGCTGTTTTTCTTCTTCAATGTCATGTTTTTGCTTCAGGTGCTAGGCGCAGGGCAGGGCTTTTTGGCCGACCGCTTCACTTATGTGCCCTACTTCGGCTTTTTCGCCATTGCTGCCTGGCTCTACGATACCTACGCGGAGCCTAATCCACAGTGGCGCTCACGCGTGCGCATTGCTTTGGGTGCTCTCTTTGTCGTTTACGCCATTTGGACGGTGCGCCAAATAGGCATTTGGAAAAACGGTGGAACGCTGTGGTCGCACGTGATGAAATACGAAAACCGGCGCAACTCTTTGCCCTATTGGAACCGCGGCCAATACTTGCGCAATAAGGAGGGCAATTACGAAGCTGCTCTGCAGGACTACACTATGGCCATCCAAATAGAACCTAACAACCCGGAGCTGGCCAACAGCCGCGGCAAGACGTACTTCGACATGGCAGTTGGGGGGAAGTACAAGGGCCGCGAGCGCGAGCTGGCTGAAAAGGCTTTGGCCGACTTCACAGATGCGCTCTCTAAGCCTAAGATAAAGCCCAAAACAAAATCGGAGGTGCTTATCAACCGCGGCGCCGCACTGGCCTTCATGGGCCGCCTGGAGGAGGCCTTGAAGGACTTGAACCAGGGCATCGAAATAGACCCAAACAACAAAAACGGTTACTTGAACCGCTCGCTGACGCACTTCCACCTGCAGCGCTACGAGGAGACCATAAAGGACTACACCGAATATCTTCGGATCGATCCCTATACGGCCAACATCTGGTATGAGCGCGGTATGCTGCGCCGATCCCTCAATCGCCTCGACGAGGCGCTGAGCGACCTCAACCAATGCCTCCAACTCGACCCGAACTTTGGCTTGGCCTATTTGGAACGCGCGCGGGTGTATGCGCTCAAAGGGCAAAAAAGCTTAGCCCAACAGGATTACCAGCGCGCCCAACGGATGGGCCTCCAAATGGCGGACTATGACCAACAAATCATGAATAAGTAGAGCGCCCTGGCTTATGGCTCGCTCGAGCACTCCTCTGCCGTCTGGCTATCGCACCGACGTGTTTGAAGCCGGTTGCGATGAGGCAGGTCGCGGCTGCCTGGCTGGTCCTGTGGTGGCTGCAGCGGTCATCTTGCCCGCAGACTTTGCGCACCCGCTGCTGACGGACTCGAAGCAGCTGAGCGAAAAGGAGCGCGAAGCGTTGCGCGATATGGTGGAACGCGAGGCCATCGCCTGGGCCATTGGGCGCGCTGAAGTGCCGGAGATTGACCAGCTCAACATTCTGCAAGCCACGTTTTTAGCCATGCACCGCGCCCTGGAGCAGCTGTCGGTGCCGCCGGCTCACGTGCTCGTGGACGGCAATCGCTTTCGCCCGTACGGCGATATTCCGCATTTGTGTGTAGTTAAAGGCGATGGTCTATATGCTAACATAGCGGCAGCCTCTGTGTTGGCTAAGACGTACCGCGACGCCGAAATGCGGCGCTTGGCGGAACAGTTTCCCGCTTACGGCTGGGCGCAAAACAAGGGCTACCCTACCGAGGCGCACCGGTGCGCCTTACTTCGGTATGGGCCAACTCCGCATCATCGGCAGTCTTTCTGCGCACAGCCTCAGGCTCGACAGCCTAAGCTGTTCTGAGGGCTAAGGCGCCCTCAACGGATGCGCTCGAAGGGCGTGTCATCGGCTTACTTCCCAGCGCTCTTGATGTATTCTTCTACGAGTTGCCTATAGTAGGGCTTGAGCGCTGGCGACACGGTTCGAAACAGATCCACTTCGGCGCGGCGCTTTTTGAGGTATTCCTCTAAGGCCGGCGGCAGCTTGGCCTGTTGCTGGCGGGCAGTTTCGGCCTGTCGCTTGTCGTCTTGCTCTTGTTCGCGTTCGGCGCGCTCTTCTTCGAGCAGGCGCGTCAGGATCTGCTGTTGACGGCGGAGGGTTTCGTTGGTCAGGCGCTTATTGACGAGGTCAATTTCGATTTTGTCCATTTCCTCCATGATCTCGTCTAGGGCTTTGCTGCCTTTGCCTTGCTGCTGTTTTTCTTTTTGCAGTTCGCGCAGGGCTTTGCGCAAGGCAGCCTGTTGGGCGGCCATTTGGGCGAATTCTTTGCTCAGCCCTTGTTGGCCCTGGCCTTTTTCGAGGCGTTCTTTGAGGCCTTTCATTTGCTGGTTGAGCTCACCTTGGCCCTTAGTGATTTTATCCATGGGCTTTTTGCCGTCTTTGCCGCTGCCTTCTTTGCCGGGTTTGCGGCAGGCGCCGGTGCCGGGCATACCGCTATTGGCGTCGGCCTGCATGTTATTGAGCACTTCGGAAAGCATGAGAGCGAGGTCGTTGAGGGCCTTCATGGTGCGCTGTTGGAATTCGCTGGCTTGAGTGATGCGGCGCTCTTCGAGGTGGTCGAGGCTGTTGCGGAAGCCGTCTTTGATCTCGCCGACTTTTTCGAGGATGATGCCTTCGATCTGGAAGTTGCGGCTGGCCAAAGCGCGCAAGCTGTCTTCGACGATGCGGAAGTCGGTGCGGATTTTGGATTGGCGCTGCACCAGTTCGACGAAGGGAGGCGTATTAATGGGGGTGCTGGCAAAGCGCTGCATGACCGACTCTTGGTCGAACGAGAGGGTGAGCAGGTTTTCGAGCAGTTGGCGCAGCATAGCGATGTCCTCTTCCAGTTGTTCCATTTCGCCTTGCTGGCGGTTTTGGCGCATGCGGTTGGCCAGGTTTTTCATTTTATTGGCGGCCTTTTTCTGCTGTTTACTGGCGTTCTTGTTCTGTTTTTGCTCCATTTGCTGGAGGGCGTCTTGGGTATCTTGCTGGATGTCTTGCATTTCGCGGCGGTTATCCTCGATCTTTTCGGGGCGTTTGAGTCCCTCATTTTTGCGCAGGAGCTCCTCGTGTTGTTTGGCGATTTGCTCCATTTGCCGATTGATTTTGTCCTGCTCTTGGCGCAGTTGGTCTTCGGGCTTGGCACCGCTTTCGGTTTCTTCGGCCAATTTTTCTTGTTCTTTAGCCAGTTGCTCCAGCTGTTCGATTTGCTGCTGGAGCAAGTTTTCTACCTCAAGTTGCTTGAAGAGCTCCTCCAGGCGCTTCAGCTGTTTTTCTAAGTCTTCGGCCTTGAACTGCATGTCTTGTGTTTGCTGAAGCATTTCATCGCGTCCCATTTCCTGGAGGAGTTTCTCGATGTCCTCCATGAGTTTTTGGAGGTCTTCGGAGAGGGCCTCATCAAACATTTTTTGGAGTTGGTCCTCTTTGCGCTGCAGTTCTTCGTTGTTTTGTTGGTTGAAGTCCTGCTGCATTTTGCGGTTTTGCTCAAAATTTTGGCGCGCCTGCTCGATTTGCTGGTTGAGTTGCCTTTGTCGGTCGAGCAGTTTTTCCATGTCTTTGCGGGTTTTCCAGTCGAGTTCGCGCATTTGGAGCACCTTTTGGCGGAGTTTTTTCATCTCGTCCTGGATTTTGGCGCTTTCGCGCAGGGCAGCTTCGAGTTCCTTTCGGATTTCGTCGTTGTTTTGGGCTTGTTCGCGGCGGTACTCGTCGAGGGTGGGCATGCGCCACTGCATGACGCGGGTACGAGCGCTTTTACTGCCGTTGACGCCGTCGTTGTCGAAGACTTCGAAGTAGTACGACACTTCGTCTCCGGGTTCGATGTTCAGGTCGCGCAGGTTCCAGGTGTAGTCGTATTGAATTTGCTTGCCAGTGGGTTTGCTCAAGGGGATGGATACGAGGGGAAGCTGTCCAGCATTTGCCTTTTTGATTTGGTAGTTGAAGGTCAGTCGGAGCAGACCATGGTCGTCGGAGGCATCGCCGACGAAGAAGCGCAGGAAGGTGTTGGTGCTGTCGCGGAACTCTTCGACGTCGATTTGGGGGTACAGGTCGGGGATGACGGTAATGGTGTAGGCCACGGAGTCGGCATGCGGCAGGTCTTGATTGCTCAGATAGACGAGGTAGCGCTCGTCGCGTAAGGCGCGGCGGCTAAGGACAAAGAGGTCTGGGCCTTGTCGGCGGGCGGGCGTCACATCTTCCGCTCCGAAGCGCAGCTCAAGTTGGTCGGCGTGTTGGGCGTTGAAGAACCAGCTGAGTTGAGTGCCTTGCGGGACGACCAAATCGCCCACATTGGCCAGTTCTTCTTCGGCTCGGCCGATGTAAGCGGGGAATTGCACTTTGACGCGAAAGGCTGCAATGCTGGGCCGCCGCACGACGCGCAGGGTGTAGTCGTCGCTCTCCACGCCGCCGCCGAAGAGGCGGAAGGTTACGTCGCGTTGTACGTTGGCAAAGGTGTAGGTAAATCGGTTAAGGGCTTCTTTGCTCAGGCGGTAGTGCACGCTGCCGATTTCGATAAACAACTCGTTGGGCAGCGCTGCGCCCTCAACGCCCACTTCGAGGGTAAAGTCGGTAAATTGTACGGCTCGCAGGGCGTTGGTGTTGACCAAAAAGCGAAACGGCGCGGGCTTCTCGAACTTTTGGGTGCTGTTCCACAGGCGCAGGGTGCCCTCCCGCAAGATGTTGGGCGCGCCCAACAACAAAAACAGCAACAGCAACAGCGGCGGCAGGGCGTAGCGCAAGTATTTGCGATTCTTGCTCAAGTCAATGGCCGCCTTAAAGGGAACGAGCTTAATCTCTTCGCTTTTCTGTTCGATGGAGGCGTTGATCAGCTCGGTGTAAATGGCGTTGTTGGCTTGCTGCCGAAGTTGTAAGATGTTGAGCAGCTTGTCCCTAACGTCGCTAAAGTGCGCTCCAATGATTTTGGCTGCCTGCTCATGACTGATAATCTTCCCTAAGCGGAAATAGTGCAGCAGCGGCAGCGCGATCCACCCATAGCAAGCGACAGCGGTAATCAGTAGAAAGCTCCACAGCATAGCCGTGCGCACCGTCGTACTGAAGTAGAAGTAGTACTCCAACACATTGAACAGGACAAACAACCCCAATACCAGGCCCACTGCGTAAAGCGCACCGCGCAGCAGCTGGTTGATGTAGTACTTGCGAATGAAACTGTCGAGCTTTTCAATGAGTAAACGGTAGTTATCGCGTTGCATAACGGGTGAATTTTTGCGTAGCAAATGCCTAAGACAAACGTGTAAACGCTGCTCAGGTAAGACATCTTTTTACGAGGGTCAAAATTGCAGCCAAAACTTGAAAACAAACGCATAAACCGACGATAGGGTTGCTTACGGGCAACAACGCATCAAAAGTAACTTCAACAGTAGGTCGCTGTGTTTTTTGTTTTCAGCCTTTTAAAGTCATTGAAAATAAAGTGCGCCTTTGTTTTAAAAATCTCTTTCGACTGTTTCCCATTTTTTATCGTTTTTTGCTTCCCAAGTGCACAAAACAAAACGAGGCGTCATGAGCAAACCCATTACTTTTCTGTGTATTGCCAGCTACTTCAAAGGCAATGACTTTTTGCGCGGCATGAAGTCTACGGGCGCGACTGTTTACCTGCTGACCTCTAAAAAGTTGGAAAACAAGCCCTGGGCAAGCGAAGCACTGGACGACATCTTCTACGTCGAGCAAGGCCCTGAAAACCAGTGGAACATGGAAGACGTCGTCAAAGGCATGGCCTGGCTCATGCGCCGAAAAAAAATCGACCGCATCGTGGCCATTGATGATTTCGACGTGGAGAAAGGTGCCTATTTGCGCGAAGAGTTTCGCATTCCGGGCATGGGCCAGACGACCTACCGCCATTTTCGCGACAAGTTGGCCATGCGCATGAAAGCACAGGAGGCAGGCATTCCAGTACCGGGTTTTTCCTCCCTATTCCACGACGGCGACATCGAGCACTTCACGACTCATTATCCGGCGCCCTGGATCGTCAAGCCCCGCAGCCAGGCCTCTGCCACAGGTATGAAAAAGGTGTACACTGCAGAAGAATTATGGGCGCATTTGGATACCTTAGGCGACGAGCGGCACCAATTTTTAGTCGAGCAGTTTAAGCCGGGCAACGTCTATCACGTGGATGCGCTTACCTCGGGCGGCAAAGTAATTTTTGTGCGGGCCTCCGAATATTTAGCCACACCTTTCGAGGTGGCCCACGCCGGCGGCATCTTCCGAACCGCCCTCATGGACCAGCGCAGCAAGGAGGCCAAGGCCCTGTTGAAGTTGAACACTCAGGTGCTGGAGTCCTTCGGCATGCAGTATAGCGCCTGCCATACGGAGTTCATCAAGTGTCACGAAGACGGGAAGTTCTACTTTTTAGAAACGGCTTCGCGCGTGGGCGGGGCACACATTGCCGATATGGTGGAGCAGGCTACCGGCATCAACCTCTGGCGCGAGTGGGCGCGCGTGGAATACGCCGAAGCTGCTGGCCAAAAATACGAGCTTCCGCCCGTGCGCAACGACTACGCAGGCCTCATCGTCTCCCTCACGCGCCAAGAATGGCCCGACACCAGCCAGTTCAACGACCCAGAGATTGCCTGGCGAATGACCGACATGAGCTATCACATTGGGCTAATCGTCCGCTCCCCTAAGCGCGAGCGCGTACTCGAACTGCTCGATGACTATGCCCACCGCATCCAGCGCGATTACCACGCCAGCGCGCCAGCACCACCCAAACCGCTGGTATAGCCTCGCTTATGTGTCGCGAAAGCAGTAGTTGAAAAAATTCACTACTCTCCGATGGGTGATGACGTCGCCGGGCCGAATAGGCCGGCGCAACACCATGCCTTCCAAAGTGCGGCATCGGCTTAGCGCCACGTACAGCTGCCCGTGTTCAAAGGCACCGCCTTCCAGATCGAGAATGACGCGGTCAAACGTTTTGCCTTGGCTTTTGTGAATGGTTACTGCCCAGGCTAGGCGCAGCGGTAGTTGCTCAAAGACGCCCAGCACTTCAGTGGTCAGCTCACCCGTCTGGCCGTGTAAACGATAGCGAAAGATCTCCCACTTTACCGGTTCAGCATAGACGATGCGCCGAGGTCGGTGGCCCTCCTCTACAGCAATCTCTGCGTAAGTGTCGTGCAACCGCTCCACCACGCCGAGCGTACCGTTGACGTACTCGCGCTCAGGGTCGTTTTTGAGAAACATCACTTGAGCACCCTCCTTGAGCACCAAGTGCTTTTCGGTGGGGTACATCGAGGCGTCGAACTGACCCTCTACTTGAGCCTCATAAACACGCGAACGGCCGGGCAGATGCCGCAGCGCCTCCCGATTGATGCGGTCAGCCGTAGCGTTGCGCGCGCACAAGGTGATGTAGCCCTCCGTGTTGGAAAAATAGGGATGGCAGCGCTCGTTGAGCGCCTCTAATATTTCCGGCTCGACAGAGCAAGTGCGCACGGCTTCGAGCAGCCGCAGAAAATGCGCCGACTCCTGCCGATACACGCGTCTGAGCTCGACCAAGGCAAAACTCGACCAAGCCTCTTCAAAAACACGGGCGTCGAAAAAGTATGGTGACAGGTAATAGTCCTGAAAATAGCTGCGCTCTGCGGCATCTCGCGAGACGACGGGCGGCAGCTGAAAGGGATCGCCAAACAGGACAACCTGCACGCCCCCGAAAGGCTCCGGATTTTCGCGGTTGACCTGCAAAAAGCGGTGAATACCGTCCAACACATCGGCCCTGACCATCGAAATTTCATCGATGATAAGCGTATCTAAGCGCTGGTACAGCTGCTGACGCCCCTTCGGATAGACCTTTCGACCCGCCTCTTTGGGCGTTATGAGGCGCGGTGCAAATCCGAAGAAGGAGTGGATCGTCTGCCCGCGCACGTTGAGAGCCGCTGTACCCGTAGGAGCCAATACGGCCACCTTGCGACGCGTAGTGTTGCGAAACAGCTGAAGCAGAGTGCTCTTACCCGTACCCGCCCGACCCGTAATAAACGCATTGCGCCCCTGCCGCTCCAGCACATCCAAAGCCAAGCGGAAGTCTTCGTTGAGCAAGAGAACTTCGCGGTCAAGCATCGTCTGGCGAAGGTAAACACATTTGCAACTTTATAACCCACACCCAACTACGAGCGCACCAGCGAAGCGCGATCGCTGTTTTTAGGCAGCGGACTATGCCCGAACTTCGCAGTATTTTGCGGATGTTTGCCTATGTCATGGCGGAGGTATCCTCAAAAAAATACTTATTGGTGATTGGCGGCCCCACGGCAGTGGGCAAAACGGCAATAGCCGTTCGGCTGGCGCAGCATTTTGAAACGGTCGTGCTGTCGGCAGACAGCCGGCAATTTTACCGCGAGATGAACATCGGCACCGCCAAACCCACACCAGAAGAGCGCCAAGGGGTGCAGCACTATTTTATAGATACCCTGAACATAGAGCAGACCTATAGCGTGGGGGATTTTGAGCGCGACGCTCTGGCGGTGTTGGCCGACATTTTTCAACAAAAAGACATAGCGATTTTGGTCGGTGGCTCTGGGCTGTATTTACAGGCCGTGTACGTAGGGCTAGATGCTTTTCCCCCCATTTCGGCAGAGACTCGGGCCTATGTGCAACGAGGCGAAGCCGCAGGTGGGCTGGTTTGGCTGCAGCAACAGGTTGCAGAACGCGATCCGCAGTACTTCGCTGTCTCAGACCAAAGAAACCCAGCGCGTCTGCGCCGTGCTCTGGAAGTCTGCCTCGAAAGCGGGCGGCCTTTTTCTTCCTTTCGCCGGCAAAAGAGCGCTCCTCGGCCCTTCCGACCGCTGTTGGCCCTGCTGCAACTGCCGCGCCCAGCCCTGTATGCCCGCATCGAGCAGCGCGTGGAAGCTATGCTCGCCGCCGGCTTAGAGGCCGAAGCGCGCGCCTTGTGGCCTTACCGACATCGGCCTGCTCTCCGCACTGTAGGGTATGAAGAGTGGTTCGACTATTTTGAAGGCAAAATCAGCCGGCAACAGGCCATCGAAAAGATCAAACAGCATACCCGCAACTACGCCAAACGGCAAGAGACGTGGTTTCGAAAATACGGCAACTGGACGCCATTCCACCCCGACGATTGGAACGCCCTCGCGCAGTGGGCCGAGCAGCAATTGGAGCAATAGGAGCGCCCCTCGGCTCATCTATTAGGCAACTGGCTGCGCAGTTGCTGCGCCAACAACGGCGGAAATATTCATCCGCTCACCTGATTTTTGCGCTATGCGAATGCGACCGTTTACCTTGGCCACCGCTGTTGTGGCGGCATTTTTCGCCTTCAGCCCCTCGCCTTATGGGCAGACGACGGCCCACTTCCCAGATATTGCCTTGGGTCAGTGGCGCCAGCATCTGCCTTGGCAGCGCGCCACCTTTGTAGCCCAAAGTGAAAGCAAGGCGTATTTGGCTACCGAATGGGCTGTTGTGGAGGTGGATAAGGGCGACCGCACCCCGCGCTTTATCACGCGCGTAGAAGGCTTGAGCGATGCCGGCATCGCGCGCCTGGGCTTCAATCGGGCGACCCGCTCGCTGCTGATCGTCTATCAAAACAGCAACATAGACCTCTGGCAAGCCGACAATGGCGCAACGCGCAATGTGCCCGTCATTGCCCTCAATCAACAACTCATCGGCGACAAGAGGATCTACGACGTGGCCTTCGATGGCGCTTTTGCCTATTTGGCCTGTGGTTTTGGCGTAGTCAAGCTCAACTTGGAGCGCGCCGAAATCGTGTTTACGACGTTTACCGACGCCATCGTGTATTCCGTAGAAGTTCACGAAGGTTACTTATACGCCAGCACTGCTGAGGGCTTTTTCCGACTGCCCATTAACGATGCTAATCCCGCAGACTTTGGTCGCTGGGAGGCGCTTGGGCCTGTTCAAGGCTTGCCGCAGGGCTATGCCGCTGGCGATATGGTCTCCTACAAAAACCTGTTGTTCATGGGTTTAGGGCGGGCGCTTTGCCGCTACAACGGCGTCCAGTTGGATACCATTGGCTGGCACCCTGAATACGATGTCTCCTTTCTGACCGCTGAAGGCAGCGGCCTGGTCATCGGGCGACGCAAGGGCTTTAACGGTGTTATCCAGTACATGAATGGGCCATACGAAGGCCCCTACGAAATTCACTGGCTTTGCGAGGCCACCAACCCGCTCTACTGCATCGAGGACGGCACCCGCCGCTTTTGGATGGCAGACGACAAGGACGATTTTCGTTACTACGATGCAACAGCAGAAAAATGCGACCGTTTCCGCTACAACTCTCCCTACCGCGAGGGCATTTCAGAAATAGAAATCGCGCAAGGCCGCGTCATAGTGGCCACGCCCGGCAACGACCAAACCTTAGCGCCGCTGTACAATCGTACCGGCCTATACATCCGCGAAGCAGCCGGTCAATGGACGCGCCTGTACGAAGGCACCCACCCCGAACTCGTACCCTCCGACAGCCACGTGGATCTCTGGCGAGTGGCAATACACCCATTCTTGCCCGATAGGTGGTACATCGGCAGCTTTTGGGGCGGCCTCATCGAATACAACGGCCCAGGTCAACCAGCCAAAGTTTACACCCAGCACAACTCGATCTTGCAAAACGCCGGCATTGCCGGCGCTAACCGCACTGCCATTGGCGGCTTGGCCTTCGACGAGGCCGCTAACCTGTGGATCAGCAACTACAACGCTCCGCAGCGTCCTATTGCCGTGCTCAAGGCCGACGGCACCCTGCGCAACTTCGCCGCCCCGGTCAACAACCTCCTGCAAGTGGCCGTCGACCGCAACGGCTACAAATGGTTTGTCGTAGGCTTCAACGGCGGCCTCCTCGTCTACGACAGCGGCGCTAACCTCGACGACCCCGCCGACGACCGATACCGCCAACTGACTACGGCCAACACCGTGCTGCCCACCAACACCGTCAACTGCGTAGCCGTCGACCTGGACGGCAGCGTCTGGGTGGGCACCCTTCAGGGCGTCGTCAGCTTTCAATGCGGCACCAATACCTTCCGCGATATCTGCCGAGGTACCCGAGGTATCGTAACCGTAGATGGCTTCAACGGCTACCTGCTCGAAAACGAAACCGTGCGAACCATTGCCGTAGACGGCGCTAACCGCAAATGGGTGGGCACCACTAACGGCATCTTTGTGCTTTCTCCTTCGGGCGACGAGCAGATGGCCCGCTTCACAGCCACCAACAGCCCTCTACTGGACAACAACATCCTTGATATCGCCATCGACCACGCCACTGGCGAAGTATGGATAGCTACCGGCAAAGGCCTCATCTCCTACCGCGCCGAAGCCACCCTGGGTGGCCCTACGCACAGCGATAAACCCTATGCTTACCCCAACCCCGTGCGCCCTGACTACGATGGCCCCATCGCCATCTACGGCTTGGCGCGCGATGCCAATGTGAAAATCACCGACGTGGCTGGAAACCTCGTCTACGAAGGCCGCGCCGCCGGAGGGCAAGCCATCTGGAACGGACGCGACTACCTCGGCCGCCGCGTAGCCAGCGGCGTATACACTGTCTTCGCCACCAGCACCCGCTCCTTAGAAAATCCAGAAGGCGTTGTGCTGAAAGTTGTGGTGCTCAAGTAGCGCCAGACAGCACCCACAGGTGAGCACCAAAGGCTAAAAACTACTCAAAAACCGTTGTTCGGAAACTTTCGCGGCTCGCTCGGAGAGCCATCAACGGAAAGACTATGCCTACGCCCAAAGATTGGACTTCGCTTCGGCGCTCGTTGGAGCACTTTTGCGCCCGCCGCGAGCGCGCCCCCTCAGAGGTGCGCAACCGCATGGCCCAACTGGGCCTGACGGAGGCACAAGCCCAAGCGCTGTGGGAGCATCTGACGCGCGAGCGCTTCGTGGACGAACAGCGCTTTGCTCGCGCATTTGCTAACGATAAGATGCGCTTCGAGCGCCGAGGTCGCTTATACATCCGGCAAGCGCTGCGCCAAAAGGGCATTGCCCCGGGCATTATCGAGCAAACCTTGCTCGCCCTCGACCCCGACGAGTACGCAGCCGCCTTCCGGCAAGCACTTGCTCAGAAGCGACGCCACTACCATGGCCGCCCCGACGCCGACTTTAAAGTGCGCGCCGCTCTTTTTCGCGCTGGGTTCGAACCAGAACTTTGGGATGAAATCAGCCGCTCGGAGCACTAACGACTAACCGAAAAGCCAGCCCAAGCTACTGCTGCGGATGGCCTCGCCTGAGCGCTGAGCGAGGAAAAAACCCTGTGCTGCTTCTGAGTCTTGGCCGCGCTTGAGGGCGGCTGGGCCGTCAAGGGGAGTGCCTTCACCTGTGCGCTTGACCCGCCCTGGCATCGTACTTTTGCCCGTTGCCGATGAACGACGCCAAAGCACTGCTGGATTTTCTTCAATACCTGCTGTCGCAAGACACCTGGGCGCGCTGGCTCGCGTGCACAGCATTGGCGACCGTATTGTGGTTGCTATGGCGCCTAATGCGCCTGCTTTTCCGATACTTCTGGCGCAGTTTGCGCCATGCTTGGCGTTTCGCCTCTCCGTGGCGCTGGCGTCGGCTGGTTGTGATAACCGCATTGGGTACGCTGATATGGGCTTTTAGCGAGCCCCTTATCGACCTCATTCAGGAAATCGAGCAACGCTACCTTGCACCCATATATTTAGACGACTATACACAACTGAGTGAGGCGCATCAAACGGCGCTCTTTGAGGAGGAGTTGCGCCACCACACCGACCCTTACGAACATGCTGTCGTCGTGCAACGCACGCGTGAAATGGCTCAAAAAATTGGCTCCCTGCCATTAGCCATTTATGAGGCCGCCTACTTAGAGTGCGGCCTCAAGCCCTTTGAGGTGCGCACCGACGGCATTGCCGCTGGGTGGATACAGTTCACTCGAAAAGGCCTAAGCGGGCTGACGTATCAGGGCAGACCCGTTGTCTTCGAAGACGTACTGCGCGCTTGCCAGCAGCGCGATGTAGCCTTCATGATGGACCTTACCGAGCAGTACTTGCTGCGCAAATACGAACAGGCAGGCCAAAGGCCTTTGCTCAATACCATAGATCTCTATTTGGCACTTTTCGCCCCTGCTTTTATCGGGGCACCTCACCATCAAGTAGTCTACTCAGGTTCAGATAACCCCAGTTACTACAAAAACGCCGGACTGGACGGCTGGTACTTGGTGCGCACCGCTGACGGCCGCCAGCAAATCCTTAACAGCCGCTCGGCACGCGACGGGCAAATCACCATTTGGGAAATTTACCTCGCCCTCGAAGCCAAAAAGCGCCGTCTCTTTGCAGCGCATTTGCGCTAAACTAAAAACGACGCCCTCAACGGCGCTAAACCGCTGAGAAAAGCGCTAAAAAGTTTTGAAAGCACAAAGCAACTCTATTTGGCCGTTACCCTCACACAACAGCACCCGACTATGCGAAAATTGCCTTTATTCTTTTCCCTGGTAGTTGTAGCCGTCAATGCCTCTGCCCAAGTAAGCTCCGTGGTCACCGTCATTCCGCAACCCGTGCAAGCGTATGTGCGAGAGGGCAAGTTTGAACTGAAGCCCGATACACGCATTCATTTCCCGCAGGAGCGGGCCGACTGGGCCACTGCAGCGCAATACTTCATGGGAGTGGCACAAGCGGCTACTGGTTTTCAGCTGACGGGAATACCGTTTCAAACCGTACCGCCCAGTCTTCGGGAGAACGGCATCTATTTCCTACCCGACGAAAGCATCGTTCAGACCGAAGGGTACCAACTGGAGATCATGCCTACCTTCGTAGCCATTCGAGCACGCACAGCCGCAGGCGCCTTCTACGGAGCGCAGACCCTGCGCCAGATGTTCGGCCCTAACATGGGCAGCCCTTCGCCCGTTCGAGACTCAACCTGGACAGCAGCCGCATGCATCATTACCGACTACCCGCGCTTCCCTTACCGCGGCATGCACCTGGACGTAAGCCGCCACTTCTTTCCCGTGGAATTCATCAAGCGCTACATCGATCTGCTGGCCATTCACAAGTTCAACTACTTCCACTGGCACCTGACCGATGACCAGGGCTGGCGCATCGAGATAAAAAAATACCCTCGCCTACACCAAATAGGTGGCTGCCGCGAAGAGACGCTCATAGGTCACGCCACCGACGCTCCACCGCGCTTCGACGGCAAGAAGCACTGCGGATATTATACTCAAGAGGAAGTGCGCGAGATTGTCGAATATGCGCGCAAGCGATTCATCACCATCGTGCCCGAAATCGAAATGCCCGGCCACGCCTCCGCCGCCTTAGCCGCCTACCCCGAGCTGGGCTGCACTGGCGGTCCTTACGAAGTAGCCAAAACATGGGGCGTCTTCGACGACATCCTTTGCGCGGGCAATGAAAAAACTTTCGAGTTTTTGGCCAATGTGCTCCAAGAAGTGTGCACCCTCTTCCCAGGCGAATACGTGCACATTGGGGGCGATGAGTGCCCCAAAACCCGCTGGAAGGCTTGCCCCAAATGCCAAAAGCGCATGAAAGACGAAAAACTCAAAGATGAAAACGAATTGCAGAGTTACTTCATCCGCCGGATGGGTGAAATCCTGAAGCGTTACGGCAAGAAACTCATCGGCTGGGACGAAATCCTCGAAGGCGGCTTGCCCGATGGCGCCACCGTCATGAGCTGGCGCGGCCAAGAAGGCGGCATCGCAGCGGTGCGCGCAGGCCAAAACGCTATCATGACCCCTACCTCTCACTGCTACTTCGACTACTACCAAAGCGATCCAGCCCAAGAGCCACTGGCTATCGGCGGCTTCCTAACCTTGCAGCGCGTATACGACTACGAACCCGTGCCGCCCGTGCTCATTGAAGAAGAGGCGCGTTTCATTCTCGGCGCTCAAGGCAACGTTTGGACGGAGTACATCCCCACCCCAGAACAGGTAGAGTACATGGCCTTCCCCCGCGCCTGCGCCCTCTCGGAAGTGCTCTGGACCCCAGCCAACAAACGCTCTCGCGGCGACTTCCTGCGCCGCCTGCGCACCCACTTTCGCTTCCTCGACAACATGGGCGTTAACTACGCGCGCAGCTACTACGACGTCAGAGCCAGCTTTAACGGCGGATACGTGTCGCTCTCGACCAACGACGCTCAGGCACAAATCAAATATACCCTCGACGGCTCCGACCCCAAACCCACCAGCCCGGGTATGTATTCGCCCATACCGCTTTCCAAAAGCACCACCGTAAAGGCTGCAGCCCTCGTGGACGGAAAATTCCCCGGGCGCATCCTCACCGTGCGCTACGTCGTGCACAAGGCGCTGGGCAAGCCCTATACCCTCTCTACTCAACCCTCGCAGTACTCTGGCGGCGAAAAATACGCCCTAACTAACGGCTCCATCGGCGCCCTGCGCTCTTGGACCAACTGGGTTGGCTTGCAAGACGCCGACTTCGACCCGGTCATCGACCTAGAAGCTACCACGCCTATCCAAAAGGTCAGCCTTAACTTCCTGGTGGGCACCAGCTACCTCATCTATCCGCCCCGCAGCATCGAAGTCTTCACGTCTAACGACGGCGAAAACTTCACCTCCGCCGGCAAACGCGACATCCGAGCGGAGGAACTGGTAGGCAACCGCATCGAAAGCGTCTCCTTCAACCTCGGCGGCGTCGGCGCGCGCTACGTCAAAGTCGTCGCCCAACGCTACGGACCAACTCCTAAAGACGGCCAAAAGACCTGGCTGTTCCTTGATGAGATTATAGTAGAGTAAGGCGTCGAAATGAGACATCGCCAAAGGCTAAGCGCCCCCTATCCTCTCGGGTTAGGGCATAAACCTAGTGTCTGTGTAGGAGGCAAAAGGATGACCAATGCAGCAAGCCAATAGAGGCACCGTAATTAAGTAAAACGGGGCTTTGTTGCATGAATCCTTCATTTTGGTGGGTTAGGTCGCAGGCTTAAACAGGCTTAAAAGCGAGCCGAGAAGTGTACTTTTGAGTTCCGAAACAAAAAAAGGACTTCCCGGCTCATGGCAAAGATAGATGCTATTGCACCCCAAACAAGCCTAAAGACCGCTACAAAGTCACGAACTGGTCAGCGTACAACGCCGGGCTAAGGCGTCGGGGCAGCCTGACGCTGTGGATGGACGAATCAATATCTGGGAGTTGGTACCATCAGGGACCGAACAAGAGAGGAGGTCAACAGATCTATTCAGCAGAATGTATCGTGTTGTTGTTGCCGCTGAAAGTGACATTTTGCTTGGCTTTTCGACAATGAGAGGGTTTTGCGGAGTCTGTTTTTGCGCTGATGGGCGTTGATTTGCAAGTGCCCAGTTATACGCAGATATGTCAGCGGCAAGTGGGTTTGAAGGCGCCGTTAGGAGTGAGTGAAAGGCTCAAAAAAGGAGAGGCCATTCATTGGGTCGTGGACTCAAGCAGCCTGAAAGTATATGGGGAATGCGAGTGGAAAGTGCGCAAACAGGGCTGGGGCAAGCGCCGAACCTGGCGCAAAATCCATCTTGGGGTTGATGAAAAGACTGGAGAAATCACCGCGCAGGTGCTGACGGGCAACAAGACTGATGACGCTGCGGTGCTGGTAGATTTAGTGGCGGACACCCTGACGGGGGGCGTTGACGTCGGCAAGGTCGGCGCAGACGGCGCCTATGACGACTACCACTGCTGGGACACGCTCACAGAGGCCGGAATAGAGCCCATCATACCGCCCCCGCAGAACGCGGCGTACCAAGTGGACGGGGACGGCGCCCCCACCGACCACCCCAGGAACGCGGCCTTGGCGACCATAGACCAGGGCGGCTATGAGGCGAACCGCAAGGGATAGGAAAAACAGTTGGGCTATCACCGCCGAAGCAAGGTCGAAAACACCTTTTTCCGATGGAAGACAATACTGGGAGGAAAAATGTATGCCCGCGAGTTTGTAACGCAGAAAACCGAAGCCGCTATTAAAGCGGCCGTA
>CALHAM010000052.1 GCA_937934275.1 uncultured Saprospiraceae bacterium | reverse complement strand
TCAAAAGCGCTTCAGCGCCACTTCTACCCAAGTGGTCTGGCCGCGTTTGAGTTCGACGTTAGCCAGCGTTTGGCTTTCGTAGCCAATCTTTCCGAACACGACGGAGTACAGCCCAGGCTGGCCAGCGCCGGTTTTAAAGGTGCCATCGGGGCGGGTAACGTCAGCATTGGCCGTGCCTTCCACAACGACTTTAACGCGGCCTAGCGGCTGGCCAGTGGCGGCATCGGTAACACGGCCTTCTAAATAGGCGGCGCGTTGATAGGTAGGCCGAAAAACGAACAAGCCTTCGTTGCGAGCCGTAGCGATGATGTTGCCCGAAGGCAAATAGGGCGAAGCATCCCAAACGAGCGAGTTGCCCAACAGCGCGTGGGCCACCTCGATGAGGTTGTCGGGCTGATGGGCGTCTACGATAGTCAGCTGCCCTCCATAGGAGGGGTTGACGAGGAAGCCGCCGATGACGCGCACGTTGTGCACCTCCTGCGTAGGGCGCACACTGGGGTAGTAAGTATCCAGAAGGCGGATGTTGTCCAGGTCGCTCACGTCAAAGCTGGCCAGCGGTGCGTTCCAGCGCTCGTCGGTGGTGAACAGGTAGCGGCTGTCGTCAGAAAGCCAGCTGTTGTGGTTGAAAGCGCCGGGCGTGGGCTGTGTAGCCAGCAATTTAGGCGAAGTTTTGTCGGAAACATCGAAGACGCTGAAGCGCCCTAAGTAGATTTCGCTGGCCCATAGGGTATCGTTGCGGAGGTAGCCGTCGTGGACGTATGGAGCGTTGGTGATGCTTCTGACGGCTGGATTCCACGGGTCGCTGAGGTCGCAGATGACGGTGCCCTGCTGGGTGCCACCAAAAATGTAGAGATGTCCGTCCTCGCAGGCGACGGTGTGACTGCGGCGAACGAGCGTATCGGTACCCGGGCCAAACCATACTCGCCACGCGATGGTATCGGGCAGGCGCCGGAGGTCCACAATGGTGATGCCGCTGTTGTTGGCCTCCGAGCCAACATAGGCGAAGCCCTGCCACGTTTTCACTTCGCGCCAGTTATTCGTTGGGCCAGGCACAAAGAAGCGCTCCACCGGTTTCGTAGGGTCGGTAACCTCTACGATACTCAAGCCGCGACTGCTGCCCACCAACGCGTATTCATTACCCAAGCTATCCACATAGTGCCAGCAGCCGGCCAAGGTGTTGGGCGCGTAGGACAGGTGACCAAGCAGTTCCAACTGGCCCTGCACGGCAGTGGCGAAAAGGGTGAACACCAAAAGCAAGCTAATAAGCAGCGGACGAAGCATCATGGCACAGGCAGCGCATAGAGAGAAGTAAAACCTGAACGAGAGAGCCTTGGCGTATTTCGGCCCAAAAGCGCATGAACAAATTTCAGCTAGCGCAAGTAAACCCTCGGCCAAAAGCTGACAAAAAACAAAAAAACGCCCCAGCAACACGGGCTGGGGCGAATAGGCGATAACCTCACAGTCAGTCTCACTTATGGCTTAACGAAGCGCAAAATGCCCACTACCCTACCCTCCTGCAGCACCTGCGCGAAGTACAGCCCTGCGGGCAAGGCGCCCGCCTGCACTTGTTGCCGCTCGCTGCCGACTTTAGCGATCGTTTCGAAGGCGAGCCGGCCCGTCGGGTCAGTGATGCGGATCGTGGTACCCGATGGCGCGGGCGCAGGCAGTTCGAGGGTGAAGTGGCCGGTGTTGGGGTTGGGGTAGAGGCGTATCGCGCGCGATTGCCACAGTTCCTCGACGTCTACTAGGCCTAAAGTCCCTACTTTTTCGAAACAGATAAGCCCTGTGGCTGGGTCTTTCTCAACAGCCAGATAGATAATGGCGTAAGGCCCACTGGCACTATACGTATGCGTCAGGATGCTGCCTCCGGGTGGGAACGGGACGGGTTGCGGTGGGCTGCCATCGCCCCAATCTATCCACTCAATATAGTCGCACGGCAGCAGGGTATTGCTGATGGCCAACTGATAGGACCCACTGACAGCAGTAACGCTTATGGCACTGTCTATGCGGTTGGAAAAAGCTTGGTAGTCTTTGCAACACTCCTCGGAGGGGCAGGGTACTTTTCGAAAACACACATCGTCAAGAGCGATATACACGCCGCCATTGGTATTGTCGTCGCGGGTGAAGAAGATATGGGTGATGCCCGTTGCCGGTAGTAGGGCCGAATTGATGTTGAACGTAATCAGTTGCGCCGGATTTAAAAAGTTGTTGTCGCAAGTCGAAGGGATGGGATGGGAGCCTAATTGCACGGCTGCACCCGCCGGGAACAGTCCGAGGTTCGGCGGCAGGCTGCCGTCAATGGGCGATATACCGCTGGCCAATCCGCCAGGCGCGTGTACGCCATAAGCATTCAGAATAGGTGTGCCAAAATAGAACCCTGTGCAGGCAATTTTAAACGTGAGCTCGTAGCATCCAGAGTTAGGCAGAATAGTCTGTTGCAACTCGTTCATCATTCCTTCACGCCAAACTCGTTGAGAGCCTTGCTTGCGACACCACATCCCGCCGAACTTCCCTTGTCCGACAGGAACAGGCGCTGCCCCAGGCGGAAGCGTTGGAGGCGAAGTGCTGTAAAAGTCGGCGGTGCTCCCTCCAGACCAAATTCCACACCAACGCAGCGCATTGCAAATGTCCTGATCGCCCGGAGTAGGCGTACCAACTTCAAAATCACCGTTTTGTACATAATTGTACGGGCACCACGAATCCGAACAAGATAGAAATATGGTGTCACAAACTACCTTTTCAAAACAGATCAAACCAGTTGCCGGGTCTTTCTCCACCGCCAAGTAACAAATAGAATATGCTCCGCTACCGGCATAGGTGTGCATTACCATGTCGCCTGCCTTGAACGGCCCATACTGCTGCGGGCTACCGTCTCCCCAGTCAATCCATTCCAAATAATCGCATGCTGGCAGATTACCAATATTAAGAGTGGCCTTGCAGTTGACGTTGTCTGCAGTTACCGAGACGAAACTCTGTATATTGGCCAAAAAGAACTGATAGTCTTTACAGCAGTCCCCCGGAAAAATGAAGGTCAATTCGCACGGGCATAGCTTGCCGTCGCAATGTCCGATAATAGTCAAATGGTAAGTACCTGGTAGGGTAAACGTCGCCGCCGTAATAGGCAGGGTGGCGATGGGCACGCCATTGGCCGATTGGGTCGTGAAGCCCGGAGGCCCAGTCAGCACATAGTCCACCGTTGGCGGATTCGTGCAATCTCCCTTGCAAGAAAATGAAGGCAAAAACTGGAAAGGCAAGTCGCTCGGCACAAACAGCACGTCGCCACAGTTTTTGGGGAGCAGCAAACCTTTCCCAATGCTGTATAAAAACTCGTACGGGCCACAGGCGCAGCTATCGGTGCAGTTGCCGAAATCTACATTGGTCGTGCTGTAAGCGTTGACAGTTACAGTCGTGCTTCCTCCTCCAGGCGAAGACGGAATCCAGCCTTGCTGGAGCGTTTCTGTCACCGTGTAAGTGCCCGGAGCAAGCCCGGTAAAACAGACCTGACCTTGCTGATTGGTCATACCCGTGTAGCTGCTGGCCAAGCCTGCCACTTGGAAGGTCCAGTTGGGCAAGCCAGGGTCTATGTACGTCCAATTGGCTGTGTTTATATCGCGTATGCTGTCGCAATCGAGGTCGTGGTATTTGGTCACACAGAGTGAACCGACAGGCTCTATGCAACACAAATCGCTTTCGAGGTCGAGGCCGGTTACGGTACCGTACAGATTGGCTCCCGTGGCTACACTACTGATATTCCAGTTGTTGATGCGCAGCATGTAGCGCCCGGGCAACAACGTTAACGTGGTGTTTACCGCAAGCGGCGTAGTGAAATTCATCACGGCATTCAGGTTGGCGCAGTTGTCGGCCAGCGAAGCGACGAACACCGGCAGACTCGGATTATTGGGGTCTTCCATCCACAACTCCACCCTGCCGTTGTTATCGGTATAAAAATCGAATTTAAACGTAGCTTCGGTACGCTTGCACACACAGAAGCGGCGTTCGTACACAAAGGGTGGACAGGAACAATTTTGTGGCCCCGCAGCGCAATTGTTTGTACCGTAATTGTTGAAAGGGAAAGCCGAAATCCACGTCGAGGGCGGTGCGGCCCATCCGGAGTGGGCCCCAACCAGATTCGCAGGTTGAGGCAAATTCGGCAGGCCCGCATTGGGCGGAGCGGCGACCAACATCCAAGATGGGTCTGTGCCACCGGGCGCCAGAAAAGTGCCCGCGTTCAACGGATCGGCGCCGGTACTGATATCAATAGTGTTTACGCTACATTGAGGCGGGCAAACCTTCCGGCATTTCCCCAAACGATCCGCCGCCCATATTTTATCCAACTCCGTCGGCGCGAGTGCCCGCTCGAACAACTCCAGTTCGTCTATGACAATCTGCCAATGCGGGTTGAGTGGGTTCCTGCCGATTTGCAAGGGGAAGTTGTTGGAAGCATTGGGCACGCCAATCAAGGTATGCGTCGAAGTGGCCAATATCCCGTTGCCGCCCGGATCGCTGCCCACATAAAATGTTACGACAGGAGGATTAACCGTCACCGCCACAAAATTCCACTTACCCACAGCAATGGGCGGCCCTTGAAACACTTCAACGCCGCTGCTGGCGCCGATGGCTAAGGTAGGATACGCCAACCCAGGCGTACCTGTAATGGCAAAGGCATAACCATTCGACTGGTTAGCTAATTTGTCCACAATGGGCGCCGTTTGCGTAGGCATGTTCGTGTTGACCCAAGCATCAATCGTGAAGGCTCCATTTCCAAAATTGATTTTTGGATGATTCGAGACCTCCAAGTACCTGCCGCCCGGGCTGACGAACTCCAATGCGCCACCGACTTTTCCGGGCACGGGGTTTGGCCCGCTGAAGCCAACCGACCCAGGCAGGGAAACTGCCGTCAGGCCACCGACGATTTCATCCGCATTAGCCTCCCCACCAACCTCGTCCATTGGCCACCAGGCTATGGCATCATCGGGCAATGGTTCGCATTTGACACAGCGTTGAAAACTCACATCGTCCACCGCCAAGTCGTTGCCAAGCGTGCTTCCCGCGAGCATCCTGATGGAAAGCGTAACAGTGCCCGTCGCCGTCGCGTAGAACGTGTCACAGAGCAGTACCCATCGGTCGGGTGTTTCGGGCAGGGTCAGCGGCCCGGCGATTTGGGTGTTGTCCACCCAAAGCGCCACTTGAGGGTCTGCATAGTCCTTAGGTGGGCGGACTAAGTTATTGAACCACGCAGAAAAAGTATACTTCACGCCCGCTGTCACATTTACCGTTTGCTGCCAGGCTATCGGGCCGCCATAGCCGTCCACCACGAGCATTTTGCCCGTAGATAGAGAGGCCGTATGGTCGGTGCAGGCCCATTGGTTGTTGGCGGTATAAACCTCGCCGGCGTCCAAAACAGAGTACCTGCCGGAGGGCATCGAGTTGCCGGGCGACAGATAGATGTAACTGTTGGTGAAACCTTGATTCCCCAGTTCAAAATCGCCGTTTTGTACCAGCTCCGGGCCAGGCGTGGTACCGGACGGGCAACAGGATCGTGCGATGACCGGCGGCGGGCACACCAACCCAAAAACCCGCGAGCACACCACATTCCCCTGCCCTACATTGTACGACGTAGAAACGGTCACCTCGGACATTGATGCCTGCGAGGACTTCCATCGGTGAAATACAAACCCAGTCCAATCCGGGTCTATCGCCGTCAATTGCACGTGCTGCGAGTCAATGGCGACAACCTCCCAGCCGTTGGCAGGCATGACCTCCTCGAACCTCCCAGCGCTGAGCGCGAGATTCATTGCGCTGAAGCAGTAAGCCCCGGTATTGTTGACCGTTAGCCCAAACTCGCAGGTGTCAGAGGCTCCAGGGATTTGTACTACCTCAAAGTAGATATCGTCGCACGAGCAGCTCGGGCACACCCCAAAATTGCGCAACTCGCTCGTGTTCCTGCCGTCCACTAGATACCGGCCGCTGAGTGGCACGTTCGGCGTCCAGCCGGGTTGGAGCACTATTCTGCAGGTGTACAGGCCTTGCGGCAGGTTGTAAAAGCCATAGCCACCGACCGAGTCGGTCTGCTGCTCGGCGAGGAGGTTGCCGGTGGTGTCTAACAGTTGAACCGTCCAGCCCGGCAATACCGCCTGATCCGTGTAGGGTAGGTCGTTGCATTCGCGGTAAACCGTCCCTACTATTTTCAAGATAGCGGGGCACGCATCCTCCTGCTGCCAATTCACCGCACTGCTCAACGTCACGTTCGCCCCCATCGGCACGTCTGCAAACTCAATGCCCGGCGGCACCGGGGAATTGAACAACAGATCGGCGCTCAGCGTGGAAACAAACCCTTCCCGGGTCATGCAGGTGTTCATCTCCAGGTCGCTCACCGACATAAAAGCGCGCTCTTCGGTGGTGTTACGCCCGTCCACAAAGGCCATTTGGTTGGGCGGCAAGTACCCCGACGAACCGCCGGTGTACGCCACTTCCTCATTGTCTAAGTATTTCATCCAGATCAGCGGTGCGGGGTTGTTGCCGAAGTCCTGAAACTTCAGCACCACGCCCCGGTTCAGGCCGTCCACCGTCGCCCTGCCGGTCACGTAGATGCCGTCGTCGCCGTCGCGCCACACCTGGCGGACAGCCGTCAGATTGGGCAGGTTGATCTGCCATTGCACCAGCAGGTCGCTATCGAATCTCATCAAAAAGGCCGACACCGAGGGGAAGGTGTTGCCCACGGCCAAGAAACCGCCGCTCGTTTGGGCCACGTCGGCAAAAGTGAACGACAGGCCCTCCGGCCCGGCGCTGTTGTAGATCGCGCCGGTGTTGTCGGTCCGGAAAACCACGCCATTCGTACCGAAGTTACCAGCGAGGATCAGGTCGCCGTTGGGCAGCGCCTCGAGGTCGCGGGCAAACTCATCGTCGGTGGAGCCGAACAGGCCTGCGTAGATTTTTTTCCAGCCGAAATTGCCCGCCTCGCTCACCGTTAGCAGCACCACATCGTCCCAGGTGGCGTTTCCGGCGGGGTCCCATTGCCCGCCCAGCACATAGTATGGGAAAGCGCCATTTTCGGGCACTGGGTTGAGCACCACGCGGTTGAACCAGTCGCGCCCCGGCACATTGTACAAACGCACCCACGAAAACGCACCAGCCGGTGTCACGAGGCCCATTAAGCTTTGGCTGTTGGCATTGAAGGGCAGGGTGTTGCCCACGACTAAGAGATGGCCCGAGGGCGTGAGTACGGCGTCGTTCCACTGCGAACCTATGTTCAGGTACACTGTCCAAATCCAATTGCCCAAGCCATCTATACGCGTGATGGCCGCTTGGACAGTGGCACCGGATGCTGGCTCGCTGTGCCCAATCACGTAGTAATCTGAACCGTGTAGGATGACTTTGGTGAACGCCTGATGGAGCGAGTCGCCATAATAATAATGTTGAAAATGCTGTCCTTGAGCGAGAACGCCCTGTAGACAAATGAGCATTGCGCACGCAACAACGCGCCGGTAGAAGGTTAGGAGTAGCATAGGCTGCCGATGTTTTTAACTGTTTTGGGTGTGTTCTCCTCAAGCAAAGTCGAGGGGAAGGCGGTATTAATCCTACCGCCCTTGGTTCAAAAGTGTGGGCGGCGTGTGCCTTGTGTTGAGCAGTAATGCGATTCGGTTACATTCGAGTGATATTCGGTCGGCGATGGTGGAGGAGCGCACGCAGGCAGCCGTTTTTTTTCGAAAGGGTGCGCGTTTCGACACAAAAAGCCATGACAGCATACCCGAGATGTTGTTGAAGGATCTCCCACGGCGCTGTGTCGAGGCGCCCGCCCTGGAATTCTCGATAGCCCAAAGCGTATTGGGCACGCCACAACAGCACCTCATCAATGGCTTCAGGGCAGCGCTGGAGCGCTTCTTCGATGCGCCGTTGCAAGACAAGGGCCTCGATGTCGTCGGGCAACGCGAGGGATGGCACAGGCTTCTCCGGCGACCCGTTAATCTGCTGCAGGATGTCGCCAAAGGCCCATAAGTGCTCGCGCAGCCAAGTGTCAAAGTCTGTTTGCTGGCTTTCGTAGGCGCTCTGTACAGCCATCAGACGCTCGGTCCACCCCGCAGCTCCGGGCAGGTTAGCTTGTCGGACGGCTTCTAATAGTGCTTGGATTTGGGCCTGAGCCATAAGGCTTCTTATGCGCTGGCACTCGGCGTTGTTCAGCATCCGCATAGGCTTTCCATTTCCTACACAAAAGAGTACTCTCGATGCGGAAGGCTTCGCCTTTGTATGCGATTCGGTTGCTCACAAGTGATATTCGGCGCAAGGCCCTGCTTAGGCCAGCAGCCGCAAAAGGGCCTCGCGCCGCCGCCGAGCCACGGGTACGCGCATACCGGTGCTTAACACTAAGCTGTCGTCCTCATCTTTGAGCCATCGCTGTACCAGCGATAACTGCACGATGAAGGACTGGTGTACGCGCACGAAAGCAGGATGGGGCAGCAGCTCCTCGTATTCCTTCAGGTTGCGCGCGTCTAAGTGGCGCTCGCCGGAAATAGCGTGCACAAAGGCATAGTTGCCGCAACTTTCCACACAAGCAATGTCGGTAAGGGCGATGAAGGTCAGGCCTTTAGACGTGTGCAAGGTAATGCGGTCGATGCGCCCTGAAGCAGCAGTATGCAACAGCGCTTCAATGCGCTGGTACAGCTGAGTATGTTCAAGGTTCTGCTGTGCCCTTTGCACAGCGACCACCAATTCGCTGGGGTTAATGGGCTTCAACAAATAATCTACAGCATAACAGCGAAAAGCGCGCACTGCAAACGCATCGTGTGCGGTAACGAATACCAGTTGGCTGCGCAGCGGGCCGGCTCGCTCGAGCAAATCGAAACCGGTGCCGTCTTCCAGTTCAATGTCAAGCAGCAGCAGGTCGGGCGCGCTTTGCTGAAGTAAGGTTATCCCTTCGACTACACTGCCCGCTTCTCCTATGACGGTCGCCTGCGGGCAATACACTTGCAATAACCGCCGCAAAGAAATGCGCGCAGCAGGCTCGTCGTCGATAAGAGCTATTTTAAGCGGCATGAGGCTAGCGCATCAAACTTGCGCGATATTTGATGCAAATATGCCCAAAGCTTTTCGCCTTTTCCTGGAAAAAATCCGCTGGGCTATGCTCTTTGGAGCGCCAGCAGCAGCCTGCCCACAGCAAGTGGTATGGACGCACTTCACCACAAGCCAAGGGCTGCCGGCCAACGTCGTTTACGAGGTAACTCAGGGTCGCGATGGGCATCTGTGGTTTACGACGGAGGAAGGCATTTGCCGCTTCAACGGCTATGCCTTTGTGAAGCCCGTCGATACTTCGACGTGGAACGGTGCAGAGGCCTTCCGACCAGTAGAAGACCAGCGCGGACGCATCTGGTTTGCTCGAATAGATGGCTCGCTATGGTATGTAGACAACGATACCATATACCCTTTCAAGCAGCGGGAGCGCCTCGAGCCTTTTCGCCGACAGTACCAGTTGCCGGCCGATGTTCAAATAGACGCCGATGGCAGTTTATGGTTGGCCTATAACGCCATGGGGCTGCTGCGGCTCCGCCTAGACGGCAATCTGGAGGTATTTCAGGCACAGGAGAGGCCCCTCTTGCTGTATGCTGAAATCAATGGGCGCGTCCTGAGAAGTGTCGTTTCGCACCCGCACGATGCTCCTCCCGTGCGCCAGATGCTGCTGAAAGCAGCGGTCTATCGCAAGGGAACCATTCAGCCTCTGAAGGCCCTGCCCGTAAGACCCTTTGTGCAGGTGTCTCAGCGGGGTTTTTGGAAGTTGCACAACAAAGATATACTGCACGCCTATGATGGCACCTACTACTTGCTGCGGGCCGATAGCGTCCTCTGGCAAACGAGGGTGGGCTTCACGGCACAAAATGTGGTGCAGACGCACAACGGTGCTTTGTTGATGGCTGTTCACATGGGCAAACACCCTGGGTTGTTTTATTTTCCTTCGCTGAAACACCTGCAGCGCAATCAAGGGCAAAACCTGTTGCCCGGTTGCTTTGTCACCGACATCTTCGTAGATCGCTGGGGCGGTTGGTGGGCCACTACACACCACGCTGGCGTGTTTTACTGCAAAAACCCGAATGCCGAGCTGTTCGACCGTCGGCAGGGCTTGCCCTCAGAGGAGATTACCTGCTTGGCTTTCGACGGCCAAAACCGCCTTTACGTGGGCTTCCGACCTGCCGCTTTGGCCATGATTGACCTAACCAACGACCTTGTTACCCGTCTTCCACTTCCGCGGCTGGCTTCTCGCGATGTGGAGGCGCTGCTGTTCGATACACTTCGCAGGCAGCTCTGGTGTGCAACGCCAGTTTATGTCCTTCAAGGTAAACACTGGCATGCAGGGCACGATGAACGGAAAGCCTCTTTTTACCACACAAAGACGCTGGTTTTGGGTACTCGTTCGGGCCGCTTGTGGGGAGCCAGCAGCACGGGCTTTTTCGAAATAGACGCGCAGTCGGGCTTGGGTTGGCATCGCAGCGATACTCGAGAGTCGCCGCCCTACACCCGAACGTTCAACGTCGTGGAAGATGCCGAAGGCGACTTGTGGGTCGTTACACCGGCAGGGGTGTTCTTGTGGCAGCAAGGACGCTACATGCGCCCTTCATGGACACATCCCGCCTTGCGCTTCCAGCCGCGTCAGGTCTGCTTCAGCGCAAAGGCCAACATGGCTATTGGTTTGCGCAATGCTGGGGTGCTTCTTCGCGAAAGCGATGGGCGCATAACGCATGTGCGCCAAGCCAACGGCTTAGCCAGCGATGTTACCATGCGGCTGTATGCGGGGATAGACGAGACCTTTTACGCCTGCTCAAATCAAGGGCTTAGCTGCCTTAGGCCACGCCCCGACAGCGGCTGGGACGTTGTTGCCCTCACCCGTCGTGAAGGGCTGCCTTCCGAGCAGGTGAGTGCTGTAGCGGTTACCGGAAAATATTTGTGGGTGGGTACTAACCGCGGTTTGGTGCGCTTTCAACAACTTCCCAAACCCATCCCCATGCCCTCGCCTATTTTGGAGCGCCTGTGGATCAACAACCGACCGGTGGCCTTCGCCCAAGGCAAGCGCTTGCCCTACAACGCCAACACCCTGATGCTGCGGTTTTACTCGCTCCACTATTGCTCTGAGGGCAACATCCATTATCGCTACCGCCTGTTGGGCACCGACACGGCGTTCACGTACAGCAGTGTACGAGAGGTGTTGTTTGCCAAATTAAGACCGGGGCAGTACACCTTTGAGGTGCAGGCCCAGACGCCCAATAGCCATTGGAGTATGCCCACGCGTTGGCACTTCCGCATATGCCCAGCTTGGTGGCAAACGACGTGGTTCTGGCTGCTTTTCAGCCTGGCGGGTGCCCTAGGGATGGGTTTCGCTTACCGCTGGCAACTGCGGCAAAAACAGCAACAGGCCACTACTCGCGAAAAGTTCCGCGAGTTGGAAAGCGCCGCCTTGCGCGCTCAAATGAACCCTCATTTCATTTTCAACTGCCTCAACAGCATCCAGCACTTCGTAGCCGACAACAATGCCGACGCTGCCGCGCATTACTTAGCCTGCTTTGCTCGCTTAGTGCGCTTAGCGCTACACGGTGCCGTGGATGGGTACCATTCGCTGCGCGAAGAGATAGAGATGCTCAACAACTACCTCCTTCTGGAGCAGCTCCGCTTTCAACGTCGCTTTGCGTACCGCATCAGTGTGGACGCAGCGATAGACCTCGACGACACTCCCCTGCCGCCTTTGCTCGTGCAGCCGTTTGTGGAAAACGCACTGTTACATGGTCTACAAAACAAGTCGGAGATGGGCTTCATCGCGGTAGCATTCGCCTTGAAAGATCGCAAGCTGATCATCACCATCACCGACAACGGCCCTGGCTTGAAGGCAACAAACGACCCCAAACACCCGCATCGCTCAGTGGGCATGATGCTCACTCAACAGCGCCTGGCCCTTTTATCGGACGAAAAAACTCAGGGCGCCCATTGGGAAAATTTAATACACCCCGACGGCACCCCTGCTGGGCTGCGGGTTACCCTACGCATCCCACTATAGCCTGAAGAGCCGCTCTGCTTCTTCCTTCTTGTACACAGCAAACACAAACGGCTGCTCTCCCTCCAAATTTCATCTCCCATCCCAATAACTCACCGTACTTTTACCCAAATTTTTTGCTTACATGATCTTTTCCAAGATAAAACGCCTTCCTCTCTCGGGGCTGTTCCTATTGGTTCTGCTACTGGCAACTTGTACCTGCAATAGAGATCGCACCGCACGCTGCGGTAACATTACCTTCAAGACCGACAATACCGTAACGGTGCGCATGGAAGCAGCCGCTACTTCGCTCAACCCCATCCTGCCTGGGCCGGCTTACAATCGCTACGTAGCAGCCAACCTCTTTCAGTCGCTGGCCACTGTAGAACCGAAGACGCTCGAACTGGTGCCGCTGCTCATCGAAAGAATCCCGACAGTTCGCACCGTTGCTGAAGGCCCACGGGCCGGCATGTTGGCCTACGATTTTAAGCTTTACGACGAGGCTACTTGGGACAACGGCTCGCCCATTACGGGCCACGATGTGCTATTTTCGCTGAAGATCCTCCATCACCCTTCTCTGCCGTTAGGCGAATGGCGCGGCTACTTTGAGCACCTTAAAGCGCTGGAAGTAGACGACCAAAATCCGAAGAAATTTACCGCTTATTTCGACCGGTTCTACATCTTAAACCTGGAAAGCTTGTGTCAGTTTCCTATTTATCCGGCCTATCAGTACGACCCAGATAGCGTATTGGCTGCAGTGTCGCTGGCCGATTTGCAGGCCTCAGTGCGCACAAAGCAACCCATAACTGGCGAAAACTCAAACGCATTGACTGCATGGGCCAATGCCTTCCAATCGCCGCGCTTTGCCAACGATAAAACCGCTATCTCGGGCAGCGGTCCTTACCGATTGGAAAACTTCGACGTGGACCAGGGCATTATCTTAGTGAAAAAAGAAAATTGGTGGGGCGACCGCGTTGCCTCGCGCAACCGCTATTTGGCCGCTCATCCGGAAAAGATCATCTATCGCTTCATCAAAGAAGAAGCCGCTGCTGAAAACCTCATCCGCAGTGGCGATTTGGACGTTGTGCCGGCCCTATCTCCGACCAAATTTGTCGAACTCAAACGGGATACTTGCCTGCTGCTGCGCTACGATATGACTTTAATGAGTGCCAATGCCTATGCCCGGGTGTTGTGCAACACGGCCCGCCCCCTTCTGGCCGATAAGCGCATTCGCCAAGCGCTAGCCCACGCTGTAGACTACGAGTACATGCTCAACACCATCTGGGAGGGCATGGCCGAGCGCTGTGTAAGCCCTGTACACCCTACCAAACCTTTCTATGCCCGCTCGCTAGCTCCCTACATATACGACGTTAATAAGGCCCGTCAGCTGTTGGCCCAGGCCGGCTGGACCGACACTAACGGCGACGGCATCGCCGACAAAGAGATAAACGGAAAGCGGGTTGACCTGGCCCTCTCATTGCTGACTGCAGGAGCGTCCCCCACCTCCAGCGCAGCAGCTAAGAGCATCCAAAACACCGCGCGCGCCGCTGGATTTGCCATCGAGGTAGTCGAAGACGATATTCGCATCATCACACAAAAGACGCAACAAGGCGACTACGACTTGGCCCTTACCAGTGTAGTGCTCTTCCCCGGTCTATGGGACCCCTACCAGAGTTTCCACTCCAAAAGCATTGGCTCGGGCAATCGCAGTGCCTTTGCTAATGCCGAACTAGACCGCCTTATCGAAACCTTGCGCGGCGAAGCCGACGAAAAAAAGCGAAACGATCTCTACCTGCGCATCCAGCAATTGCTTTACGAAGAATTGCCCGAAATCTTCCTGTTCGCTCCTAAACAGCGCTTTGCTGTCAGCCAGCGCTTCGAGTATGTGCTCTCGGCCAATCGGCCAGGGTACTATGAGGCCTACTTCAAATTGAAAAAGTAGCGAGGAGGCTCTCGGTTGCTGACACTTCCGCAACCCAAACTTTTCACGACTAAGCTAAGAGCCTTTGAATAAAACAACTAAACCGCAGCCTACGAGGTGACTGCCAAAGCCGAATAGAGCCGCTATGAACAAAAACAAATTACGCGTTCTTATCTCTTAAAAAAAACAGGCCCAACAGGCCTGATCGCTACCTTCGCTATGGCTTTCGAGATTACCGGCAAGATGCACCGCATCTTCCCCATTGAGCAAAAGACGGCTACTTTCCAAGCGCGCGAGTTCGTACTGGAAGTAGTCTCGGGGCAGTATTCCGAATACATCAAGTTTCAAGCAGTGCAAGAGCGCTGTCAGCTGTTGGATGCCTTTCGAGAGGGTGAGATCGTCAAAGTTTCTTTCGATTTGCGTGGGCGCGAATGGCAAGGTAGGTACTTCACCAACCTCAATGCCTGGCGTATTGAGAAGGCTGAGGGCACTGCCTCGGTGCCGGAGCAACACCCTGCCGACCCCTTTCCGGACTACACGGCAGCCCCCCCTCCGATGAAAGACAGCGATGACTTGCCGTTCTGAGCGGAGCGCCGCTACTACTTTTCGCTGTTATGGCCATTGACCTTCTCGCACTAATTTTGGCTGTCCTTGGCTTCTGGTACGGAAAGGACCGAGGCATTTTCCGCATGGTCTTTTGGTTCTTGTCCGTCACTTTTGGGCTGGTGCTGGCCTACAAAATGGCCCCTGTCATGGCGCGGATTCTAAAGGGCGTGCTCAATTCCGACTCGCTATTCATCCTGCCTGCCGCCTTCATCATCAATGTTTTGTTTGTTTGGGGGCTGTTTAGTGCCGCCGGCAGCAGCACTTCTGGCGTGTTTCGGGCGCTTCGCGTAGGCTTTGTCGACCGGATCTTGGGCGGCATGCTTTCGGCCTTCGTAGCCTTGTTTTTGTACGGCTCGATTCTGTGGTTTTTGCAAGAAACGAAGATGGTCGGCGAGCAAACAGCTAGAGAATCGAGGACGCTTCCCTACTTAGCCGAAATGCCCAAGTGGGTAGGTACTTACGCCAGACGGCTCAAACCCTTTGCTGAGGAAGCCTGGGGAGCCGCTTCGAAGTGGATGGAGGACGCTCGAGCATACGGAGATGAGAAGACCCGATATTTGGAGCCTTCCCCAGCCGGTACGGACGAAGGACCGCGCATTTACAAAATAGAAGAAGGCACCAGCGGTCGCATAGAGAAGAAGCCTCAGGACACTCGAGCCAAAAACCGAGAGCTCTATGAGGATACTGGGATTGAATATTGAGCCTTTGCGCAGCCAGATGACCTATGCCCTGCGCAAGCGCGCCGCGTTAACCATGATGAATTCCGAAATATTCTCTGAATCAATGATGCCGGCCAGCCGATAACCGTCGCGCACCAGTACAATGGAGCCGGGCTGCTTTTGGAAGTACTCCAACACTTCTTCCAGCGGTGTCCGGACGTCGAAATAGTGCAGACGCGTATCGGCTACCGTATGGAGAGGAGCACCCTCCCCTGCCGACTGGATGCCGCGGATGATGAGATCGCGCGTGAGCACGCCGTAGGGCAGGTCGCCATCCAACACCAAGAACGTTCGCGCTTGGCCGTCCAGCAACAGCGCCACAGCGTCGCTGATGGTGTGGTGCTTGTCCAATGTCTGAAAATTGGTCATGAGCGCATCACCTGCCGTAAAGCCCTCTAAAAAGGATTGCGAGCGCACCGCCTCCGCTTCGGTACGGGCACCCAAAATGACGAACAAGCCGATGAAAATTAAGAACGGATTGACGTAAAAGCCCGCAAAGACGAACAAGATAGCAATGGCCTGGCCTACAAATGCCGCAATCTCTGTCGCCTGCACTCGGTCCATGCGCATCGAAAGCAAAGCGCGCAACACCCGCCCACCGTCCATAGGGAAAGCCGGAATGAGGTTAAATGCCGCCAGCCATACATTCACTATGCCCAACATGGGCAAAAAACTGCGCTCATCAATGAGAAAAACCTCCGCCCCGTCTTCTTGCGGTATCTCGAAGTGAGAAATTAGCGGCCAAAGTGCTACCATGATGAGCACATTGACCGCCGGCCCAGCTAAAGCCACTACCAACTCGTGCAGTGGCTTGCTCGGCATGCGCTCTAAGCGCGCCACGCCGCCAATGGGATAAAGCGTAATATCTTGCGTGCGAATACCATAGCGGCGAGCAGCCAGTGCATGGCCCAACTCGTGCAGCGTTACACACACAAAAAGGCCCAGCACAAAAAGCACCATCCAGCCCACCTGCAACCAGTCTAGCCCCCTCCAGAGGTTGGTCAACACAATCCAGCCGATGAGAATGGCAAACGTCCAGTGGATGTACACCGATATGCCGGCGATTTTAGGTAAAGAAAGAGCGTTCTTCATAAGATAAAAAAACATGAAAGGCAAGGCAAATTTAAGAGCGCAGCTTCATCTCCTCCGAAAAAGAGCATCGCTTAAGCTAAATAACTCTTTTTCCACTTCGAGGCAGCGCGGCATAAGCATCGGCTCATTTCTCCTATGCGCTCTAAGCCAAGGCACATGAGGTTATCTTTCCTTTTCAGCAGCAATAGAATTCAAGCAAAGTTCTTTTCTGATCACCCAACACCCTTATTCGGACGCCAATAGCAAACTCCGCGTTTTTTGTACGACCTCCAGTGAGACTTCAAACACGGCAGATAAGCGCTCATCGCTCCATTCGGGGTTCTTTTTCATAAATGCCAAAAGCATTTTCTCGATGCCTTGTTCGATGCCTTGTTCGATGCCCTTCTCCATACCTTCTTCGAAGATTTGCTCATAGGTAGTCTTGGCACGTTGCTCAAAAGGCGGTGGCAAGGTCTGAATCAGGTTCATAAGCTCCTCTTTTGAAAGAGTGGAAGATTTTTGCAGATATATGAAGGTCGCTTCAAACAGATGCAGCAGTACTTCTTCATCCGCATTTTCGCAAGCAAAGATAAGTAAACGCCTAAAATGGATGCGTAGGTAGTCGTCCTCACGCGCATGTTTGAGCGCCAACAGCACGTTGCGCAACACCTGGAATTCGTGCAAGCCCTCGATGGCTTCGTCGGATAGCGCCTGAAGGTTTACGTAGACGATGTCGAAGTGCAAGATATAGCCCTGCAGTTCTGGCTGTACGGAGCCATACTGTTCTCGCAAAGGCGGTACGTCCCACAGTAGTTCTCCGTTGTAGATCAACACCGGGATAGTAAGGGTGAAGGACTCGCGCCCCTGACGGATGTCTTCTTCTTGGATGTTAAGCAGATAACGCCCCAGTTGCACGTAGATGTATCGTCCGGTACTGACACTTTTGTGCTCGAAGAGCAGACAGATGCGCACAGGCTTTCCGTCGGTAGTTTCGCAGGTGTAGACAACGTCGGAGAGGGAGGCTTTCAGGTCATCGGAGACGAAACTTTCGGAAGCTAGGCTAAGAGTACCCAGGTTTAGGAGGGCCAATTGTTCAGGCGGCAGAAATGCCCGTAGGGTTTCGCGGGTTACGATCCCAATTTTTAGCACTAGTCTGAGGTAGCGGTCATGGGGGGAATAAGGCTGCGGAGGGTTCTTCTTTTTCATTGATAGGCAGACGGAGCGAGAAAAGGCCGTTAGGAGCAAAATTAGGCAAAATCACCTTTCCTCCTGAGGCATGAGGCCTTATGACGGCATCAAGCAATATCGAATGTCGCGCACAGCGATAAAACACAAAGCCTGTTCTCACCGAAAATGTATGACCCGAATGGGCGACACCCACCCTACCGCATAAGCAGGCAGGAGGAGGAAAACCAGAACGAGCAGCATAAAACCGGCGTTGAGCGCTCCCCAGACGGGCCACTGCACGTGTACAGGGGCATAGGAGAGGTAATAGTCGGCTTCGTTGAGGCGAATGAAGTGGTAGCGGTCTTGCAAATAGCAAAAGCTCAACCCGATCAGATTGCCCCAGAACAGCCCATTGGCAATGATGAACGCTGCCTGGTAGAGGAATATTTGGCGAATGCGCCCCGAAGTAGCGCCTAAGGCTTTCAGGATACCGATCATGTTGGCTCGCTCCAGCACCAGTACCAGCAGCGCCGTTATCATGTTCACTACCGCCACGGCCAACATGAGTAGGAAAATGACCACTTCATTGTAATCCTGCAGCTGCAACCACTCGAAGATGGCGGGAAATTTCTCGCGAACGGTCAGCACGAGCATTTCCGAAGGCACTATCTCATCGTACAGATATTCGGCATATAGGTTCATGTCGCGTACGTCGTCTAACCATACTTCGAAGCCCGCCACTTCGCCCGCTGACCAACCGAGCAGTTCCTGCACCACCCGAATGTCGCACAGGGCAAATTTTCGGTCGTACTCTTCCAGCCCTGTTTTGTAGATGCCACACACTTGGAAAAGGCGCCGCGTTTGGGTGTTGTCCTTGACGAAATGCACGACAAAGCGGTCGCCTACGCCCACTTCGAGCCGGTCGGCCGTCTGCCGGCTCAGGATGATGTCGCGCGAAGGCGCAGAGTCGTTGAGCATTATAGGCCGCCCTTCTTGCAAATACGGCTGCAAATTGGCCCAGTCGAAGTCAGCGCCAATGCCTTTGAGTAAGATGCCTTCTAAGGCATTATCGGTGCGAATAATGCCCGGTTTGAGGGCATACGCTTGCACGTGCCGGATGCCTCCGCGCGAGCGCATCTGCGCTGGTGATGCTGCATGGGAGGGCGCGTACACAATGCCTCTCAACGTGTCTAAGGCTGCGTAGAGAGGCAAGTCGGCGGGAACAGGGTGCGGCTCTTGGGTGAGCAAGGCGCTGCGGTCGGTCAAGTGCAGATGCCCCCAAAATTCGAAAATTTTCCGGCTGATCTCGGTCTTAAAGCCCGACACCAACGCCGAGGCTGTAACCATCACAGCCACACTCAACGCTACCGCCGCCGAGGCAATGCGCACAATGATGCGCGACTGACCCTTGCTGCCGAGGCGCATCAAACGCCAAGCGATAAAAAGAGGTAAGTTCACCGCACAAAGGTAGCCTCGTCGCTAGCACTCTGTTCCTCAGGCACCTCAAGATGCGCCAACAAAACCGCCTTCGGGCAAAGAGAAGGCTAAAGGTCCTTTTTTGCCCAGCTTCGCTCTCCCGATAGCGCCCCTACCCTACCGTTTCGCTGCCGCAACTCCAAAGAGCGAGCAAGGAAGCATCGACGACGCCAACAAAAAGCTTTCCTCACACGAGCCAGCCCAACAACCACAGCACGTTAAAGACGTTTTATTAGCCATGAAAAAGCCCTTGCTCTTTGTCTCGTCCTTCCTTTTTGTCCTAAGTACCCAGAGCCAACCCAGCCCTGACAGTTATCGGCAAGCCCTGCGCAAATTCATAGAGGGCTTAGACACGCTTCAGACTGCCGCCGACTGGGTGGCTCGCGCCCAGGCTTTTGAGCGCGTTGCCCAGGCCGAGCCAAAGCAATGGCTGCCGCTGTACTATACCGCTTTTTGCTACATTCAAGCATTTAACTTCGAAGAAAACAAAGCGCTACAAGAGTACTACACCGAACAAGCGGAGCGCTTTTTGGAGCGCGCCGACGCCCAGCATCCCGACCAATCGGAGATTGTGCTGCTCCAAAGCATGGCTGCCTCCATGCGCGTGCGCCTTCATCCAATACTCAACGGCCCGAGATACAGCCAGCGTGCTGAGCAAATGCTCAAAAGAGCTCAACAACTCGACCCCGACAACCCGCGGGTGTACCTTCAACAGGCCTTCAACCTCTACTTCACACCGCGCTTTTGGGGTGGCGATAAGCGAGAAGCCCGCAAGATGCTGGATATTGCCGAGCGTAAATTTAGGTCCTTCCAGCCCGCCTCCGACCTACATCCCAATTGGGGCCGTTCTATGCTGCGGTACTTGCGCTCACTCATGCACAGCGACGATTAATCGCTGCAGATGCCTCTATTTTTGCCCACATGAAAACGCCTGCTGCACTTTCTTTTCCACTCCTTTTGCCCGGCAATGCCTTCCCTGAACCTTTTCCGGAAGGCGCCATCCTGACGGTAGACAAGCCTTTGGCTTGGTCGTCGTTTGATGTAGTGAACAAATTGCGCTACCTGATTGGTCGGCGATTAAACCAGCGCCGGCTCAAGGTCGGACACGCCGGCACACTCGATCCTTTAGCCACAGGGGTGCTCGTTTTATGTATCGGTAAAGCCACTTCGCTCATCGAACAATTGCAGGCCGACGAGAAGGAATACATCGGAACGCTAACCCTGGGAGCAGCAACTCCTTCGCACGACCGCGAGCAGCCTATCGCAGCCCTCTATCCCACGGAGCACCTAACGGACGCATTGGTGCAAGAGGCTGCTCAGCGCTTGACGGGGTATCTTGAGCAAATACCACCGGTGTTCTCGGCCGTCAAAGTAGAAGGTCGCCGCCTGTACAAAAAGGCGCGCCGAGGCGACGAAGCCCCGTCCAAAAAGCGCCGAGTGCGCATAGACCTCTTCGAAGTAGGTCCCCTATACCCTGTAGCGCCCCAAGACCCTCAGGCAGAACCGCTGCTCCTCAATCAAAAGGGCGCTCCTATCCGCCTCTTTCCCGACTACGCTCAGGGGCTTCAGTGCCGCTTTCGCGTCGTATGCGGCAAAGGCACCTACATTCGCTCTTTGGTGGCCGACCTGGGTGCTGCCGTAGGAAGCGGCGCTTATTTGAGCAGCTTGCGACGCATCCGCAGCGGCCCCTTTTGCACCGACGACGCCTGGACTATCTCCCAACTCGAAGCATGGGCAAAAGGCCTGTAGAAAAACCGTCGGTGAAGTCCTTAACAAGGACAGGCGCGGGCTGCTCAACAGTAGCCCACTGGCGATCGGCTTCGCCTTTTTCTCGAATTTTTTATTATCTCTTTTTGAGGGCCTCACTTAATTTCGCAGCAGCATCCAATCCAAACCTTCGCGCGTGCACGCTAGGTCATTGCCCATTCTGCGGGATATTTCCTTCAATCCCCGTCATATCGAAGAGTATCTGCCTATGCAGATGCTCGACCCTATGGTTTTTGACCGCTTTTGCGAAGACGGGTGGTGCTACTGGTCGGATTTGCTCTTCCGGCGCAACTGGTGGGAATGGCGCGGGCGAGCCTGTCGAGTTATCGTGCTGCGCATTCGCTTAGAGGGTTTTCAGCTCAGCAAAAGCCAACGCAGGTGCCTGCGCCGCAATGCTGACCTGCGCGTACTGCGCCGTCCGCTGCAGATCTTGAAGCATCACGAGCGGTTGTTCGAACTTCATGCTTCGCGCTTCCAGCACAATCGTCCGGCCTCTATTTATGGCTTTTTCAGTGCTTGGAGCCACCTAATGCCCTGCTTGGGTGTCGAGTTCGACCTTTTCAAGCACAACCAACTCGTGGCGACGAGCTTCTTTCACATGGGGCACGAAAGCATGGCGGGCAATTACTGCATTTACCACCCCGACGAGTCCTGGCGCAGCTTAGGCACCTACACCATGCTGCTCGAAATCGAATACGCGCGCTTTTTAGGCAAAAAATACTATTACCCCGGCTTTGTCTACGACCTGCCTAGCGAGTTCGACTACAAGCTCAACTTCCACAGCTTGGAGTACTTCGACTGGTGGGGCAACTGGTACCCTCTTGACCGAATGCCTGTACGGCGCTGGCGCCAGGAGTGGTCGGAGCCTTAAGCGCTTAGGCTAATACCTCCCAAGTGTGATCGCCCAACAAGCGCACAGTAGCTAAATGCTCGTATGGAGAGCGGTTGCCCCATTCTTCGGGCGACACCAACGACAGCAAGTGCTTGCCGTCGCTCTTGCGCGCGTAGAGGTAGTAGATGTGGTGGATGACGGGCTGGAAGGGAATATCGGCCTGGTAAATGGCTTCTGAAACATCCACGCGCTTCTTCAACTCTTGCGCCTGCTTGATAAGCGTCTCCATCTGCTGACGCAGCTGGTCCATCTGGCGCTCGGTTTGGTCGTACATGGCCAGCATGGCGTTGCCCCGAATGCGCCCCTTATCCTCGGGGCTAATGACGGCACTACCCGCCGTGTGGGCATAGGGCAATATACCGGGGTTTTCAGCCACTTTGTCTGGGTCAATAGGATTGACAAAGGTTTCTTCTCTTTTCTTTTCTTCGTTCATAACGCCTGCTTCGAAGGGCCTACAAAAATAAGGCCTCTTCTAACAGATTAAAGATGCGCAGGGTTTTGCTTGCAAGCCAAAGCCTTTCGCCACTTTTGAATCCCGAGAACAAAAACCTAACCTCTTACTCGCCCCTAAACCTCCCGGAAGAAAAAGCAATAAAAGGCTGGTGCTCGGAGAGAGGAGACCTCGCTGGCGCTGAGCTCGCCTGCGCCTTTCGGCCAGCTAGGTCTTAGAGGCCGGTCGCTCTCGACGAACACGGCCCGCAAAAAGGACTTCGGCAAAGAGCTCTCTCGCTGCCCAAAAACTACTGTCGCTTGATGAGGGCGTTGAAAACATCCTCGTTGATCTGAACCGGATACTGAGCGCGCAACTGCTCGACCCACTTTTTCTCCAGGTAGTCCTGATAATCGGCCACCGCATAGCCGCGGGCCTCGCTGAGCGCTTTGGGCGAAGGCGGCAACAAGCGCTCAACTTTGAGGAAAGAAGCCGTTTTCGTAGCAGCATCCCTTTTGGGTTCCGACAGAGCGCCGGCGCGCCAAAGGTTGTCCAAATCTTTGTTTCGACCTTTTTCGTAGGTCTTTTCCAGGCGAACGAGTACTTCTGCCTTCTTATTGAATTTTTTTAAGACGGCTTCTGGTGCGTTCTTAGCGGCGAATTCGCGCACCTTTTTGAGCAAAGTGGAGTCATCGGACTTAAGGGTGTAAAAACTGACCACCGCACGCTCGTCCCACAGGTATTTGGTCTTAAGGTTTTCGTCGAAATAGCGCTGCAGGCCCAAGGTATCGGTATTGGCTCGGTCCCACACCTCAATTTTGGCGGCGTCGAAGAGGAGCATACCTTCCTCGTATTCGCGCATGAGGTGGCGGAATTCGGGGTACTTTTTGTCCAGTTGGCTTTCCTCGTAGGCGATGGCGGCCTCATCCACCCAGTTTTGATAGAGGATGGCAATGGTTTGCTCGACGGGAAAGCCCATACCGCGCATGCGGTCGCGGCTGGAGCGGGCGAGAAATTCTTCGAAATCCGCCAAGGTATAGATGCGATCGCCATACTGCATGAGCGGAATTTGAGGGGCTGTTGAGTCGGGCTTCCAGCGGAAGGTATGGAAGATGGAGTCTACCTGTTGGCTGGCCCAGGCCTGAAGGTTTTGGGGAAATTCGCGGAAGTTGGCTTCGTGCTGAATGCGCTGGATAAGGCTGCGGCGGGCAACTTCGCTGCGGCTGTCGCGCTTAATGCGCTCTGAAAGGGCGCGGCGCATTTCCTCGAAGGGGGGCAGCGGGCGGCGAGAGAGGCGCTTGATGATGTGCCAGCCTACGGAGGTCTCTACCGGCGGCGAGATGGCGCCGTCTTTTTCCAAAGCAAAAGCGGCTTCCTCGAAGCTGCGCTGATATCGGTTGATGCCAAAGGCCCCTACATAACCGCCTTTGGCGGCGCTGACTTGGTCTTCGGAGTAGCGCATACAGGCTTCGTCCCAAGACATTTGCTGAGCCGCCGCATAAGCGCTGTCGGCCCGCTGGCGCTTCAAGGAGTTAGCCTCTTCGTTGTCGCCCTTGCGGATGAGGATATGCGCCACCTCTACTTCGCCACGCGCCGGGCGAAAGCTGTGCACTTTAATGACGTGATAGCCTTGAAAGGAGCGCACTACATAAGGCACAACACCGGGTTTGGCGCTGTAAATAGCCTTCTCGAACCAGTAGTAACCGTCGGGCAACAAGGCTGTGATGAAACCCACATAGCCGCCGTTCTCCTTGGAGGACTTGTCTTCGGAGCTGTCTCGAGCCAACTGAGCAAAGTCCGCTCCTGCGAGGGCTTTTTGCAATAAAGCGTTAGCGCGCCGAAACGCCGCCAGCGTATCGGCCGGCGGAGCTGATTTCTCACAAAGGATGAGGATATGGCTAACCTCAACATCCTGCTTCATGTGCTCATAGGCTTCGCGAATGAGCTTTTCGGTTACCTCGCGGTCCACTAAGTAGGCGGCCGCCAACTGGCGGCGATAGCCTTCGAGCTCACTGCGGAAGGCGGCCACTGTGTCTAAGCGCATTTCGCGCGCCTTTTGCACCTTGAGCTTAAACTTGACATACAAGTCCAGGTATTCTCGTAGAGAAGCCTCCGAGAAATCGGCTTTTTGTTGGTTGCTCTTAGTGTAAATCTGCAGGAATTCGGACACCCGCACGGGCGTCTGAGCTACTGTAAACAACACCGGGTCGTCGAGGTATTCTTCCGCCCGCTGAGCGTTGGTCATGCCGACCCAGAGTAGGAAAATGGCTACAAGCAAACGCAGTTTGGACATAATCGCTTTAGTATTTTTTATTTTTGGGAAAAAACGCCGCTTCGAGCGCGCAAAAGTAGTCACCTGCGCTCAATGCTCCCAAAATACTGAGCGCGCAACATGGCCTTTTGCCCAAAACGAGCCACAGAACCTTAGCGGGCCTAATGGGCGAACCACCGGCTTGCTGAAGCGGCAACTCAGCGGGCCTGCTTTTACTTTGCGTTCAAATCGAAGCCCGCGTAAAAACCTAAGTCGATGTTTTGCAGAGATTTTACCCAGAAAGCGATCTGACCGACGTGGTAGGAGTAGTGCTCCAAGACGTGTAGGGCAATGCCGATGCCTGAGAGTTGGAAACCTTGTACGCGGCGTACGCGCAGCAAGTTTTCATCGTCTGTTTGCTGCACAATGTCGCACGCTTCGCGGACGGTTTGCTCCAGTTGAGTCCAGAGTTCGGCTTTGGAAGGGCCACTGCGCGCGGTAAATTCGGCGTCGCGCTCGCGCAGATCGGGCTGTCCGCCTAAGCCGGAGTGGATATACTGGCGCATATTGCCGCACAGGTGCAGCAGCAAATTACCTACGCTATTGGAGGCCTCATTGGGCCGCTGCCATAAGAGCTGTTCGGGTAATTCTTCCAGCGCTCGGCGACACATACGCGTACTTTCCGACATTCGGAAGAGCCACTGGGTGCGAAATTCTGCGGCAAATGCGCCGTTCATAGGTTAACCTCCGTACTGCGAGCCAAAAAGCAAGCCTTTTTGTCCTAAAGTAACGACAATAATGAGGGCTGCAACGGCAGTGTAGATGGCCGTTTTGCGGTGCTTCGCCGTGTGGTCGGACATCTTTTTAGAAAAGGTGCGGCCCAATTGGAGGAGCACAACAGCGATGAGCATGGCGGCTAAATGCTCTACGGCCCAATAGCGTTGGTTGGGGTCTTTCATGGCCAAAGCCATATTTTCGAAAGCGGTTTGCGTCCAACTACTGGTGAAGCCCCACATAACGAGGCCCAAAAGCAATTGCAGATGGGAAAGGCTCACCAAAACCAGTGAAGCCGTGTTATCCCCTTTTTCGTAAGGGCGACGGCCCAGCCATCCGCTAAAAGCGCGAAAGAGGACGAACAGAAGCGCGGCCAAAATGAGGTAGCGGTTGTAGGAATGCAGCGTAGCCAGCAAGGTATGCATATGAAAGCTGTCGTTTCAGGGTGAAAAGTAGGACGATGTTGACAATGCATTTTCAGACGTTGAGCCTCTCGATGGGCATAGCGCCAACAAAGGAATGCACTACAAAGTTCACTCGCGATTGCGGCTGTCCATCCAAATGGTGACGGGGCCGTCGTTGAGCAGCAGCACTTTCATGTCGCCGCCGAAGACGCCGGTTCGGACGGGTCGGCCACTGTGTTGTTCGAGTAGGCGGACAAACGCCTCGTATAGCGGTATGGCGTGTTCGGGCTTCGCGGCTCGGATAAAGGAGGGCCGATTCCCTTTTTTGGTGCTGGCGTGCAGGGTAAACTGACTGACGACGAGGAATTCGCCCTCAACGTCTTGTACCGATAAATTCATTAGCCCCGCCTCGTCGGAAAAGATGCGCACGGCGGCAATTTTTTTGCTTAGCCATTCGGCATCTTCTAGCCCATCGTTGTGCTCGATGCCCAAAAAGACGAGCAGCCCCCAGCCAATACGAGCCTTCTGCTCGCCATCGACGCTAACCGAAGC
>CALHAM010000051.1 GCA_937934275.1 uncultured Saprospiraceae bacterium | reverse complement strand
CGAGTTTGTAACGCAGAAAACCGAAGCCGCTATTAAAGCGGCCGTAATGAATAAATGTATTCAAATCGCCGCACCAAAGTCTGTCAAAGTCGCCTGACCCTTAAACGGGAAAGGGATTGCCTGGCGATGGCGGGGATTCATACAAAAAATCCACAACGTGGGCATAGGTGCCTGTACCCGCGCATAGCGGGCATAGGAGGGGAAGCAAAGATGGCTCGTGTCTTTTATCTGTTTATTATTATTTTAAATGATTTTTGGGTTTCGTTTTTAAAGTAGGCAATGCCAATATAAAACCCATTTGGAAGATGCGAAACATCTATTTTGCCCTCATTCAAAATTTTTTGATTGCTCAACATGAGGTGTCCAGTTGCATTAAATACGTTGATGCTGTTGATTAGGGATATATCCTCCATGTCAAAAAACAACATATCCGATGCCGGGTTTGGGTAGACTTTCATTTCAGGCAAAACAACGTCCTTCGATGAACTCGTGTAGCACCCGTCCACATCGGGTCGCTTATACAGCAGTTGTCCGTTGGTGCTGAAACATCTAATGAAAGCGGGCGGGAAATCTTCTCCCATGGAACAGAAGACCTCCGTCCAGAACAGGCGTGCCACGTCCCCCATTCCCTCTATCCACATGGTTGTGCCAATGCATTGGCTGCTTTCGAGTAAGAGAAATTTTCTCGGTACGCCGTCCAGTAGTTCTATAGTGCCCACCTGTACAATTTTCCTGTCGCCTTGTCCCAAGGCAGGGTCAGGGTGAGGAACGAGCGTGTCGCCAACCCCGAAATCCATATCATAGATCAGGCGTTCGGGCTGGTTTCCGTTTTCCCATATTTTGAATATCTTCCCGTTGTCCTCTCGTAAATATTCGCCCGTTGACTGCCATGGCCCGCCGCTCATGCTTTTGGAATAGATCAATTGCCGGTAATACTTGCCTGACAAAAGGGTAGAGTCAGATGAAAAGGTATATCGCCGTATTTCCGGGGAGAGGGAAGGGAAGAGAGGGTAGAAATAATCTGCCACCCACTCGTTGTCGGGCGTTACGAGCGGTATGTAGCTGTCTTTTGTGACAATATCCTGGATGTAGCCGCAATCGTTCGAAAGGCAGCCCTCGCTGCTGGTTCGCACGATCCAGATATCGAAATTGAAGGGATTGGCCGGCGGGGTTCCGCCCACATATTTGCGGACGTAACCCGCGGCCAACAGGTCACCGCCGGGCAGCTCGACCAAGTCATTGAACCCTACGAGATAAGGGAAGTCCTCCGGCAGGGTCGGATCAAAATTTTGGTTCACCCGAAACGCCCTTTTCCATTTCAAGGCACCCTGCGGGCTTATCCGCGCGATGAATCCGGACAGGCCAAGTTTGTCGCCAACCGCCGATATGGCGCCCGCCACAACGAGGTCGCCGTTTTGCGCCACGACCAATTTGCTGATGTGGTACAGGCGTTGCCCTATGGTGGAATCAATCTTCATGTCCCAGACAACCTGACCGGCGGGGCGCCTCGCCACAACATGGACGTGTGAATAGTCGCTCTCATAAACATGGTACAGCGTGGAATCCGCTGCGGCAGCCAGGCAAGGCCGGGTGTCATCGCCGGAGAAGTCCGGCCCGAACCACTCGAATACCTTTTGATACCCTTTGTCAAATCCGTAAATCACGTGGCGGTCCTCCAGATAAGGAAACGGGACGTTTGAAACAAGGTATCTTTCGAGAAAAGATACATATAGTATCGAGTCAGAGCCGACCACGAGGTCTTTAATCTTGAGAAAAGCGCCAGACGTGGGGGGAATAATTAAAACGGTATCTGTTTGAAGTTCCTCGTCCAAAACAAAAAAAACGGCGTTTTCTTGGTCTTTGTACCAACCAGTATAAGGGATGAAAATTTGGTTATCTAATGCTTGCCCCCCTATGAAAAATTTGTCTCCAAATTTTATCGCTTTTTTTATTGTATGGCTATAGTACCTATTACCTGGAATAGTTAACGAAATCGAAGTGTCCTGTTGGAGCGACAACTTATTTATCACATTAACCGTGATATTTTTTAGGTCTGGCAAATCTTGGGAAGGCAGCAATAGCCTGATAGGCTTCGAATAGATAAAATTTGCACCGCTCTCCACCTCTTTAAAATACTTGCTTTCAACAATGGCATCGCTATTGATATCATATTTAAGAACAGAAGAATAAAGAAAGCTGTCCGTATTGCCTATCGTCCTTGCCCGTATCAAAAGGGTGTCGCCCGCCAGAATCATGGCATCGACTAATTCGTGTTTTCCATCGAAGGGGTCTATGATTTTCGAATACCAGTTTTGGCCGGACACTGTAGCACATTGAAAAGCCAGCAGGATAAAAATTATCTTTTTCATGGCAAATAGAATTGGCTCCGGGCATCGTTTCGACGATGCCCGGAGTAGGTTTATAAATTTAGTTGAACACTACCAGTTTTGACGAGAAAAGCGTATAGCCGAACCCGTCCCGGACTGTCAGGAAATACAGGCCGGGCGACAAGCGTTCGCTACCAATTCCGTACATCCCATCGGTTGAAACATTGACGTTTTGGACAAGCCTGCCAAACGCATCCGTCAGGATGGCGCTATGTGCTGCGCCTTGCGGCAAGCCCTCGACGCTTAGGTTGAAAATCCCGTTGCCGGAAGGGTTGGGATAGACCAACATGACCAAGGATGCGGCAAGAGAGGAAAGGGCCTCACTTCGCTCCTCCGTTCTGATCTCCGGTATCTCGACCTCAATACGCTCGCCGGTCAGCACCTCGTAAAGCGAACGGGCATAGCCGTCAAAAGGCCCATCAAGTGTGCCAACGCTATACAGGTAGTTTCTGGTTGTCTCGCCAAGTACGTAATGCCTTGTGTCTCCTAAGTAATCGAGGTTGATATGCTGCACGGCCACGAAATCGGATTCCTCGCGCGTTTGCGGAACGAGACTGTTCAAAAAGGTTCTTGCCCTGCTCAGCTCTCCGTAATGCACCATGATGCCGTAGGCGGTCGTCCTGTCCTTGAAGTCCATGCCCACGGACGTGTAGAAAGCGATGGCGCTTTCCTTGCCGGCCCCAAGGTCTTCCGATTCGGGGTCGAGCATTTTTTGGCCAATGAGCGACTCCAGGATTTTTATGCAGCGTTCGAGCGTTTTGACGGCCACTATGCTGCTGCCCGACGGTAGCGCGGCGAGTTCCTGCAGCATGAGTAGCCGTTGCTGTTGCAAGGAGGCGATAGAAAGGCTCTCGTCGAAGTCGCAGTAGTATTCGTCTTCACTTCCCCCAAATCCGTTCGGGCCACAATCGCCCACATCGTCATAATCTGCGGTCGTAGACAATGTTACATTTCTCAAATTGACGGGGTACTTGCAGGACGAGTTTGGTGTGCCCGTTTTGATGTAGTAGGTGATTGGGCCTGTGCCTGCGTCGTTGTCAATCTCCGGCTTCCCGTTTTTGGTAAAGCAGTTGCCGGCCGCCACGCCGTCGTACTCTCCCTGCCACGGGAAAATATCGCCGTCCGATACAAAGATGTCCACCAATTGGTTGGTCGAAAAACAGTTGTTCCGGTAGTGCAGGCCGGAGTTTTGCTTCACGGAATGCGCGCCGAGGTAAGAGGACTGTATTTCGTTGTTCTTGACGTGATTGAAACCGGTGCCGCCACTATGCAGTTCGACAGAGGTGAGATGACCGGAAAAGCGGTTGTTCTCGATGTACAGCAGGCCGTTGCCGTTTTGGTGGAGTCCCTTGTTGCCGCCAGAGAAAATGTTGTTGAATACCCGGAGCGGTTCCACATTTCCGGCAGACTGGATATGGACTCCCGCGTTTTGACAGTTGAACGTGTTGCTGCCAAGGCCCTTTCTACCGATTTTGGAGGCAAAAACAATGGGATAGGTGGTGATCACGTCCACGCCGATGGGCTGTTGCTCGAAGGTGTTGGATTCGCGGACGACGGCCTCGCAGTCGTAGGGCAAGATGCCTCGTTTTGAGATGTTTTTGAAGGTGCAATTGTCAAAGGTAACGCCGTCGTCGGCCCAGATCGTGACACCTTCGTGCAGGTTTTCGAAGGTGACGTTGTTGAACTTGCTTTTGTCTTTAATACCGCTCTGGCCATACCGCATGAATTCCACGGCACGCACGCAGTTGCGGATGGTTGAGTTTTCCGCCTCCACTATGCCGCCATAATAGTTCTGAAGCCCGCCATTGTCCCACGGAAGATGGTAGGGATTCATCGAAATGGCATCCCTTGCATGCTCGATCACCGCGCCGTTTTTGAGCACGACCTTGCCCGATTGCGCCTGTTGGCCAGGCACGTCGCCTTCGACCCGTATCACTCCCCACCTGCCGGGACAGTCGCCGGTAATCAGTCCGCCGTCCAACACCAACCTGCCGCCTCTTTCCACAATTATCCGACTGTTTGGCCCCATGTGTACCTCGCAGGTTATGGTGAGCGTAGCGCCATTTTTGATTCTGACATTGCCCAAAACCTTTAGGTTCATGGCCCAGGTTTCGTTGTTGTCCACTACAAGGTCAAAATTGAGCACATCTTCGCACTGCACATATTTGCGCAGGTTTTTCGTCATCAAGGTTTGGTACATTTCCCTGACCTGGCATCCGGTAAAAGCCAGCCTAGTAGTATTTGGGCCGCCGGGTCTCATAATGTTGTTTGGACAAGAAAGGATAGGATGCGTCAGGTTAAAATAGTGGCCATACTCATGTAATAAGGTGCCTGCCATCCAGGGAACATCTTGGGTATGTAGCCACCAAAGCCCGCCAAGGTGGTCAAGGCCGTTGATGTACCTGAGGTAAGCATCGGGGGCGTGCCACATGGCCGGATGATCCAAATCGTAACTCGGGAATGCGGAATACCAATATCCGCCGTAGAATTAGAATGAGGTGTATCCCAGTTCCCATAAAGGCTTGTTGTCGGGATTGTTGTATATACATAGGTATTATAGGCCGGGCCATCCGTGGTAATAATCAAATCAAACCCCGTTTGATAGCCCGGCGCCTGTTCGGCAAGCGCATGGATGTAATTCAGATACGGCTTGTTATAACTGTTTACCGAGGCAGTTCCCGCGTTTGGATCGGGATCATTACGGTGATCCCAAGCGAAGTTGTCCCTGACCTCAACATAGTTTGGCACAAATTCCAAATGGATATTGCCGTAATGCGTCGGTGTCGTCTGACAACCGCAGTTTTCCTGCATAAGTTGTTCAAGTCTTCCGTTCGCCTCGGCAAAAATCCTATCCCAGTAATCCATGTGATCGGGATTCGAGATGGAAAAATTGCCCTCCCCTCCCTCATTTTGAACAAAAACAATGTTCGTTCTAATTTTTAGTTTGCGGTCAATACCCTGCGGGACCATATCGTCGGCGTGGTTCGCCAGGAAGGAAGCAAAAGTGTTGTTGCAATTTTGCGGTGATGCGTATGCTTCGGGGGAATCTGGGTTGGGGCCTGTTCCGCAGGAAAAATCAAAGTCGGGTTGAGCAACAAGACTAAAAGTGAGGCCAAGGAGCCATAGAATTAATATGAATTTTTTCTGTTTCATTGCGTGAATTGTTTGCGAAGCCTGTCTTTCGGCTTCTGTTAAGAAACCCCTCTGTGGTTTTGGGTGGTCGGAGGGGAGTCATTTCCACCTTTGGCTCGTTCCAATTCTTGAAATACCCATCTTGAATTTTGATCCTGAAAGCCAGATTGCTTGGATTGATATTTTTTTATGTTTATGGTTCGAGCCATCTACTATTACCCGCAACATACGGATAAATCAAATCCGCATTGCGGGTATCCGACCTATGTCCGAAGCGACACCGGGGGACAACACGGGTCTCGTGGGATCAAAAGTAGGGCACTCGGCGCAGATGAGCAACTTTTTTTCAGATTTTTTTCAGATTTTTTCAGGTAGGCAATCTTTCCAGTGGATTTTTGGTCTTTTACCAGCCTTTTTTTTGATATGGACGTGAATTTCAGTGGTTTTACTGCTTGTGTGGCCCAGCAATTTTTGTATGTAGCGCAGGTCAGTCCCTTTTTCGAGCGGGTGTGTGGCAGACGGGTGGCACAGGGTGTGCGCGATAGCGCTGGGAGGCTGCTGGCCGTAAGGGTTGGCGCTGGCAAAGATTTTTTGTGCACTGTGCGTGCTATAGGCTCCGCCATGGGCGCCTTCGAAGAGGTGTTTAGCAGGTTGGTAAATGAGGATGTCCTTTTGGGGAGTGGGTTAGGGAGAAAGTTCGAGGCTCAAGGAGTAGCGCTGATTCTGACGTTATTCGGGTCAAGGTGGAGCATCGGCAAACCATCCATGTGGGTATTCGGCCAATTTTTCTGGGGAGAAAGCGCGCAGGTTCACGAGCGTTCGCTGGCGTAAGTAGGGGAGGTTTGGACCTTTCAGAACAGGGTATCCGCGTAGGAGCACCAGCTGGTAGAGATTTTGGAATCGATTAAAGTGAAGGGTGCGCTGCCGGTGTGTGCGCACGTCGAGAATGTGAGCGCTGGTTTTGCTCACGCCGGCGACTTCCTCGTGCGGGCGTGTGAGCCAGATGTCGCCTTGAGGATGACCGCCTCTATAGGTGCGGCGTATTTGTACGAGGGGTTTAGCATCGCCTTGGGCTGTTGGATAAGTAACGAGGGCTGCTTGGAAGCCCTCATCCTTGCCGATAGTGGGGGCGAGAGGGGGGGGCAGCAGATCTTTTATAGCGTCGGGTTCGGCTCCGCCGATGTAGGCGGCGCGGCTGGCCCAGGCTGTCGGCGGAGGGAGGCTGGCGCGAGGTGTGGGCGGTGAGTCCTCTTCTGTGAGGGAGCCGCTGAGCCAGCGCTGTTGGGCGGCGAGGGTAGCCCAGTGAGTGGAGTGCCACAAGAGCCAATGCATGGGGGCGGTGAGCAGCAACACATGTGCCTTTGGCCCCCGAACGGCGGCCAAGGGTTCGTCGGGCAGCAAGAGGGCGCCCTCGGAGGCGGCCCATACGTCGGTGCGGATGCGCAGTCGCTGCAGGTAATTGAGGAAGCTTTCGGTAAACAGTGCGCGGTTGTGTTCGTCTCGTTGAGCGCCCAGGCGCCTGATGAGTTCGAAGGTGAAGCGGAAGCGCCGGGCTAAATCGGCCAGCAGGTCTGCGCCGCAGCTCAAGAGAAAAGGCCCGTTGGGGCGATAGCGGAGGTGGTACCACACCGGCCGGTCGTAGGAGCCGTCGTGCCAGGCTGCTTGCGCCGCCAGCAGCGGAGCTAAGTCGCTGAGCCAGTCAAAGTCAGTTAGTTCGTCGGTTGCAGGCATGAGAGAGTGGGTTATTCCAGTTCGCTTCTGGCAACATCGGAAGCGTATCGGCCAAAGATAACATAGCCCACAGAGAGGAAGAATTGCGCACCGTATATGGCCGGGTTGCCGGCGTCGAGGTTTAGCCGACGGTGCCCCAAACGGAGGCGCAGGCCGTTGTAGGAGGTCCTGCGAATGTTCTCCGTTCGGTTGAAGGCTAAATCGGCCTGCAGCCCAACGGTGTAGTGCCAGCCGCTAAAGCGGAAGACGTCTTGATAATACTCTGGGTAGTTGCCGTTCTCGTCAGTGGGTGGGCTAATGCCGCTGCGGCCACCGGCCAAAATAGGGCCTATTTGCAAACGCCTTTTCTGATAGAGCATGTAGCCCACCTCTAGCTCGCCCTGCAAAAAATGGTAGGGGTCGCCTCTGAACCAGCTGAAGCCTCGATGCACTACCGTGCGCCTCAGCTTTGCCTCGCCCAAGCCGAAGCGCAGGCCCACTATCCAGCGCTTCCGAGAAAAAAAGCCGCCGATTTCGAAGCCTAAGGGCGAGTTGAGCGAGCGGCTCAGGGCTCCGGTCCAGTCGGCTGAGGCGAAGTGAATGTCTAAGCCTAGGCCTCCGCTAGAGGGCTTAGCTGTCTGGTACATGCGAGCGAGGACGAATTTTTTGAAGCGCGAGTTGGGGTATTGTTTCAAAAAGGCGTCCAGCTGGGCATCGTATGCCTGTTGGTCTTCTTCCGCAATGTTCAGACGCAACAGGTAAGTGATGAGCAGGGCGCCGAAAGCGCGCTCTTCGGTGCTGAGCCAAGCGCGGTTGAGGCGGTTAAAGAGCGCATGACGATTTTCGTAGAGTTCCTGGTCAATGACCTCAAAGAGGCTATCTTTAGGCGGGCGTATTCGGTAAGCTTCGGCAGCTTCGATATCGCGATAGTGGCGTATTTCATCGAAAATGGCTGTGTAGTTTTCCAGCCATAAGTAGAGCAGCCAGCGCTCATCCCAGTACAGGGCGATGAAAGCGGAGGCTTCTAAGCGCTGCAGCGAGTCCATCCAAAACTGTACTTCAGCGCGGTCGCCCGCCAGAAAAGCGCGCTGTATTTGCTGGCGGCCTTCGGCAATTCGGCGCTCAGGTGGCGCGTCTGTAAGGGGCACCGTATCGGTTAGAGCCTGGGGGTAGGCCGCAGCAGCCGTGAAGAGCCATAAGGCAAGCAACAGCAGTGGTTTTTGCATGGAAAAGGGCAGAGCGTGAAGTTTTACGACAGTTAGTCTTCGGCAAAAATAAACCAGCGGCAATTTGTCTATGTGAGGTATGCCTCAGCATTTTACCTTCGCCTCGTCTGCGGCAGGGGGAGACCTGGTTTCTTCCTATTAGGGAGAACAAACTCCTGTGCGCGTAGGTTATTGCGGCGCAACAGATCTGCTGCAGCACGGGCCTCTTCATCTAAACAAAACAAACAATAGGAAAGCATGAACGCTTCGAAACACGCGGTGGTAGTGGGCGCTGGCCTGGTTGGCGCTTTGTGGACGGTTTTTTTGGCCCGTCGAGGTTATCGAGTGGATGTATACGAGCGCCGGCCCGACATGCGCCGAGCGGGTTATTCGGGGGGGCGCTCGATCAACTTGGCCATGAGTGTGCGCGGATGGGCGGCTTTAGAAAAGGCCGGTATCCGGGAGCGCATCGAGCGGATGGCCCTTCCGATGCCCGGACGCATGATGCACGACCTCAATGGCCAGCTGACCTTTCAGCCCTACGGCAAGGAGGGCCAGGCTATTTATTCGGTCTCGCGCGGAGGGTTGAATTTGGAATTGCTCAACATTGCCGACGCTTACGAAAACGTGCATTTTTACTTCGAACACCGCTGCTTGGATGTCGACTTGGAGCGCCCGCTCATCACCTTCGAAGACTTGCGCACGGGCGAGTACAAAACAGTGGAGGCTCCTCTTATTTTTGGAGCGGATGGCGCCTTCTCGGCAGTGCGCTACGCGCTGCAACGCACCGATCGCTTTAACTACACTCAGCATTACATCGAACACGGCTATAAGGAACTCACCATTCCGCCCACCCCAGATGGGCGACACCGGATGGAGCCTCGAGCACTGCACATCTGGCCGCGAAAACAGTTCATGCTCATTGCCCTGCCCAATGCAGATGGCAGCTTTACCTGCACCCTCTTCTTGCCTTTCGAAGGCGAAACAGCCTTTGAACATTTGACCACCGACGAAGCCGTACAGGCTTTCTTCCAGCGCTACTTCCCCGATGCCGTACCCTTAATGCCAACGCTGCTGGAGGATTTTCGCCGCAATCCGACGTCGTCTCTGGTAACCACGCGTTGCTACCCCTGGCAGTGGCAAGGGCGCATTCTACTCATTGGCGATGCGGCCCACGCCATTGTGCCTTTCTACGGCCAGGGCATGAATGCGGGCTTTGAAGATTGCACCATTCTCGACCGCATGTACGACGAATATGGAGGCGATTGGGCGCGCATCTTGGCCGATTTTTCAGCCCAGCGCAAAAAAGACGGCGATGCGATTTTGGAACTGGCGCTGCGCAACTTCATCGAAATGCGCGATTTGGTAGCAGACCCTAAGTTCTTGTTGCGCAAAAAGATTGCTGCGCGCCTGCACGAGCGCCATCCCGACTTTTGGCCGGTGTACTCCATGGTATCTTTCAGCAACATCCCTTATCACATCGCCCTGCAGGAGGAAGACCGCCAAAACGAGCTGTTCGAGCGCATCTTAGCGCTGCCCGACATCGAGCAAAAATGGGACAGCGACGAGGTAGAGCACATCTTTCTGGAGTGGTTTCGGCAGCGTCAGGTCGAGGGCCCCAGCCCGATCTCCGCCGCAGCGGATGTCTTCTATTCGTCGTAGGAGGCTACCAGTTGGCGCAGGCTCTCCAAATAGCGCTGCTTGACGGGGTCTCTCAGAGCTATATTGGTGCGAGTGTGGTAACGGTGTTGGGTGAGGAAGTTGACTTGCAGGCGGTTCCAGGCTTCTTCGCCGTGGAGGAGGCCATAGGTGGTGAGCTCCTCGTACAGATTGCGCCCAATGCGGAAGAAGTCAGCTCGCCCCAAGTAGTCTAAGTCAGCATCGCAGAGAATGGCTTGCAGCAGGTTGGCCGGCGACTGCGGAATTTTTGTGGCCATGATCATCGCGCAGATGGCCTCAATGTCGGCAGGGTTGTAACCGAAGTGCGGCAGGGCTTCGCGAGCGATTAAACAGCCCGCGTGTTCATGGTCGGCGTGCCGGTCGTATACAAAGCCGGCGTCGTGGAAAAGCGCCGCTGTTTT
>CALHAM010000050.1 GCA_937934275.1 uncultured Saprospiraceae bacterium | reverse complement strand
CAGAGCCTCAGCGCGCGTCAACTTCGGCCTCTCCGCCGACGCAGCCGACTTCTCCTCTTCCGACGCAGCCGTGCTCAAACCCCGCTCCGCACGCCTGGCCGCACGAGCAGCGCGCGCACGCGCCAGAGCCTCAGCGCGCGTCAACTTCGGCCTCTCCGCCGACGCAGCCGACTTCTCCTCTTCCGACGCAGCCGTGCTCAAACCCCGCTCCGCACGCTTGGCCGCACGAGCAGCGCGCGCACGCGCCAGAGCCTCAGCGCGTCCGATGGGAGATGTTTCTTCTCTCCTGCTCTCTCGCACCGTTGGCGTAGATTTCATACCGGTCATTAAATACTTTTCAGATTTGCTTGCAGCAATGTTATGCGCTACAATGTTCAGATGTGCTAAATGATGCTTACAATGCCAAGCGTAAAGGGCGATAGCCTCGGGTAGGAAAACAATGGCATTGCGCTCCGGATGAAAATAGCCTTTTTCTAAATCGTCCTCTGTGAGCGATTCCAGTAGGGCTACCCAACGCCGATGAAGGGCAATCAACAATCGCAAAGAGACTTTGATAGGCATTTCCATTACGTCCGCTGTCTTTGCCCACAAATCCTGCTCATAAGGTTTGATGACAGGCGTTGGCTCTGTGAGTGCCATTTTCATGCGAATGAACGCATTCATGTGGGCGTCAGCTAAGTGATGTACTACCTGCCGCACTGTCCATCCACCGGGACGATAGGACGCATCGAAATAACTTCTCCCGATTTTGCGAAGGACTTTCCTGAGTTCGTTAGGTAGTCGTTCAATCGTGTGAATGTTTTCTCGTGTTTGCGCAAGCGAGTAGGTCTTTCCATACTCAAAAGGGCCGATTGGATAGCGCAAATTATCCGCTTTTTTCATGTGCTTAGAATGATTGGTGAGGATAGATGAAGCTTCTTCCGACGGAATGTAAACGTGTGCTATTGTGTGGGTCTCCTGCTGTGTAGGCTTAGAGGATATCGCTCGAGGTCTTAGCGATTTCAGCCTTTCTTTTAGCATTCTGATGATTTTCATCGCTATTTATTTTTATATGACAACAGGCCGATGAAAAACCGCTATTCAAGATATCAGCAGATTTTTACCAAAACCTGAGAGAACTCGCAAGTTTATTTTTCTTAATAAGACTGAGAAAGCAAGTCGAAGATACGCTGGCCATCACTACTGACATCAGTAATTCTATTTGCCCCGACAGCAATATATTCTACAACTACACTCTTAAGGGCCGCCTTGTCTTATCTCATGCTACCAAGTAGTAAAGTAATAAGCAGCAATGTATGACGGATACTTACGCGCTTTGGGAGCAACCTTAGCAACGAAAGCCTCTGCTGTTTATTGCTTCGTTAGCCATCCCGCTCTTTAAAGACACAGCAAATTTAAGCACATTGAAAACATACATGCGCCATTCGAATCGTTTTTTAGTGAAAAATTTTAGGCAAGAAGCACAAAGTACCCGTCTATGTGCAAAACAATCCATAAATGATTCAATACACACTTCGAGCGATCCTTCATTAAACGAGTGTAGAAGAGAGGGCGGCCGTTCAGCACTTGTGTTTAGGTTGTTTTCTATTTTTTATATCTGATTAGAAAGAAATCAGGTGTCCAATTTTTTAAGGTGTTGTCTTGCAGTTGGGCGCCACACCTACCTGTGCTGTTTGGCAACGCACGACTTCAACATTTTTTATTCAGGAGAACTACTGCGCAACAAGTGCGAAAAAGGCATTTTTTCGAAGTGCAGTCCGACGGTTTTTCGGCCGTTTTGGGCAAGAAAAAAGTAGCGCATGCCAAGTCAGAATATCGCCTAAGTTTTCAGATGTTTGCAGTTGTAAGAAGATAATTATTCGGAAGGATTGCTCTACGGTACACGCCAAAAACGAACAAAGTCATGGGTTTTCAACGGGTAACGACATTGGAAAGTCAAGCAGATATGCTGCTATTCGTGCGTCGGCTTTTAGACGACGTGCAGGCCTTTGAATACATGCTGGAGAACGGCTGGTTTGAGGACGACATTGTGCGTATTGGTGCGGAGCAGGAGATGTGTTTGGTGCACAATAAAACGTACAAGCCAGCGACAATAAACGTAGAAGTTTTGGCCAAGTTGACGGATGCTCCTTGGTGTGTTACGGAGTTAGCGCGTTTTAATTTGGAGACCAACTTGTCGCCTCGCGAATTTACAGGAGACTGTTTGCGGCAATTGGAAGCGGAAAATCTGAGCTATTTAGCCCGAATTCAGGAAGTTTTGAATGAGTTCGACGCTTCTATTGTGTTGTGTGGTGTACTGCCCACGCTGCGCAAGCACGATTTGGAGATGCATAATTTGACTCCTGTGGACCGCTACTATGCCCTCATGGCAGCCATTCAGAAAAACCTGCTGGGCACGGCCTTTGAGTTGCGCATAGAGGGTGTTGACGAGTTGCTGGTTAAACACGAATCACCGTTATTAGAGGCTTGTAACACAAGTTTTCAAGTGCATTTGCAGGTGGCTCCTAAAGAATTTGTGAAGATGTACAACATTGCTCAGGCTTTAGCTGGGCCAACCGTAGCGATTGCAGCCAACTCGCCTCTTGTATTTGGTCGACGTCTATGGGCCGAGACGCGCATTGCTCTGTTCCAACAGAGTTTGGACACGCGCACGACAGCCGATCACTTGCGCGAGCGCCTACCAAGAGTTAATTTTGGTTCCGGCTGGCTTCGAGGCGATATCACCGAAATTTACAAGGAAGATATCAGCCGCTTCCGCGTGTTGCTGGCCGGAAACATAGAGGAAGACTCGCTGCAATCCATTGCCGAAGGCAAGGTGCCCAAACTGCGCGCCTTGCAAATTCACAACTCTACTGTCTACCGCTGGAATCGCCCTTGCTACGGCATCTCTCCCAATGGCAAACCGCACCTGCGCATCGAAAACCGAGTCATGCCTGCTGGGCCAACGGTAGTAGATTCTACCGCTAACGCCGCTTTCTGGTTGGGCGCTATGACCGGCATGAGCTTGCATTATCCCGACATTACGCACGAACTGACGTTTGATGATGTGCGCGATAACTTCATCAAAGCTGCCAAATTTGGGATGGACAGTACCTTCAACTGGATTGGCGATCGCAAAATACCCGCACCGGAGCTTATCCTAAAAGAACTGCTCCCTTTTGCCAAAGAGGGACTAAAACACCGAAAGGTGAACAGCAGCGATATCAACAAATATTTAGGCATTATTGAAGCGCGCGTCAAGGCTCATAAGACGGGAGCGCGCTGGGCCTTGCGCTCTTACACCGCCTTAAAAAGCCAAGTAACTAACGACGAGGCAGTCTCTTGCCTAACTGCGGCCATGATCAAAAATCAACAACAGAACCAGCCCGTACACACCTGGAAAGAAACTACCACCGATGACTTGATCGACTGGCATCCCTCCAAATTGAAGGTAGAGGAATTCATGACTACCGACTTATTTACGGTGCAACGCGACGACCTCATCGAGTTGGTCGCCGAAATCATGAACTGGCGCCGCATCCGCTACATGCCCGTCGAGAACGCTAAAGGCGAATTGGTCGGCTTGGTCTCATCGCGTATGCTTTTGCGCCACTTTGCGCGCTGTAGGCGTTTCAAAAACCACGAACTGACTACAGTAAAGGCTATTATGGTAGAAAAACCCATCACCGTAACACCTGAAACCACTATCATAGAAGCCATGAGAATTATGCAGCAGCACCGCATTGGCTGCCTGCCCGTAGTGAAGGGCAAGGAACTCGTGGGCATTATCACAGAAATGGACTTCTTGCGCATTACTGCACGACTGATGGAACGAGTAGATAAATAAAGGAAATAAAGGAATGCCATGAAAGTCTATCACGATTTGCTGCGGCACATCTTGCAACACGGCATCCGCAAAGACGATCGCACGGGTACCGGCACGCTTAGCGTGTTCGGCTACCAGATGCGCTTCAACCTGCAAGAGGGCTTCCCGCTGCTAACTACCAAAAAAATACACCTCAAAAGCGTCATTCACGAACTCCTGTGGTTTCTCAAGGGCGACACGAACATTCGCTACCTACATGAACATGGGGTTACTATTTGGGATGAATGGGCCGACCCTAACGGCGAGTTAGGGCCGATTTACGGCAAACAATGGCGCTCTTGGCAAGGCCCTGAGGGGCACACTATTGACCAAATTACAGAGGCTGTACACCTCTTAAAAACCAATCCCGACAGTCGGCGCATTATCGTTTCGGCTTGGAATGTGGCTGATCTACCCCAAATGGCTTTAGCGCCTTGCCATTGCTTGTTTCAGTTCTACGTGGCCAATGGGCGCCTGTCGTGTCAACTGTATCAGCGCAGTGCCGACGTGTTTTTGGGGGTACCCTTCAACATTGCATCCTATTCGTTGCTCACCCTAATGATGGCTCACGTGTGCGATTGGGCGCCCGGTGAATTTATACACACTTTTGGCGACGTACACATTTACCTCAATCATTTAGAACAAGTAAAACTGCAACTGTCGCGAGAGCCGCGCCCTCTACCCACCATGCGCCTCAACCCGGCCGTGCGCGACCTGTTTGCGTTTCGCTACGAAGACTTTGAATTGCTCAACTACGACCCTTGGCCAGCCATCAAAGCCCCAGTGGCCGTCTAAGACCAGAGCCTCATATTTGGGTAAAATACCGAAAGTCGTGCCCATACTCAATACGGCGCAACACTTCGTATAACAGTCGGATGAGGTGATTGACGTCGTCCTTGTGCGCCATTTCCACTGTAGTGTGCATGTAGCGCAGCGGCAACGAGATAAGCGCTGAAGGCACGCCGCCGTTAGAATAGGCAAAGGCGTCGGTATCGGTACCGGTAGAGCGCGAGGCAGCCTCTCGCTGAAAAGGAATTTCGTTTTCTTCTGCTGTCTGAACGATGAGGTCGAGCAGGCGATTGTGCACCGCTGGCGCATACGTTATCGTAGGGCCATTGCCACAGCGGATGTCGCCATGCTTTTTCATGTTGATCAGCGGCGTATGGGTGTCGTGGGTAACATCTGTAATCAAAGCTACATGCGGTTTGATGGCCTGTGTTACCATTTCAGCGCCGCGCAGGCCGACCTCTTCCTGTACAGAATTGACGATATACAGCGTATAGGGCAACTCAATCTTGTTTTCTCTCAGCAAGCGGGCCACCTCAGCGATGCAAAAGCCGCCGATGCGATTGTCCAACGCCCGACCACAATAGTAACGATTGTTAATGATGGTGAAAGAGTCCTGAAAGGTAACTACACACCCAACGTGTATGCCCATCTTAAGCACTTCGTCGCGGTCTTTAGCCCCTACATCTACCGTAATGTTTTCTAATACCGGAGTGAGGTTAGCGTCTTTATCGGTTCGGGTGTGAATGGCGGGCCATCCAAACATACCTTCTATGCGCTCGCCGTTGCGCAGGTGCACATATACGCGCATAGATGGAGCAATGACGTGATCGCTCCCGCCGTTGCGAATGACGTGTAAGAAGCCGTCTTCCGTGATGTAATTGACAAACCAGGAGATTTCATCGGCATGTCCTTCAATTACGACGCGGTAGTCGGTACCCGGATTGATAATGCCGTAAGCCGTGCCGTAATTATCTACCTGCCATTCATCGATGTACGGCTTTAAGTATTTTAACCATAATTTTTGTCCAGAAGCTTCGTGTCCCGTAGGGCTGGCATTATCTAAGTATTGGCGAAGAAAGGCTTCGGACTCGGGTGTGATAACGTGCATGTGTGGGAAGTCGGTTAGGATTAGTTAAGCATACAAAGCGCCCCATCCTTCGGGGTTTTGGTGCCATTGTTCTAAAATCTGATGGCCCTGCTCGTCAATGTAGCCTATTTTTAAGGCTTCTTGTAAAAGCGTAGCATAGTCGGTAATCGTTGTGAGCGGAAGGTTTTGCGCCTGAAAAGCCACTTTTGTCTTTTCGAAACCATAATGAAAAATAGCCAACACACCCACGACGGCGCACTGGGCCTCGCGCAAAGCTTCTACAGCAGCCAAGCTACTGCCACCGGTGCTGATGAGGTCTTCGACCACCAACGCCCGCTGCCCTGGAGTCAAGACACCCTCGATGCGGTTGCGGCGCCCATGATCTTTAGGGCTATTGCGCACGTATCCAAAGGGGAGCTCCATCAAATCGGCCAGCAGCACTCCCGGAGCAATGCCCGCTGTGGCTACGCCCACCACCGCCTCAAAAGGCTCGAACTGGCGCGCACACTCGCGCAAAGCGCATTTGATAAGGGTGCGGACGTGTGGGTAGGAAAGCGCCACGCGATTGTCGCAGTATATGGGTGAAAGCAAGCCAGAAGCCCACGTAAAGGGATTGTTCGGGCGCAACTGAACCGCTTGAATCTCTAACAGCCGGCGGGCAACATCGGCAGAAGGGTTCATGGAGTACAAAAATCAGAACAAGGAAAAAAGATAATCGGAAAACGTTGTTGCTGAACGGTCGCCACTAGACCAAATGAATAGGACGTCGTTTCTTTGAGCGCAAAAAATGACATGAGCGCGCAGCAAAGGTACAAAGTCCACGCGAACGACACGGCCATTTTTCTGGGCACGCCTGAGAGTATCGCCGAATTAGGCCTTTTGCCCGAAAAGGACGTCCATTTAGCGCCCTACTTAGGCAAAAAAAAGCAGATCAAGCAACTCTTAGACTGGCTGGATAAATCCGCCCACCTGCGCGTAGTGGCGCTTTACGGCGAAAATGCCGAGCAGTTGTGGGCCGACTTTTCGGCGTGTTTCACTTTGGTAGAAGCAGCCGGAGGGGTGGTAACCAGTCCAGAAGGCCGTTTGCTTGTCTTTTTCCGCCATGGGCGTTGGGATATGCCCAAAGGCAAAATAGACCGCGGCGAACCCCCCGAACAAGCTGCCCTACGTGAAGTGGGCGAGGAAACAGGCCTAACCGAACTTCAACTTGGCCCACTCGTTGGGTACACTTGGCATATTTACCGCCAGGGCAACGAGCGCTTCCTTAAACGCACATGGTGGTACCGCATGAATACAGCCAACACTACAACCACCCCTCAGACGGAGGAGGGCATCCAGGAAATCCGGTGGGTTGACCCCGTTACCTGGCTGGCCGAAGCCTCGAACACCTACCCAAATATCCGAGAGATTATCGCTGCCGCATTGGGTTGACGACCTCTTATAGCTACCTTTGCTCAACAGAAAGATGCTCTTATCGCCATTAGCATGAATAAGTTAGGCCTGATTATTCGCCGCGAATACCTTACGCGCGTGCGCAAAAAGTCCTTCATCATTGGCACCCTGCTTGCTCCAGTGGGGCTACTGATCTACCTTTTGGTCATCGTTTACCTCGCCAAGTACGAAGGCGACGCCGAGGTGCATATAGCCGTAAAAGACGAGGCGGGTATGCTGGGCGTCATACCCGATGAGCGCGGCATTCGATACATACTTACTCCCGACAAAACCCTGGACGAACTGAAACAAGCAGTAGCGGAAGGGCAATATAGCGGCGTACTACAGGTTCCACCGCTTCGCTCGCTTCAGCAAAAAAGCCTGACGATTTACTATTATTCCGACGAAAAATTAGCACCCGAACGGCGTCAGTTGATCGAACAGCGCATTGCTAAAAAAGTGCGCGATTTCAAAATTGACTCGCTTAAATTCGACCGAACCTCATTAGAAAGCTTGGAAACAGAAGTCTCGATTGACCCTGAAAACATTGCTCGGGCAGGGCAAGATGAAAGCAAATACACGGCGGGGGTCGGACTGCTCATCGGCACCATTATGGCTTTTATCATGTTCTTCATGGTCATGATGTATGGCCAGATGGTCATGCGCTCTGTCATGGAGGAGAAGACCAGCCGAATTGTGGAGGTGATGATGTCGAGCGTTCGGCCTTTTGAGCTCATGTTAGGGAAAATCATCGGTGCTGGCGCAGTGGGCCTGACGCAAGTGCTGGCCTGGGTGGTGCTGGGTGGAGCCGTCGTGCTTATTGTGCCCCTGCTGATGGATGTTGACCCACAAGCAATGCCGTCTGCCATGAGCACTGGGGCCTCTGCCATAGACCCTGAAGAGGTGCAGACAGAGACCTTTCAGTTGCTTCATGAAATCGGCAAACAAAATTGGCCTGTGCTCGTAAGTGCCTTTGTCGTTTTTTTCTTGGGCGGATACTTCATTTATGCCTCTCTGTTTGCGGCCATTGGCTCTGCCATGAGCGACGACTACGGCGAAGGGCAAGCGCTGGTGTTGCCCGTAACGATACCGGTAGTTTTGGCCTTCTACATCGTCACCTTTGTAGGCATACGCAGCCCCAACAGTAGCCTGATGGTTTTTGCTTCGCTATTTCCCTTGTTTTCGCCTATTGCCATGCCGTTTCGCATGGCATTCAGCCCGCCGCTTTGGCAAGTGGTGCTGTCTTTGGTGATTGTCCTGATATCGGCTTTGTTCTTCATCTGGCTGGCTGGCCGCATTTATCGCGTTGGCATCCTCTTGTACGGCAAAAAAGTTACCTTGAAGGAACTGGGCAAGTGGATGTTTTATCGCTGAGGCGCAGCCAAGAGGCGCTGCCACACGCGCTCGGCCAGTATGTCGGGCGGCAGGTCATCTGTGCTTTGAAGAATGAGCAAGTGGTTTTGGCTGTCTAACCATCGCAGTTCGGCAGCGCGGCTTCGCAGCCTCTCAGGGGGTGCGGCATCGTATTGCTCGGCCCAGGAGAGAAATTTTTCGAAAACGAGATGAAGATCACCTCCAGGAGCGATGCGCTCAGCGCCGTAACGCGCTTCCTCGCGTTGCCGAATGCGCTCCAAGCGAACGTGAGCGGGTAGCCAGCGATACACCACTGCATCGAACCGTTTCAATAGCGGCTCGCCCCAGCCCAGCAGTGCTCCCGCTACTACAAACCGCTCTTGGCCCTCTAAGTCTTGGGTAAGCAGCTGTAGCCGGTGCTGTGGGTTGCGCTTGCGCCGGTAGGGCAAGGCATCGTCAGTGAACCAGTAGTAGTCATCCGTATCGAAAAAAGCCCCACCCAACCGAGCGGCTAATGCTCGCCCTAACGTGGTTACTCCCGCTCCCGGAGCACCCAAAACCCAGAGCCTTTGCACAGACGCCAATACGCTAAAAACGATGGCTTCTCAATTGGCAGCTGGGCTGCGCCGACCAATGGCTGCTGCAATCAGAGCGCAAATGAGACCAAAAAACAGGGCCACAAAGAAACTCGTCATCGCCGTACTCCCCAAATCGGCCATCCTATCAAAGCCCACAGACGAACGCTCCATCTCCTCCACTGCTTCTGGCGGCATGAATTCACTCCAAGTCTCCAACATCTGTTCTTTCATCCGCGTCGGATAGTCTGGATCTATAAATTTGACCAAAATATAGTTCCAGAAACCAGACACAAATAAGCCTCCTGCAGCAGTGGCAAAGCCCACCAATAGAGCGCGCCCAAAGCTGATGAAACCCCCATCCCAAGAGCGCTGATGGCGAATTGTCATCAAGGCCACTCCCGTCCCCAAGGCGATGGTGAGCAAGAAATTGATGAAGCCAGCGCTGGGACTCATCACGTTGATGTCCAGCACATAAATAAGAGCCGAGTAAGCAATAAGCGCCACAGCCAAAACAAGGGCTTGGCGCACCACTGTGTTCCAGTCAACAGGTAGCTGTGTTTGCGTAGATGTGTTTTCCATGACAAAGATCAGTTGAATTCTGGTGTGCTTTTGACGGCAAGTATAATGACAGAACCCGATATGGTCAGTCTTATTTCCACTGTATTGCCCAAATAGCTGGGTTTCGCGATAGGCACCAATTTACCCTACAAATCTCTCTTGACCTCAGATATACAGTGTCCTCCCGACTTTATTTTACTGTATCCGAATTTCCACGCGGCGGTTTTGCTCTTGTTGCTCTTCCGTCGCATGAGGGCTGCTGTAAATCATTTCTGTATTTCCGTAACCTTTATAGTACATTCGCTCAGGCGCGATGCCGTTTTGGAGCAAATAGTCATAGACTAATTTAGCGCGGTTAACAGACAGGCGCCACTCCCATTGGTCCAATTCTTCGGGTGTTTTAAGGGGGTTGTTGATATGGCCGGCAATTTCGATGCGCACAGTAGGGTTGAGTTGCATGAAGCGCAAGATCTTAGGCAGCTCATCTTCGGACTGTGGTAGCAGCACTGCCTTATTGCCGTAGAAGAGGAGGTTGTGTAGAGCAATTTTCTCACCTGGGGTAGCTGGCGGCAGGCCAATGTTGAGTGAAGGAGGGTCGATGCCCACACGGACTGTTTGAGCATTGAAGAAATAACCCGGTGCGAAGATCGTCAATTTTGCAACGGCACCTCTGGGCAGCTGGGCCGAAAAAGCGCCTTCCTCATCTGTCTGCAACGAGTCTCGCAAGGAAGAGGTGGAAATCAGAACGGTTGCCTGCACAGGTTTGCCCGTTTTCTGGTCAGTTACCCGGCCCGTCAGGGTTTCCATAAAGACTGGAGGCGCGCTCGGTGGGGCCACAAGCACCTTAATTTCGGCGCGTCGGTTGCGCTGGCGGCCTTCCTCGGTTTGGTTGTCGGCCAACGGCTTAGCCTCGCCCTCATAAGTCTGTTCGATGGCCTGCGCCTCAACGCCTAAGCGCTGCAAAGCAGCCGCTACGGCCTGAGCACGGCGGGCCGACAGGCGCAAGTTGTAGTCTTCACTACCGACGGCATCGGCATGCGCACAGATGCGGATGAGGGCGCCAGCACCAGCAGCGCGCCAATGCGTGGCGACCTCCTGAAGAGCAGAAGTGTCTTTGGGGCGGATGTGAGAACGGTCAAAGGCAAAGAAGACTTGCGTTTCGTATTGGCTGCGGAAGACCTCAGCAGCATTTTGAGCATAAGCCAAGATAGGCCCAAGAGCTGCAAACAAGAGCAAAAGGTGGGTGAGCATAGCCGAACGGTCATTGTTTTCGGCTTAAAGGTACAGCTCCGACCGAATTCGCTGTCTAAGCATGCCCTCCTACGGCTGGCTACGCACGTAGTCGAGTAGCGGGTCGCGCCCATCTCGGAAAGCCGAAAAAGGCATTTCCATAGGTATGTCAATGCGCAGGGTTTCCGGGTCGCCGGGCACGGCTTGCACGGGTCGCGTCCCGTAGAACACTTGCAGGCGGCTGTTAGGAAGCATTAGAAAATCTGGGTCGCCGATATGATTGGGCCGCTGGGCAGGCGGCTCGCCGATGAGTCTGGCCTTGGTACGCTCCTGGAAGGCGGCAGCAATTTCCACAGCCGGGCCAGCCGTGTAACGATTAACGGCTACATAAATTCGATTGGGTTGGTTCACTAAGGGGCGCTTGGCCAGCTCTTCCACCAATCGCAAGCCGTCGTTGGGCATACCGAGCGTGTTGAACCTTAAATCGAAAAACAGCCGGGCCAATGGGTAATGGTCTAGCAACCTCAATAGAGAGTCAAGCACGGGCTGAAAGGGCGGAATTTGCTGAGCAGCGGCCGTATCACCCATGGCCAGAGCCATCTCTTGGCTAAAACAACCGTTGTACTGCACGTAGACGACTTGCTGAGCTTCCGACCAATGCAGGCTAAACACCTGTTTGATCGGGTTCCAGCGAAAGTCAGGCTCTTTGGGCACGAACTGGAGCGGATAGGCGCCGTCCCTGTCCTTGCGAAAGTCAATCGGATGCACGTAAATACCAAAGGGTTTGCCCGCCTCATCGGCCAATAAAACGGCCAGCGTATCGCCCTTTCCGACGCCGGCCATCTCCACCGCCAGCGGGAAACGCAACCACAACGGCCCGTCGCGCCGAGCCGTCTCGGCGTTTTCCTGGGGGAAAAAAACACCCACATAGCGCAGCATGCTGTCTGGATCGATACCGTTAATAGACAACACGCGACGGCCCATCGCCGGCGAAAAACGCCTAACCGTGGCACTCACATACAGCCCTCCTTCGTACCAGCCAAGACCGATAGGGATAACCCCGCCCGACTGCTGAAACAACGGCGACAACTCTACACGCGTGTTGGCATCTCGGCATTTGGCCAGCGAGGCCTGCAGTAAAAGCCCTACCTCCAGGTCGCTCTTTCCCTCGGCAAGAGCAGCCACTTCATCCAAATCGCGCTCGAACGCCTCGCGACTGTGGTAGCGAAACAGCGCCGGGTGTCGCTTCGGAAGCTCGCGCTTGAGCCAATCTATATCGGCCCGCCATTCGGCTGCGCTGCGCTGAGCCTGAACGAGCGCTGCTTTGATCAAGCACCAGAAAAGAACAATAAATGCAAAGCGAGACATGAGGATTTGATGCGTGAAATGCACCGCAAAAGTATGATCCATATCTCGCATTGCCTACCTGCAGCACCCTCTACTCACTCCTCTGCATTAGTGAACCTTGACAAAAACCTCTCGAAATAACCACGTATCGCCGCGTAAGACCAAGTAGTAGACGCCTGTTTCCAGGTGACCACAGGAGATGCGCACCGCATTACGCGCCATGCTCACCAAGCGACCCGTCGGATCGTATACTTCAACCGTGAAATCCTCTTGCCCATGTTCGGGCGATAAGTCTAACCACAACTCATCTATAACCGGCACTGGGTAGAGCTTTATGCGCTTCCATGGCGCCGAGGTGTGCGTGTTCACAGCGCTCTGCACCTCAAAAGCTCCCACGTTGGTAAGGGAGGCCTCGCGCGAATAGCCCAGATAGTCTTCGGTTAAGTAGGCCGCCGCTGGGTTGGGTACTAAACGATAAAAATCCGCATTCAGCACATTACTGGTGCCTACAATTACAGTGGGTATCACCTGTTGCAAAGCTGTGTCGCCCAACAAATTCAAGTTAGAAGGTAGCGCAGGCCGTTCAATATTGCTGCTAAGAACTTTAGCCGAAAGAGGCGGCGTCTTGCTCCACACATTCGAAGCAATTAAGTAGTCCCTATCCTGACCCGGAATGAAGGTATTAAATACCTCGACTAAGGGGATATTTCTACTTGGGTCAAAAGCAAAGAGGTTATTCTCTATTCTTATGTTGCGGAGTGCACCACGAGTGGCTGTCGGAATAAGATTGAAATCTGGAAGAAAGAGATGCACAATGTGTGTCTTGTGATTGTCTATTTGCAAGGTCCCGATAAAAGTATTGTGCCAAACAAACACATTTCGAATGCAATTAATGCCTATTACTTTCAAGTTCCCCTGCCAAAAATCAAGACAACGGCCAGAGTTTTGGATGAGGTTATTGAAAATATAGATACTATCCACATTGGAAAAAGACTCGTCTGGCAAAAAGCACTTGGTAAGACAGTTGTCAAAGACAGGTAGATTGCCCTTGATGCAAGCACCTTCGTTGGCTATTAAAAAAGCTTTGCCGGCCTCCACAAGGTTGTCTTCCGGACAGGTTTTCCAGCACGAGGTGCTGCCGGGAGTGTTGTACAGATAATTTTGATAGACGAGTAAGCGGGCAGAATTATCGCAGTAAAAATGAGTTGGATTGTCTTGCAGAATATTTCGGTAGGCCCTCCCATAAAGTGTGTTTTGAAAATTAAGCCCTTCTCCTCGGGTACAGGAGATCTCAGAGTGGTGAATAGTGGCGTGAGTGCACCCCAAAAACTTGATGCCGCTGGGCCATTGGCAATTAGAGGGCAGCTGCTCTTCGTCTAAGCGAGCAGCACGACGCGAAACACAGTAACGCACCTCTACGCGGTCTGTTTCCTGGATAAGGATGCCGAAGCTTTTAACACTGTCTATTTCTACTCTTTCTATTATGACATCGTGAACGCGACTACCATCATCCCTTCTAATGAGTACTCCCTCAGTTTTTCCGTATTTTAGCTTAAGATTACGCACGTAGATGTGGTCGCCTAATAAATGCAGCAAAGCACTGTTTGCCGGATTTTCAGGGGATGGTCCTTGTATAATCACTTCGCCAATACCTTCTACACTGATATTCTTATAAGCACCACTTTGGAGCCACTGCTCCGGCAATTGCTTAAAGCCAACGGTGGTAGAATAAACCCCAGGTAAAAGGCGCACCAAACCGTAGGTAGGCAAGCCCGGAAGTTTGAAGGGGATGAGGTCAATAGCGCGGGAGAAACTACGAACAGGCCTGTCCTGCGTACCCGGGTTTGCATCGTTACCGTCAGGTGACATATAGACGGTGTCCGTAATTGCATAGATGCCCGTATTTACTATAGGGGGCAGAATGTTGAACTGCGCTTGCAGCATCTGTGCGTACAACAACAGTACAAGGGTAAAAGAAGAAGGTCTCATGTCAACTTAGTTTTATTTTATAGGATGATACACTCTGAATACAGCAAGATTTCTTTGTGTTATTCTGTTTCCAGCATTTAAACGACATCTGTGACTGTAGTGAGGAGAGACCTTTTTATGAAGATTGGCCAATTGTGTAAGGCTACTCCGTGTCAATTTTTCAAAATTAGTACCTGAAAACATAAAATGTTTACATTTGGCGCTTTAAAAAATAAAGCAATTCTCCCTGTTATGAACAGTCGTTGGACGGCTGTCGGTGTCAAAAGATTTTCATCATGAGAGACATTCGCATCATTCGCAACAAAGAGCTGAGCTTAGGCGAGGCCCTGTTGCCTGTTGTCGTGCTTATTGGACTGTTGGCCTACAACGTACTGGTTTTCGGCGATGACTCGCTGGGCGGCTCCAACCAATTTATCTTGCTCATGGGCGCTGCAGTAGCGGCAATCGTAGGTTTTCGCAATGGAGTTACCTATCGGCAAATGGTAGAAGAGGTGTCGGACAACCTGAAGTCTACCACGGAAGCTATTCTCATTTTGCTCTTAGTGGGCGCGCTAGCAGGCACGTGGATGGTGAGCGGCACAATTCCGATGCTGATTTACGGCGGCATCCAGTTGCTGAATCCGAAGATCTTTTTACCGATTACGGTGTTGGTATGTTCCATCATTTCCGTGGCGACAGGAAGTTCCTGGACTACTTCGGCCACAGTGGGTATCGCTCTCATCGGGATTGGAAAGGCTTTGGGTGTTCCAGAAGGGATGGTGGCCGGAGCGGTTATTTCGGGGGCTTATTTTGGCGACAAGATGTCGCCGCTGTCCGATACTACCAACTTAGCGTCGGCAATGGCGGGCAGCGACTTATTCGCGCACATTCGATACATGATGCTGACCACAGTGCCCACCTATGTAATTACGCTCATTGTTTTCGCGATCTTGGGCGCCAACCATCAGCCCACAGGCATTGCGGAGCCTTCTGCTATCCTGAAGACTATCGACTCCACCTTTTACATCACACCTTGGCTGCTGTTGGTTCCGCTGGCCGTGGTTGGGCTAATCGTCTTCCGCACGCGCCCCCTGATTGCCCTGCTGGGCGGAGCTTTGCTGGGCGGACTGTTTGCAGTTCTGTTTCAGCCCGACTTAGTGGTGAAAATAGCAGGCGCCGATGCCTTAAACTTTCAGGCTGCATACCAGGGCGTGATGAACGCGATAACCACCAGCACCAGCATAGAAACAGGCCAGGCTACGCTCAACGACCTATTCGCGACGAAGGGTATGGCCGGTATGCTGCCCACCGTGTGGTTGGTCATCTGCGCCATGACGTTTGGAGGAATTATGGAGGCCATTGGCGCACTGGCCTGTATCAGCACTGCCCTATTGCG
>CALHAM010000049.1 GCA_937934275.1 uncultured Saprospiraceae bacterium | reverse complement strand
CCCGGTAGCGGGTACCATCATGATCGAGCCTACGGAAAGCGAAAGTAAGGCCGAGCTAGACCGCTTTTGCGACGCTCTGCTGGCCATTCGCCGGGAAATCGACGAAATTGCGGAAGGCAAATACAGCATAGAAGACAACCCTCTACACCATGCACCGCACACTGCTCAAGTGGTCTGTGCCGACGAGTGGCCACACGCCTACAGCCGCGAGCAAGCGGCTTTCCCGCTGCCTTATTTGCGCCAAGGCTGGAAGTTCTGGCCTACGGTCAGCCGCATCGACCAAGCTTATGGCGATCGAAACTTAGTCTGCGTGTGTCCGCCAGTGGAGGCCTACGAGATGGCCTAATCCGAGCGGCCCTATGTGCAAAAGCCGGCGATGCCTTAAGGCATTCGCCGGCTTTATTTCTTTGAAAGGAAGCGGATACTCTACGCTTTTACAGGTTCGGAATAGTCAATACTTGGCCCGGGTGAATGAGGTCTGGGTTTTTCAAGATGTCGCGATTAGCTTCGAAAATAGCCATGTACTTTTTCATGTCGCCGTAGTAGTGCTGGGCGATTTTGCTCAGCGTATCGCCTTTTTGGACGGTATGCTTGGCGTAGTATCCCGTGCTAGCCACGCGAATGTCAGCCATAATGTCCGAGGGATTTTCGCCGCCAATGGCTTTGATGGCGTCCCACAGTTGGTCTTTTTCATACTGGCAGTCTACGGTGCCCCACACCTTGAGCTTACCGTCGCCTTCTTCTACGCGGCCGTCTTTAACTTGGAGTTTTTCGCCCAGCTCGAGGACTTTTTGGTACTTTGCTTTGATTGACATAAACTATTTGTATTTTGAAATGAATATTGAAAGCATATAGTGGGAAGATATGTGAAGTTTGAGGCCGCTATTTATTTCCAGGTAAGATACTTTCTCTTGGCTTTGCAAAAGACGCGCTAACGACGCTCTATGAACTGCTAAGTAACGACTTTCTCATATTAAATTTACCAAAAGAATTTGACAGCGGAGACGGTAGTAACAGCCAACAAAAGCCGATAGATCCACACATTGGCGTTGGGCAGGCGGGCGATGAAGTGTACTCCCATCCAGGCTCCTATGCCTTGAAAGATCGCCATAAGGATGCCGTAGCCCAAATGCACCTGATTGTAGAAAAGGAAAACCAAGGTAGAGGGTATCGTCAACATCAAGACGATGAGTAGTTTAACGCTATTGCCACTACGCAAGCTGTATTGGCTGAACCACACTAATCCGGCCAAAAGAAAGATACCTACACCGGCCTGAATAAAGCCGCCGTAGAAGCCGATTGAGAAAAAAGCCGACAGCGTCAGCGGATGTCTATTTCGCCCCGTCAGGGGCTTTGACTCGCGCAACCAGCGTTCGGGGTGCAGCAGCAAGACAACGAGCATGAAAACCATCAGCCCACCCAGGGTGTAATTCATCCACGCTTCGGTGAGCGATACGGCAATGCGCGAGCCAACGATGCCTCCCACTGCAGCGGGGATTGTCAACCAAGCACTCCCCTTAAAATCGGCGATGCCAGCGCGGCTTAGCGCGCGGATAGCTACGGTGTTTTGCAACAATACACCGATGCGATTGGTACCATTGGCCACTGGAGCCGGAAGGCCACAGAAGAAGACAAAAATAGGCAAGGTGATGAGTGAGCCACTTCCTGCAAGTGTATTGATAATACCAGAAGCTACGCCGCCGAGGGCAAAGAGCACCCATTGAAGCGGGGTTAAATCAATGTGCCAGATATTCTCCATGCGCGCAGGCGTCGTATGATTTAAGGGTTTGGCTCGATAATGCCGTATAAATCATAGCTATCTGCCGCCGTAATGAGGACTTGAGCAAAGTCGCCGATGCGGGCGTAATTGCTGTGCGCTTCTACACGCACCTCGTTATCCACTTCGGGCGAATCGGCCTGGGTTCGTCCGATAAAGTAGCGCCCTTCTTTGCGGTCGAACAAGACGCGGAGCGTCTGTCCTATCTTGGCTTCGTTTTTCTCTTGCGAAATTTCGCGTTGTACTTCCATCAAGCGTTCGGCGCGCTGAGCTTTCACTTCGGGCGGCACGTCATCGGGCAGCTCGTATGCGCGCGTCCCTTCTTCGTGCGAATATTGAAAGACGCCGACGCGATCGAAGCGCTGCTCCTCTACAAAATCGATCAAAGTTTCGAAATCGGCCTCCGTTTCACCGGGAAAACCCACCAGAAAAGTCGTGCGCAGGGCGATGTCGGGGATGCGTTGGCGAATGTGGTCGAGCAATTGGCGCGTCTCGTCGCGCGTAATTTGGCGACGCATGGCCTGCAAGATGGAATCGCTGGCGTGTTGCAAAGGCATGTCCAAATAGCGGCATACTTGGGTGCGTTCGGCCATGACGTCGAGCACCTCCAGCGGAAACTTGCTAGGGTAAGCGTAGTGTAGGCGAATCCATTCGATACCGTCTACGTCCGCCAGGGCGTGAAGTAGGCGGGGCAGTTCGCGCTTCTTATACAGGTCTAAGCCGTAATAGGTTAGCTCCTGAGCAATGAGTATTAGTTCCTTGACACCACGGCGGGCTAAGTGACGCGCTTCTTGTACAAGTTCCTCCACCGGACGGCTTACGTGCGGTCCGCGCATGAGGGGGATAGCGCAAAAAGCGCAGGTGCGATTGCAGCCTTCTGAAATCTTGAGATAGGCGTAGTGTGGCAGCGTAGTGATTTGTCGCTCGCCCAAGAGTTCGTGTTGATAATTGGCCTCTAAGCGTGCTAATAGGGCAGGTAGTTCCAAAGTACCATAAAAGGCGTCCACTTCAGGGATCTCGGCCGCCAATTCATGGCGATAGCGCTGCGAAAGGCACCCCGTCACGTAAAGCTTTTCAATTTTTCCGGCACTTTTAAGGGCGGCTTGCTCCAATATAGTGTCAATGCTCTCTTGCTTAGCTAAGTCAATAAAGCCGCACGTGTTGACAATAACAATGTTTGCCTGCGCATCGGCGCGTTCGTGTGACACTTCGTAGTCGTTGGCGCGCAGTTGGGTAATGAGGTTCTCGCTGTCCACTAAGTTTTTAGAACAGCCCAGCGTGATGACGTTGACTTTGTCTTTGCGCAGCGTTTTAGTTTTCATGAATTTCAAACAAGATGAAGGTGCAAAGGTCGTTTTTTGTCTGCTGATTTGCCTGCATTTATAACAGAATGTATCGCCTCACCCTGCTGATTTTAAGCGCATTAAACGAGTCTGATTGGAAAAATTGACGGGT
>CALHAM010000048.1 GCA_937934275.1 uncultured Saprospiraceae bacterium | reverse complement strand
GTCTACCCGCCGGTGTGCCAAGGTGTGTTTTGGGCAGCTGCCCGAATTTTTCCCGAAAGCACAGAAGGTGGTGTGCTTGTCTTGAAGGTATTTTTATTTATGGCGGAGTTGCTGGCTATATGGGCCCTGTGGCGACTAAGGGGCCAAAGCTGGGCGGTAGTGGCGTACGCGCTCCATCCGTTAGTCATTCTGGAGGGTGTGGGCAATGCCCACTTTGAAGTGGCCATGATTGCTTTTTTGTGGGTGGCGTTGTTGCTCATAGAACGACGGCACTGGAGGGCATCGGCCTTTTTTTGGGTCTTAGCCGTGGGCGTCAAGTTGCTGCCGCTGTTGTTTTTGCCCATTCTTTGGGTCTATTTGGATAAGCGTGTCCGGTGGCTGTTTCTGAGTTATTTTGCGCTGTTTTGCGCTTTGCTCTCTATACCGCTTTGGAGTGGGACAGTACTGCAAAACCTTTTCAGCAGCTTAAGGCTTTACTTTGGGCAGTTTGCCTTCAATGCCGGCATTTATTACGGCTTAAGGGAGCTGCTGGTGGTATTAGAGGCTAAAGAAATGATGCGGGCGCGCTGGTTGGGTGTACTCTTAGGCGGGCTAGTATTCGTGGGAGTATGGATGATTGCTTTGTACCGGGCTAAAAGCCCTCAAGGGTTTTCTTTAGCCGATCGCATGACATTGGCTTCGGCGCTGTACCTGTTGTTGGCCACAACGGTACATCCATGGTACGTTCTCGTGCCGTTTGCACTGGCATTGGCCTCAGCGCGAAGGCCGACCTGGTGCTTTCCTCAAGTATGGGCTGCTGCTGCAGTGCTCTCTTATAGCCATTATGCCGGTGGCCATTTCCAGGAGAAATACGGGTACATTGCCATAGAGTACGGCGCCGTAATGGCCGCTTTGGCATGGGACTTTTGGCAGCCGTTCGCACGAACAACCCTATCAAAAGGCCGGTAAAGACCCGCCAACGAAAGAGTTTGGAAAGAGGCTTAAAAAAGCCGGCTCTACATTTTCAAAGGGAAATACTTTTGCAGGCCTTTGCTAACATCAGAGATGAAAAATACATACTACGAGCTCGTTACTCAGACTTTCGATTTCCCGCAGGACGGCTTTCGGCTCAAGGATAATCGCTTAATTTTTAACGATATTGACCTATATGAGCTTATCCAGAAATATGGCTCTCCGCTTAAGCTAACCTATTTGCCCAAGATTGGCGAAAAGATCCAGACAGCGCGCAAGCTCTTTCGCGACGCCATGCAACGCCACAACTATACGGGCAAATACGTGTATTGCTACTGCACCAAGAGTTCGCACTTTGCCTTTGTCCTCAACGAGGTGTTAAAAAACGGCACCCAGCTGGAGACGTCCTCCGCTTTCGATATTGACCTCATCTGGCGGCTCTATCGGCTGGGCAAAATCAACAAGAGTACGACCATCGTCAACAACGGCTATAAGCCTTTGGCCTACCTCAGAGGTATCGCCCGCCTCATCAACGAAGGCTTCCAGAACGTCATTCCCGTATGCGACAATGCCGCTGAATTAGACTACTACGCCGCCTTAGTCCAAAAAGAGCAGTGCAACATCGGTATCCGCATGGCCACCGAAGAAGAGCCGAATTTCGAATTTTACACTTCGCGCCTCGGCATTCGCCAAAGCGACGTCGTGCGATTTTACGAGGAAAAAATTGCACCCAATCCCAAGTTTGTGCTTAAAATGGTGCATTTCTTCGTAGATACGGGCATCAAGGACACCATCTATTACTGGAACGAGTTAAAGAAAGGCATCAAAACCTATTGCGAATTGCGCAAGAAATGCCCTACGGTTACAGCGCTCAACATTGGAGGTGGCATGCCCATTCGCAACTCTTTGGGTTTCGACTACGACTACCCCTACATGGTGGGCGAAATCGTGCGCCTCATCAAAGCGTATTGCGACGACGAAGGGGTGCCCGAACCCGATATTTACACCGAGTTTGGCAAATATACCGTCGGAGAGAGCGGTGCTGTCATTTTCTCTGTAATCGGAAAAAAGCAGCAAAACGACGCCGAGCTGTGGTACATGCTCGACAACTCCCTCATCAACACCTTGCCCGACAGTTGGGGCATTAAAGAGCGATTTATCCTACTGCCCATCAACCACTGGGAAAAAGAGCACCAACGCGTCAACATCGGCGGTATCAGCTGCGATAACGCCGACTACTACAACTCCGAAGCCCACATCAATCAGGTATATCTGCCCGTCTACGACGAGCAAACAGAAGACCCTCTCTACATTGGCTTCTTTCATACGGGCGCCTATCAGGAGTCGCTTAGCGGATACGGAGGCCTTAAGCACTGCCTCATCCCTTCGCCTAAGCACATTTTGATCGATAGAAACTACTACGGAGAACTGACCGACTGGGAAGTGTTCCCAGAACAAGACGCCGACTCTATGCTGCGCATCTTGGGCTACGACTCTCCTTACGCCTCTTAACGGCCATACAGCAGGCGTCTTCCGAAAAAATGCAGCGAGCGCTGCAGCGACAGCAGCAGGGCCTGTTTTTCTTTGGCACGGGGAATGATAATAAACACGCAGGATGATGTGTATCACCACTCCTTCACTTCTGCGCGTTTTTACCTTTGTCTTTCAGACGATCACCGCACATTCACTTTGTGTTTAGAGGTTTCATTCGACTGCTGCTGTGCTATGCGCCAGATTACTACTGCCAAAATTGTACTGTTCGTAGGGCTTTGCCCTATTTTCCTGAGGGGGCAAGTCCCTGATCCTCCTACTTACGTGGGGGCCGATGGCTACGAAAAACACGTAGAAGTACGGTGGCAGCCGGTCAACGACGCCCAGATTACAGGTTATCAGGTCTTTCGCTCGATGGATGGCGGTCATACGTTCGAACACCTGCGCACGGTAGGTCCTGCGCCCACAGTTATTGTAGATTGGACGGGCGACGAAGGCGACTACCTGACGCGCTGCTACCGCATACGCAGCGTGCGCAACAATGGCTTGGCCATCAGCGACTTTTCTCAAACGGCCTGCGCCCAAACTGCACCCATGACCGACGAGGAATTGCTCGACATGGTGCAGCGCTACACTTTTCGCTATTTTTGGGACTTTGCCCACCCCGTCAGCGGCATGGCTCGCGAGCGCATCAGCAGTGTGTTCACCGTTACTACAGGCGGCACGGGCTTTGGTATTTTGGCTGTTCTCGTCGGCGCTGAGCGCGGCTGGATCACGCGCCAGCAAGCGCTCGACCGCCTTATCCAGATCGTCTCCTTCCTTCAATTTGCCGACCGATTTCACGGAGCTTTTTCTCATTGGATTAACGGCACTACGGGTAAGGCCCTGCCCTTCAGCGCTTATGACGACGGGGCCGACTTGGTAGAAACGGCTTTTCTGATGCAAGGCTTATTGGCAGCGCGCCAATACTTCGACCACAACGACCCGCAAGAAGCGGGCCTGCGCGCCGCCATCACCAGCTTGTGGCACGGCGTGGAGTGGTCGTGGTTTCGGCGCAACAACAGCCCTGTGCTGTACTGGCACTGGTCGCCCAATTACGGTTGGCAGATGAACTTCCCCCTACGGGGCTTCAACGAAACCCAGCTCGTCTATCTGTTGGCTGCTGCTTCGCCCACGCATCCGGTGCCCGGCAGCCTTTACCAAAGCGGGTGGGCGGTCTCTCCCAATTATTGTACACCAGCCGTTTATTTTGGCTACCCTATCTACACGGGCCTAAACGGCGGCGGCCCGATGTTCTTCGCCCACTACTCTTACTTGGGCTTCGACCCGCGCGGCTGGCGAGATGCCTGTTGCAACTATTTCATCCGAAATCGGCATCACGCCCTCATCCAGTGGGAATACGCCAAACTGAACCCGAAAAAATTCCTCGGATATAGCGCTGAATGCTGGGGCCTCACCGCTTGCGACGCCCCCAACGGCTACTTTGCCTTCGATATCGCCAATGACCAAGGCACCATAGCCCCAACGGCTGCTTTGGCCTCCATGCCCTACACGCCAGAACAAAGCATGGCCGCTTTGCGGTACTTCTACCGCCATTTGGGCGAGCGACTATGGGGCATTTGCGGCTTCTACGACGCTTTTAATCTGACGCAAAACTGGTTTGCCAACAGCTATTTAGCCATTGACCAAGGCCCAATCGTAGCCATGATTGAAAACTACCGCACCGGCTTATTGTGGCGATTGTTTATGCAAAACCCGGAAATCGAGCCAGCACTATTGGCGTGCGGCTTTCAACCCGACTCTTCGGTATCGGCGCCAACGCTACCGACGGAAGCGATAGAATGTGCGCTATTTCCCAACCCAGTGGGCAAAGGTTTTTTCTGGGTGAAAATAACTGCACCTAAGGCATTGCCCTATCAAATAGAGGTGCTGAATGTGTTGGGCAAAAGCCCTGCTATTGCTCGACAGGAAGGCTGGCTAAATGCCGGCGAAAATCTTTTTCCGTTTTCTTCAACTCACTGGCCTAAAGGCTGGTATCTGATGCGCCTACAAATACCTGATGCCCATCCTATTGTTCGGTATTTTTGGATAACGGACGATTAAACTACCTGGCTCAAAAAGACTCATTTGTACAAGAACAATCGCATCCTTATTCCTTTCACTAAAAACAGTCTCGTATGAAACCTCTTTTGCTCATTGCACTGTTTGCTCTCTTCCTTTGGCCGACAGCAAACGCTCAAGTAGTCGTCTATGAAGACTTTGAGAGCGGCACCCCTACGCTTAGCTGGATAGGCCTCAACGGCACTTTCAACGGTGCTATCGCCAACCCCGACAAATCAGGCATCAATACGAGCGACTTTGTAGGCTCTTACACCAACAACCCTGGTTTCGACTTCTGCTTTGCCTTGCACACCTTTGCTACACCGGTAGACATCAGCGAGTTCAACCAGTTCAAGATGAAAATCTGGTCGCCCACGGCGCCCTCCAAGGCATTGCTCAAGCTGGAAGGCCCAGGAGGGCCACCTGTGGAAAAATTCGTGGACATTACCGTGGCCAACCAATGGGTAGAGTACACCTTCGACCTGTCGGCAGGCGCCTCGTACACACACCTGAAAACGCTGTTGGTGTCGTTCAACTCCTTCGTACTGGGCGACGACAAAACCTACTATTTCGACGACATCGTGGCTGTGCGCGCCGAGCGCTGCTATGAAACGTTCGAAGGCAGCTCCGACATTACTTGGACAGGGCTGAACGGCACTTTCAATGGCGCCATCGCCAACCCTGCTCCCAATCAGGTGAACAGTACAGCTACGGTGGGCAGTTTTACCAATAATCCTAATTTCGACTACAATTTTGCCTTCGGCACCGTAGGCACTGGCCCTATTGACCTGTCGGTGTACAACCAATTTGCCCTCGACGTGTGGGTGCCGCAGCCTACCAGCGTCTTGTTTAAGTTAGAAGGCACAGGGCAAGCACTGGAAAAGGTAAAGTACGTACCCGTAGCCAACGCGTGGCAACGCCTGACCTTCGACATGTCGGGTGCTGAAAGCTATAACACCATCACCAAAATCCTCATCGTTTTCAACCCGGGCAACACGGGCGACGACAGGACGTACTATTTCGATAATCTATGCGCCTATCCTAACACCTGCAAAGGCATTACCCTCGACCCTGACGTTATTGATGACTTTGAGTGCAACCGCAATGCTGCCTACGCGTTGGGATGGGATAGCCTCTCCGTCGTGAAAAACCCTTACCCTACCGGCGACAACAATTCGCCCAAAGTCGGTCGCTGGAACGACCCCGCCGGCCCGGGTACCGAATGGGCGGCCTTGGTAATAGCCTATCCAACGCCCATAGACCTATCGCAACGCAACCAATTCTCTGTACAGGTGTGGTCGCCCAAGGCGGGCAACCTTCTCATCAAACTGGAAGGCGGCCCAAACCCGCCTAAAGAAGTGTTCGTGCCCATGGTGCCCAACCAGTGGACGACGGCTAAAGTGGACTTCAGCGACCAGGCCGGCAAAGGTCATAGGCGCTGGGTGCTGTTCTTCAACGCGGGCGTCAACGGAGAGCCGGGCGACGTATACTACTTCGACAACGTTAAGTTGTCGGCACCTACTGATGTAGTCATTGAGGACTTTGAAGGCGGCATCAGCTTAGGCTGGCAACCGCTCGACCAAAATACCGCCTTGCACGGGACCTTCAACGGCCCGACGCCTAACCCGAGTCCGAACAGCGTGAACGACTCACCCAACGTCGGCTGCTACGCTAAAGGCTCGTCGCCGTTCTCTACTCTGCAAGCCTTCTCGCTGACGCCTTTCGACCTTTCGGTGTTCCCGCAGTTCAATGTGGATGTGCTCAGCCCTGCTGGCGGCGGCAAAGTCATTGTGCAACTCAGCTCCCCTACCCAAGGCAACAAGTCCGCCGAAGCCACTATTACTACTCCCGGGCAATGGGAAACGCTCAACTTCGATTTCTCCGCCTTCGACAACATTAAGGACTTCAACGAAGTGCGCTTTATTTTCAACGCTGGCACGGCCGCCCCGGGCGAAAGCTGGTGCATCGACAACCTGCGCCAATCCAAAGCCACCGTAGACCCGTGCGCAGGTACAGTGCCTATTCCCAACATCATTGATGACTTTGAATGCCAGCGCAACTTTGTTCAGATCTTCTATGGCGCCAGTGATGTGAGTGTCGTCAACAACCCGCATTTGGCCCCTGAAAACGGCTCGCTCAAAGTAGGCGAATACCGAGACCCCGCGGGGCCGGGAACCGAATTTGCCGGCATCGGTTACGAATTCGCCGCTCCGCCCGACCTGTCGGTGTACAACCAACTGCAAGTGCAGGTCTGGTCGCCGTTCAACAACGTGCCCTTCCTCTTCAAACTCGAGGGCGGGGATACACCTGTGGAAATCTTCGATACCCTCAAGGCAGCAAACCGCTGGTATCGCTTCAACATTGACTTCAGCAAATACGTCGGCACTCAGAACAGGAAACTGGTCATCTTCGTCAACGTGCTTAGCCCTACTGGCGGCGGCACTTACTATTTGGACAACATCCGCTGGGCGCGCGCCGGCTACAACGGCTGCATTGCCGACTACGAGTCGCCTCAAACGAGCATCACTAATTTCCGCTATTTCGCTAATGGCTCACTGGAGCAGGCGGGCTACCAGTTTGAGGTAGTGGATAACCCTAACCCTTCGGGTATCAATACGTCGAGCAAGGTGGGCAAATTCGTTAAGGCAGGCGACGCGCTGCCCTTCGCCGGCATGTATGCTGACTTAGAAGCGCCCATTGATTGGAAAGGCGTCAAACAAGTGCGCGCCAAAGTGCACATGGACCACATTGGCAACTTTGCCGTCAAAGTCGAGGGCGACGCCGTTAACGGCTTCTTCCTCGAAATCCCCGTAGCCAATACTCAGCTGAACGCCTGGGAAGAGCTGACGTTCGACTTTTCGGCTGTGCCCGACAATTCGGAATTTAAGCGACTGACTATCTTCTTCGACTTGGGCATCAACGCCACAGGACAAAACGTAACGTCTTACTTTGACGACCTCGTCATCGGCAACGGCGCCTGCACCAGCGTGTCGGTGTGGCAGCCGCTCCCGCTGGCGAGCCTGCGAGTATTTCCCAACCCCACTGAGCAATGGCTTCGGGTGGAGAACTTGGAGCAAGTAACCCGCGTATCCGTTACGGACCTCATAGGGCGGCATTTGGCAGAAGTAAACACCGGTGGCGACGTGCGCACGGACGTTGATGTATCGCAATTTCCAGCGGGTGTTTACCTATTGACGGCTTTCGATGCTCAGGGCTTGCCCGTGGGTATCGCAAAATTCATCAAAAACTGACGCATCAACCGCTTCCTCTAGAGTGCTGCCCGCCGCTGGTGATGTTTGGGCGGGGGCAGCCTCTCTTTGCGTCAGTCAAATTTGTCGGTATTATGCGGGTGTTTCTCACATACCTGTGGTGCTGGATGGCCAGCGCAATGGCCGCTCAGGAGCGCGTTCCATTTAGCGTAGAGGAACTTCAGCGGCGTACTTTTCTTTATTTTTGGGAGCGGGCAGATGCGCTGGGTCAGATACCCGACCGTTGGCCGACGAAGGCGTTTTCCAGCATTGCCGCTACGGGCTTTGGCTTGAGCGCCTACATCGTCGGCATTGAGCGCGGTTGGGTTAGCCGTCCAGAGGCTGCTCAGCGCGTGAGGCATACTTTAGAAACGCTTCTAACGCTGCCCCAAGGCCCAGAAGTGGAGGGAATGGCTGGCTATCGCGGTTTTTTCTACCATTTTCTTGACCACGAGCGCGGGCGGCGCCACCGGGATGTAGAGCTGTCGTCCATAGATAGCGGACTGCTCATGGCCGGGGTGCTGTCGTGCATGAGCTATTTTGACGGCGACGACAGCGTAGAAGAGGCCATTCGCCAACTGGCGGACACGCTCTACCGCCGGGTAGAGTGGGACTGGATGCTGGGGCCTAATCACCGCCTTAGCATGGGCTGGCGCCCCGAAAAAGGCTTCCTCCGCGCCGAGTGGTTTGGATACACGGAAGCCATGATTCTCTATGTGTTGGCCCTCGGCTCGCCAACCCATCCTATTCCCGCCTCCAGCTGGGATGCCTGGACGCTCAATTACTACTGGGATGACTTCGAAGGCCAGCCCCATGTCAACTTCGGCCCGCTCTTCGGTCATCAGTACAGCCACGTTTGGGTAGACTTTCGCGGCATCCAAGACCGGTACATGCGCCAAAAGGGAATGGACTACTTTGAAAACAGCCGCCGGGCCACTTTGGCCAACCGCGCCTATTGCCTCCGAAATCCGCAGCAGTTCAAAGGCTATTCAGAAAACACGTGGGGACTAACGGCTTGCGACGGCCCTATGGAGTGGGTCCAGCGCTACGGTCAGGGCCTGTGCCGCCCCGACACATGGAAGTCTTTTCACGCCTATCACGCTCGAGGGGTTGCCAGCGACTATTTGGAAGACGACGGAACCATAGCGCCTACGGCTGCGGGAGGCTCTGTGCCTTTTGCTCCCGAAGTTTGCCTGCCCGCCCTACAGGCCATGTGGGAAACCTACTACGATAGCCTGGTGGGACCATACGGCTTTAAGGATGCTTTTAACCTGACTTTCACCGCCGATGGGCGCCTGCCCGAGGGCTGGTTTGCCGAAGACTATTTAGGGATTGACCAAGGGCCTATCTTGCTCATGCTGGAAAACTACCGCAGCAATCTGTTGTGGAATGTGATGAAAAAAAATCCCTACCTCCGCACCGGCCTTAGGCGCGCAGGCTTTAGCGGAGGATGGTTAGACGCTTTCCGCGAGGCACCGCTGCCGCCGGAGAAACCGGTCAAACCCAACCCAGAAATATCGGCAGAGCCGAAATGGCTCTTTGAAAGGCGCATTTTCCGAGAAGACAAGACCAGTGCCCTACCCTATCGGCTGCTGCGCCCCGTCAACGGGCTACCAGCAACGGCCAACTACGGCCTGCGCCGAAACGCTCAAGGGCATTTGGTGGATGCCCAAGGTCAACGCGTGCGCCTGCCACTCGTCGTTTTTCTTCACGGCGTAGGCGAGCGCGGCTACGACAATGAGCGCCAACTGCTCAACGGCGTGCTGGCGTTTGCCGAAACAGCGCACCAGCGACGTTACCCCTGCTACGTGCTCGCGCCCCAATGCCCACCCGATGCGCGCTGGTCGGGTGCCGACATACGCACGGCTGTTACCTGGAGCGAAACTCCCACCGAACCCATGCGCCTGCTGATGACCCTCATCGAGCAACTGCTGCGCGACGAGCCAGACATTGACCCCTCGCGCCTCTATTTGACAGGCCTCTCTATGGGAGGCGCTGGCGTATTCGACTTGCTCATGCGTCGGCCAGAGTGGTTCGCGGCAGCAGTGCCCTTATGCGGCGGCGGCGACCCCGCCCAAGCGCATCGCATCCGAAACGTACCTGTCTGGATTTTTCACGGTCGGCAAGACGAGGTGGTGCCGCCTTCGCGCTCGCGCCACATAGCCGAAGCCTTGCGCAAACACGGCCAGCCCGTCCGATACACCGAATATGAGACTTTAGCCCACGCCATCTGGCATCAGACGTATTATAATCCGTCGCTTATGGCGTGGCTTTTTGCCCAGCGAAAAACGCCTTCATCCTCTGCGAAAAAGCACGGCCGAAACCGCCGAGAATAATTGGAACACCTATCCGCAAAAAGCAACGGCGAAACACCTTCTCACTGCTCAAAGCGACTGTTTATGCAACACTTCAACCTTCTTGACTGGGCTGTTATCGGCGGCTACTTTTTAATACTTCTCCTACTGGCCGTGTGGGTCATTCGGCAGCGACAACGCGACAGCACCGACTATTTTTTGGCGGGTCGAAACATTGGCTGGTTTGTCGTGGGGGCTTCCATCTTTGCTTCGAACATTGGCTCGGAGCACGTCGTCGGACTGGCGGGTGCAGGCGCAGGCGGCAAAATTCCGATGCTCATTTACGAATTGCACGCTTGGATCGTCTTGCTGCTGGGGTGGGTGTTCTTGCCCTTCTACTTGCGCAGCCGCGTCTTTACCATGCCCGAGTTTCTAGAGCGCCGCTTCAGCCCTCAAGCGCGCTGGTTCCTGACGCTGTTCTCCCTGCTGGCCTATGTGCTCACGAAAGTATCGGTAACCATCTATGCGGGCGGCATCGTCATTTCTACGCTGTTGGCCATTGACTTTTGGTTAGGGGCTTTCATCACCGTGGTCCTCACTGGCCTTTACACCGCCTTGGGCGGCCTTCGGGCTGTAGTGTACACTGAGGCCCTGCAGACGGTGATCTTGATCCTCGGCGCTGGGGCACTGACCTTTTTTGGCTTTCAAGCCGTAGGCGGATGGTCGGGCATGCGCGAAGCCTTGGCCCCCGGGTACCTCAACATGTGGCGCCCACCCGACGACCCAGAGTTTCCGTGGCCGTCGCTTCTCATGGCGAGTACCATCTCCGGCATTTGGTATTGGTGCACCGACCAATATATTGTACAGCGCGCATTGGCTGCGCGCAACCTGCAGCAGGGCCGACGCGGCACTATCTTTGGTGCGTTGCTCAAACTCATGCCCGTATTCCTCTTCTTGCTGCCGGGCGTCGTCGCTTTAGCCCTAAAAAACCGAGGCGAGTTGATGTGGGATAGGCCTGACCAGGCTTTTGCTGCGCTCATGGCGCAGCTGATGCCTCACGGCCTACGCGGGCTGGTGGCTGCGGGCCTCCTTGCGGCGCTAATGAGCTCGCTGGCCTCGGTGTTCAATTCTTGCTCGACGCTCTTCACCGTGGACGTCTATAAAAAGATACGCCCCGACGCTCCGGAGACTCAGTTGGTGCGCGTGGGTCGCCTAGCTACTGCTGTCGTCGTGTTGTTGGGCATTGCCTGGATACCCATCATGCAAAACATTTCCGGCGTGCTGTACGAGTACTTGCAGTCGGTACAAGCCTACATTGCTCCGCCCATCACGGCCGTGTTTTTACTGGGCATCTTCTCCCGTCGCATCAACGCCAAAGGCGCCATGGCTACGCTCATGGTGGGCCTGTTGGTAGCGGTAGTGCGCCTTGTGCTGGAGATTAGCCGGCCAGCGCTCAACCCTCAGGGGCTTTTGTATGCTTTCGGTGATCTTAACTTCTTGACGTTTGCCAGTTGGTTTTTTCTCTTTTGCATCGTCGTGTGCGTAGTGGTCAGCCTACTCACACCTCCTCAGTCCGAAGAGCAGGTGCACGGCCTAACCTACGCTACCCTTTCCGAAGAGCATCGCGCCGAGCTAAAGGCCAGTTACGACCTTTGGGATATCCTGGCTTCGGCGCTTGTAGTGGGCATTGTGGCCTGGATCATGTTTACGTTCACGGGTTAAACGACTTCGCTTTTTCGAAACTATGCTTACCTCTTTCCTCGCTCGTTTGCCGTTTCAGTCCCGAAGTGGCGCGCAGCTTAAAATGCTGGGAAGCATGGCTGCCGCTATTTTTGCGGGAATAGCCCTTTTCTTTTCCTTCCAGGGCAGCTCAGTACCTTTATCGTCGTCAGAAGATCGTCTGGTGGACTCGCTGCTGACGCTCATGACAGTAGAGGAAAAGATTGGCCAGATGACGCTGTTCACCACTGATTGGGAAGCCACCGGGCCAACGATTCGGGAAGGCTACCGCGAAGACATTCGCCAGGGGCGCTGCGGAGCGCTGTTCAACAGCCACACGGCTGCTTTTACGCGCGAATTGCAGCGCTTGGCCGTAGAGGAGTCGCGTCTGAAGATTCCGCTGCTGTTTGGCTACGACGTTATTCACGGCTACAAGACCATTTTTCCCATTCCATTGGCGGAAGCGGCCAGCTGGGATCTGGAGGCCATCGAGCGCTCGGCCCGCGTTGCTGCCACCGAAGCAGCGGCGGCTGGGTTGCACTGGACGTTTGCCCCTATGGTCGATCTCACTCGCGACCCACGCTGGGGCCGCGTTATGGAAGGCGCTGGTGAAGACACGTGGTGGGCGTGTCGGGTCGCCGAGGCTCGTGTGCGAGGCTTTCAGGGCAAGGGCTTGGGGCACACCGACGCTGTAGCCGCCTGCGTGAAACACTATGCCGCCTACGGAGCACCTACCGCCGGACGGGAATACGGCACGGTAGACATGAGCGAGCGCTTTTTCCGCGAGTATTACTTGCCACCCTATGCGGCCGCAGTGCGGGCCGGAGCAGCCACCGTCATGACAGCCTTCAACGATTACGATGGAGTGCCGGCCACGGGCAACCGCTACTTGCTCACAGACGTGCTGCGCCGTGAATTGGGCTTTACGGGCTTTGTGGTTACCGATTACACGGCCATCAACGAGCTGGTGCCGCACGGCGTCGCCCGCAACGAGCAAGAGGCGGGCGAACTGGCCCTACACGCTGGCGTCGACATGGACATGCAGGGCGCTGTTTTTCAGCAGTATTTGAAAGCATCTTTAGAGGCCGGCAGGGTTTCTATGGCTCAAATCGACACTGCTGTGCGACGCATTTTAAAGTTGAAATACCGGTTGGGGCTGTTCGAAGATCCGTACAAGTTCTGCGATCCAGAGCGCGAAAAACGCCTCATACTCAGTGCTGAACATCGCGCTGCTGCTCGCGATATGGCCCGCAAATCCATCGTTTTGCTGAAAAACGAGGGCCAGGTGCTGCCGCTGTCGCGCACAGCGCGCCTTGCGGTGATAGGACCTTTAGCCGACAACAAGGACGAGCTCATCGGCAGTTGGAGTGCGGCCGGCAGTGGTTCCGACTGCGTGAGCTTGCTGGAGGGGTTGCGAGCGACCAGCCGAGGGGTGCTCGGGCACGCTAAAGGCTGCGAGCTGGAGGGCAACGACCGCCGCGGTTTCGCCGAAGCAATAGCCCTAGCCAAGAAGGCAGATGTTGTCGTAGTAGCCGTTGGCGAGGCCGCTTACATGAGTGGAGAGGCGGCTTCGCGTACGCAGCTTTCGCTGCCGGGAGAGCAAGAGGCCCTTGTCGAAGCGCTGGCGGCTACGGGCAGGCCCCTCGTAGTTGTGCTTATGAACGGTCGGCCATTGGCCATTCCGAACGTAGTCGAGCGCGCCGCAGCCGTCGTGGAGGCCTGGTGGCTGGGTACAGAAGCCGGCAATGCCTTGGCCGACGTGCTCTTCGGCGACTACAACCCCAGCGGCAAACTACCTATGACCTTCCCGCGGTCGGTAGGGCAAGTGCCCATTTTCTACAACGAAAAAAACACCGGGCGCCCCTTTGACCCCAACAGCAAATGGACGAGTAAATACCTCGATGCCCCCAATAGCCCGCTGTTCCCCTTTGGCTTTGGCCTTAGCTACACTTCTTTCGAGTACTCACTCCCTACTACTTCAGCCTTGACTTTTCGGGCGGGCGATACGCTGCGCGTCAGCGCTCAAGTGCGCAACACAGGCGACCGCGCCGGTACAGAGGTCGTCCAACTCTACGTGCGCGACCAAGTAGGCAGTGTCACTCGCCCCGTGCGCGAGCTCAAAGGCATTCAGCGCATCCATCTGCAGCCCGGTGAAAGTCGCACCGTAACCTTTACCCTTACCGAGACCGACCTACGCTTCTACCGGCGGGACATGTCCTTCGGTTCAGAACCCGGAGCATTCGACCTCTGGATCTGTAGCCACTCGGCCCATGGGCAACCGGTGCGGGTCGAACTTCAATGACTATACTCCACAAACTACTTTTTACTCCTGCGAAATTAACCGCTCATTCATCACGACCAAAAGAGGGACAGCACCGAGGTGTCTGCACCGATTTGGCCCAAAAATACACTAGAAGCACGCTATGAAACTCTTTCCCATTCTTTTGCTTGGCCTGCTCGCCCACACGGCAGCAACGGCCCAACTGCGCGTAGTGGGCCGCGTTAGCGATGCTGAAACCGGCGAAGCCCTCATTGGCGTAACCATCGCCGTACAAGGCGCCCCTATGGGTACCATCAGCGACGCAGAGGGGCGTTATGCCCTGGAAGTTCCCGATCTCAACGCGACGCTCATTTTCACGTACACCGGCTACGTAGAACAACAAGTGGCCCTACAAGGGCGCACCTCGCTCGATGTGGCGCTGGTGCCGCAAAGTGAGGTCATCGGCGAAATTGTCGTAGTTGGCTACGGCTCCCAGCGCAAGAGCGACCTGACGGGTGCCGTCGGCACCGTGAAGACGCGCGAAATTGAGCGCATTCCTACGGCATCGGTTGACCAAGCACTTCAGGGAAAGATCGCCGGCGTCTATGTGGTGCCGGCCAGTGGGCAACCAGGGGCGGGAGCAGTCGTTCGAATACGAGGCACGGGCACCCTGAACAACGCTAACCCGCTCTATGTGGTGGACGGCATGCTGTTGGAAGACGCTTCCTTTGTTAACCCGCAAGATGTCGAGTCTATTGAGGTGCTCAAAGACGCTTCCGCTACGGCCATCTACGGCAACCGCGGAGCCAATGGGGTCATCATCATCACGACTAAGCGCGGCAAAGCTGGCGAGCGCGCAGCCATTGCCCTGAACAGTTACTATGGCACACAAGCACTCACCCGAAAAATACCTATGGCCAATGCCGCCCAATTTGCTCAGATGTACAACGAACTGCGGGGCCAGCCGTTCTTTCCCGACCCTGAGGCGCTGGGTGCGGGTACCAATTGGCAAGACGTCACTTATCGGCAAGCCCCCATCGCAAGCGTACAATTGAGCGCCGCAGGAGGCTCCGATAAATTCACCTACAACATCGCTGGCAACTACTTCAACCAGTCGGGTATTGTGCGCCAGTCGGAGTTCGAGCGCGTTACGCTGCGGCTCAACAACGAGTATCGCGTGAACCGAACCGTTCAACTGGGCCACAACGTCTCTTTTGCTTCGGCCAATAGCCAAAATGCTCCTGGAGTACTCCTCTCGACGCTCTGGATGCCGCCCATCTACGCCGAACGAGACTCTACCGGCCGATTTTCAGACCCCACCTTTTTCGGCACCGCCATCGGTAACCCGGCTGCTGATTTGTTCTACAAAAGCCGCAATTTTTCGCGAAACAATCGCTTGGTGGGCACACTTTACGGCGACCTCAAATTGGGGGAATACTTCACCTTTCGCTCTAATTTCGGCTTAGACTACGGCATAGCGCGCAGCCGATACTACGAGCCGGTGTTCGAAGTATCGGTGTCGCAGCGCAATGCCAACGACCGGTTGGAGCTAGGCTTCAACGAAAACCGCTCGTGGTTGTGGGAAAATACCCTGACCTTTAACCGCGAATGGAAACACTTGCGCCTGAATGCGCTGGCGGGTTACACCGCTCAGGAAACGCGCTTCGAATATTTTGGCGCTAGCCGCAGCAACTTCCCAGCAGGCATTGACGAACTGCTCTACCTCTCGGCCGGCAACGACACCACGCAACTCAACTACGGAGGAGCCGGGGAGTGGGCCATGGTCAGTTATTTGGGTCGGATAAACCTGACGCTTTTTGAGCGCTATTTGCTAACGGCCTCCTTCCGGGCCGATGGCTCCTCGCGGTTTTCGCCCAAAAACCGCTGGGGCTACTTCCCGTCATTTGCCGTGGGCTGGAACATTGCTCAGGAGGCCTTCATGGCTAATCAACGCCTCTTCGACCGCCTCAAATTGCGCGCTTCTTGGGGAGTTGTCGGCAACGACAAGACACAGCTGTACCCCTCTTTTGGCGTCATCCAAGGCAACTTATACGCCATCTTTGGACCTAATGAGGCCCTCAATACAGGAGCAACCCTAACCACGCTGTCGAACCCCGACGTGCGTTGGGAAGAAACCTCGCAAACGGATGTCGGCCTCGAAATGGCCCTTCTCAATGGACGCCTGAGCGCTGAAGTGGACTGGTACCATCGGCTGACCTACGACATCCTGTACGAATTGCCCATTCCAGATTACGTTGGCTCGGCGGGCAATCCGGTGGTCAATGTAGCCGACGTGCGCAACCGCGGCTGGGACGTTACCCTCAGCTGGCGCGACACGCGCGGCAAGGTATCGTACAACCTGGGGGCCATTTTCTCTACCGTGCGTAACGAAGTGGTAGAACTCGACGCCCGCAAATCGGAAGTGCGCGCTGCAGGAACCGCACAAGGAGACTTCGCCACGCGCACCATCGTAGGCCGCTCCATCGGCGAGTTCTACGGCTTTCAGGTGGCCGGTATTTTTCAAAATGCCGACGATCTGAACCGATATCCGCGGCTGGGCAACGAAAAACCGGGCGACTTTCGCTATGAGGACATCAACGGCGACGGCAAAATCACCGATGCCGACAAGGTGTTTCTCGGAAGCCCAATACCTCGGCTCACTTACGGCTTCTCGGCCGGCTTTGAATGGGCTGGCCTCGACTTCGCAGCCGACTTCTTCGGAGTACAGGGCAACAAGGTCGTCAGTGCTTGGCAAATGGCTCGCTTTGGCGTGTACAACTGGCACCAGCGCTACTACGAGGGCCGCTGGACCGGTGAGGGCACCAGCAACAGCGTGCCTCGCGTTACGAACGGCGGGCACAACTACCGCATGTCGAGCTTCTACGTCCAGGACGGCTCGTTTTTCCGCTTGCGCAGCATCGTATTGGGCTATACCCTCCCGCCGTCGCTCACCAAGCGCGTCGGCATTCAGCGCGCCCGCTTCTACCTCAACGGCACCAACCTTTGGACGCGCCAAGCCTATGACGGCTATTCGCCCGAGTTCCCGGGCAGCAGCGTCTTCAGCGCCGGCGTGGACTACGGCTCGTATCCCATTGCCAAAACCGTATCTTTCGGAGTGGATGTAACTTTTTGATGTTCTCAACTCTCCTCAGCACCTCACCTCCAAACACTTTTTGCGCTATGAATCGCCTCGCTCGCTCCTTCATACCCTCTCTTCTTTTGCTTAGCACCTTAGCCGTCTTGAGCTGCCAAAAAGATTTTCTAGACCGGAAACCCTTAGGGCAGCTGACGTACGAAAATTTTTTCCAAAATGCCGAACAGGCCATTCAGGCCACCAATGCCGTCTACAATCAGTTTCGCAGCTGGGACTGCGTGGGCTTGCCCTACTTAGGTTGCACCGATATCATCAGCGACGATGCCGACAAAGGCTCTACGCCCAATGATGCGCCCTACATGCTGGAGCTGGATAGCTTCACTTTCGATGCCACCAACATCGCTTTCGCCTCAGTGTGGCGAGGCTATTTCCGCGTAGTGGCGCGGGCTAATATCGCCATTAGCGAAATTCCGAACATCGACATGGATGCCGCCTTGCGCGCCCGCTTAGTCGGCGAGTGCAAATTCCTGCGCGCTTACGCTTACCTGTTGTTGGTGCAATGGTTTGGCGACTTACCACTCATCACTCGCCCTCTAACGGGCGATGAGTACTACGCACAAGAGCGACAGCCCAAAGCAGTCATCTACGACCAAATTGAGCGCGACTTGTTAGAAGCCCTCGAGGTACTGCCCGAAAAGTCGCAATATGCAGCAGCGGATTTAGGGCGCGCCACCAAAGGCGCCGCTCGCGGGTTGTTGACCAAGCTGTACATGGTAAAGAAAGACTTCGCCAAGGCCGAGCAGTACGCCTTAGAGGTCATCAACTCAGGTCAATACAGCCTATTGCCGCGGTATTCGGACAACTTCCTGCCCGTAGGCGAAAATGGCGCCGAGTCGGTCTTCGAGATTGGCTGTGTCGCATTGCCTGCGCCCATAGCAGGTCCGGGGGCCTCGCCTTACAACATGATTCAGGGGGTGCGCGGTGTGCCTAATTTAGGCTGGGGCTTCAATCGGCCGTCCGATAACTTGGTGGCGTCGTATGAGCCAGGCGACCCACGCCGCGAGGCCACGGTCATTTACGTGGGCGAAGTGCTGCCCGACGGCTCCACCATCGTGCAAGACAACCCGGAGATCATTAACGAGCGCTACAACCAGAAGGCCTGGGTGCCCGCCCACCCTGGGCTGCAGGACAACGGACCCGGCAACATCCGCATCCTCCGATATGCCGACATCTTGCTGTTGGCAGCCGAAGCCCTCAACGAAAACGGCAAAGCCAGCCAGGCCCTGCAGTACCTCAATCAGGTTCGAAAACGCGCCCGCGGCACCAACAACTTCATCCTACCCGATGTAACAACCACCGACCAGGCCCAACTGCGCGAGCGCATCTACCGCGAGCGGCGCGCCGAATTGGCCATGGAACAACATCGGTGGTTTGACCTGTTGCGCTGGGGACGCGCCGCTTCCGTCATGCAAGCCCTGGGCAAACAATTCTTCGTGCCGGGCAAACACGAGCTACTGCCCATCCCTCAAAGCGAAATAGACCTGACAGAAGGGCGAATGCGCCAAAATCCAGGGTATTGACACTGCGGTGCATGAAAAACCGCTGGGCTGACCCCCAGCCCAACCTGCACACACCGTTAGAAAAGCAAGCCCGCCCAAGCATCGCCTAAGGGGTCTTGTGGCTGTCATCCGAAATGTCCGTGCAGATAGTTGTACGTCAGTTCTTGCTGGGGCTGCTCGAACATTTGCACCGTTGGGCCGTACTCGACGAGCTCGCCCAAATACATGAAGGCTGTTTGGTCAGCAATGCGTCGGGCCTGCTGGAGATTGTGAGTTACGATGACGATGGTGAACAGTTGCTTGAGTTCCAACAGTGTTTCCTCTACTTTAGCCGTGCTGATGGGGTCTAATGCGGAGCAAGGCTCATCGAGCAAAATGACCTCGGGTGCTACGGCAATAGCTCGGGCCAGGCACAGGCGCTGCTGCTGACCGCCGGAAAGTTCAAGGGCTGATTTGTCTAATTCCTCTTTGACTTCGTCCCACAAGTGGCTTTGTTTAAGGCTGTTTTCTACAGCGTCGCGTATGTGCGCCGAATGGCGCATGCCGTTAATTTTCAAGCCGTATTCGACGTTTTTAAAAATGGATTTGGGAAACGGATTGGGTTTTTGAAAAACCATGCCGATCTGGCGGCGTAGCTGTACTGGGTCAGTGTGGCGGTCCAGAACATTTTTGCCTTTGAACAAGATTCGCCCTTCGATACGGATGTCAGGGTTTAAGTCGTGCATGCGGTTGATGCTGCGCAGCAACATCGTTTTGCCGCAGCCGGAGGGGCCCACCAAAGCCACTATCTGATGTTCGGGTATGTTCATCGAAATGCCCTTGAGGATGTGCTTTGAGCCGGCATACAGGTGGAGCTGTTCGATTTGAAGGACGTATTTTTCCATAGTTTTTTTATCACAGACGTTTCTTCTGCCGATAGCGCGCGCGCAGCAGAAAAGCAGCGAGATTGAGCAGGAACACTAACAGGAGCAAGGCTATGGCAGTACCGTAGGCCAGCGGGCGCACGCGCTCGGGGTCGTGGTGCTGGGTGGATAGGATGTACAAATGATAGGGCAAGGCCATAAACTCATCAAAAGGCGAGGCAGGCAGGTATCGGGTGTAAAAAGCCACACCAGTAAAGAGGATAGGAGCCGTCTCACCAGCAGCGCGGGAAAGCGCCAGGATAACTCCCGTAAGGATGCCGGGAATTGCTGCGGGCAGTACGACGCTATATGTGGTCTCCCACCGCGTAGCACCCAAGGCTAAGGCTCCCTCGCGCAAGGCGCGCGGCACCTGGCGCAGGGCTTCCTCGGTAGTAGCGATGACCGAGGGCAGCGTCAGCAGCGCCAGCGTGCAGGCCGATGCCAGCAGGGAGGCACCCATGCGCATGCCCTCGACGAAAAGCGCCAACCCAAAGAGACCGTAAACAATGCTGGGCACACCCGCCAAATTGCGCACTGCCGCCCGAGTGAGCTGGGTGAGCCATCCCTCACCTGCGTATTCCTCCAGCCAAATAGCGCAGGCTACACCCAGCGGAGCAGCCAGTAACGTAGCCAACAGGGTGAGTACTGTCGTACCAAAGATGGCCGGTAAGATGCCGCCTTCAGTCATGCCCTCGCGAGGAAAGCTGGACAGAAACTCCCAACTGAGTACCGGAATACCCTTGCGACCCAAGTCAAAGAGCATAATAATTAAAAAAGTTACAACGCCCGCAGCACAGGCGACCAGCGAGGCGATGCCAACCCACATCCAAAGCGTTCGTCTCGTCATTGTCCGCGTTTCCTTAGCCGAGCCGCTACGCGCTCAGCAGAGTAGTTGATCAGCAGTGTAATGAGAAAAAGCACTAGCGCACAGGCAAAAAGTGTGTAGTAGTGCGTTGTGCCTGTCGGCACTTCACCCATTTCAATGGCTACTGTCGCCGTAATGGTGCGCACCGACGAGAAGAAGCCCGACGGCATCGCCGTAGCATTGCCCGTAGCCATCAGCACGGTCATGGTTTCTCCGATAGCGCGCCCTACGCCTAACATGATGGCTGCCAAAAGCCCTGAATAGCACGCCGGAAGCGTTACCTGAGTGAGCGTTTCCCATCGGTTAGCGCCCAGCGCGTAGCTGGCCTCTTTGTACGCCTGCGGTACGGCCTGCACCACATCTTCCGAAACGCTGACAATTGTGGGCAAAGCCATGAATGCCAACAGGATAGAGCCGTTAAGCGCATTTAGCCCATTGGGCAAATCAAATGCCTGCGCCAAAAATGGCCCCACCAAAACAATGCCCGCAAAACCCATGATCACCGATGGCACTGCCGCCATAAGTTCCACCATCGGCTTCAACACGTTGCGCAGCCACGACGGACCAACCTCGGACAGAAAAAACGCCATGCCCACTCCTAACGGCGCTGCTAAAAGCGTAGCGCCAACGGTCGTCAGAAACGTACCAACCAATAGCGAGGCGATGCCATAAGAAGGGGCATCGAAAGCCGCTGGGTTCCACGCATCCAGTGAGAAGAACTCGCCCAGCCCAATGCGTTCAAAAGCCTTCCAACTGTTGAGGGTTAAGAGCAAAAAAATACCCATGAGCGTGGCAATTGACACAAGGGCCGACAAGGCCAGCGATTTTTCAAAAAACCAATTCCAGAAATAACGCCGTCTGGTCATTGCCGTTCTGTGTAGTAGTTCAGGGTTTCTACCTTAGAAAAAGACTCGCTCGGCGTGTCATAGGCCGCAAGCATGTCGGGCCAAGGCGGCAGGTAGCCGTTTTCCAAAATCAGCTGCTGGCCTTTAGGGCTGGCCTCAAACTGGAAGAAGGATTTGATTTTTCCCTCCGGATAGCCATTAGTGAACTGATACAGTGGGCGCACCAGCGGATAATGGCCTGAGCGCAGCGCAGCCTCGTCTAATGGCGAAGCTGCTGGACGAGTGGGATCTTCCTTCAAACGCACGAGGCGTATCCCCTGGCGGATGCTTCCATCGGCTTTCGAGACGTAGCCCAAGCCGACGTAGCCGATGCCGTAAGGATCGCGCATGACCGACTCCACGATCTGCGCTGTGCCGTTCATCTGCTTGAGCGCTGGAGAAAAGTCTCGCCCTACCACGCGCTCTCGGAAATAGACAAACGTGCCGGAGTTGCTTTGTCGACCGTAGAGCGAAATGCGACCTGGCCGTCCCCCTACTTCTTGCCAGTCGAGAATGTCTCCTGCGTAAATGCGCCCCAGCTGCTCTAAGGTGAGGCTGTCTACACCGGTGGCTGGATTGACGACCACCACCAAGGCATCGGCAGCAAAAATATGGGCCACCACATGAAGGCCTCGACGGCTCGCCATAGCCATCTCTTTCTCCGTAAGGGCGCGCGAGGAATTGGCTACATCGGTCTTGCCGTTGAGTAAAGCTGCTATGCCTACGCCCGAGCCTCCGCCGGCAATACTGATGGAAACGGTAGAGTCTTCGGCCATGTATGCTTCTGCCAAGCGAAACACCAAGTTCACTTCCGTGTCTGAACCTTTGACCTTTATGCGCTCTACGCTGCGCATTTGATCGCAGGCGCTGAGCACAACTCCGCACCCAATAGCACCCAGCAACAACCACCTAATAGCCGCCCAACCGCTAAACCTGCTCTTCCTCATCAATGCCCGTCTCTCCTTCGTTGTCTGCTTCATCGCCTTCTTCTAAGTAGTCCTCTTCGTCGAGGGCTTCAGCATCTCGCTCACCGTCAAACTCGCCCTCTTCTTCGGGGTCAGCTTCGCCGTCCTCCTCGTAGTCGAGGTCATCCTCATCGAGGTCCATACCTTCTTCATTGGCTTCTTCTGTCTGAGGCTCTTCCTCTTCAGAAAGAGCTGCCAAGAGTAATTCTTCAACAGCAGCAGAGGCTACTCGCTCTTCTAAGGTAAAGATGTCAGTGCGCATAAGTTCCATTTTTTGCTTCAAAATTCTAAGACCTTACGCGCACAAAGCTCTTTATACAGGTTAAGTTGATATTAAGAATCCACTCCCTCAAACCAACGCTCAGAGCGACCAATGCCCTAAATACTTAAGAAAAATTTTGGTCAAGTTTTCCGCGTCTGAAATACCGCGGTGATGGGTGCCGGTAAAGGGAATGTTCTCCATTTCAGCGGCTTTTTTGAGGCCTACAGGGCGCCGCAGACCTTTCATTTGCATGTACTGTTGCTTGAGGTTAGCGTGTGGCTCCACCCACTGAGTCTCCAATCGGTGCAGACGACAATCGTGTACGAACATTTTTTGGTCTAAGGCGCCCCAAGAACACAGGGTGTAGTCCTCTTCTCCGATGCGCGCCCAATCCCAGAACTCTTCGATGACCTCTGGAAAGGTAGCAGCCCGATTGACGTCTTGTTGGCTTATCTGCGTCAGTTGACGACAGAAGGGGGACAGCGTAGGATGCACCACTGGCCGCACAAATCGATTGAACTTGCCGCGTATTTGTCCGTAAGCGTTGAGGCGAAAGGCTCCGATCTCGATGATCTCCTGCACGTAGCCGGGAGGGCGGTGTTCCCAGCAGGTGGCTTCCAAATCGTAGATGATGTAGTTTTTCATGACTTGATGAAGGAGGGTCGGAGGCCTTCGGCATTTGCGCTGCAAGCATAGACGCAAAGTTCGAACAATTGTTTAGAGCTTTGCCGCAAAACCCATGCATGCGTGTTGTTCTGCTCACTACTTACCCGCATGGCGGTGCGGGCATTGCCTGTCGGCGCTTACAAGAGGCGCTAGGCCGCATGGGCGTAGCCGCTCAGACGCTGACTGCTGCTGATGCGCCGACGCGCTGGCCTTTTTATGCCGAGCGGTTGTCCTTTTTGCCTTTCGAGCGCAATCGGTCGGTGCGTTTTCAGTTCTCCTTAGCCAATTTTGGCTGCGATATGTCGCGCCATCCTGCCGTTGTGCAGGCCGATGTTGTTCACCTACACTGGATAAACCAAGGCTTTTTGTCGCTTCGCAGCCTTTGGCGATTGGCTCAGATGGGCAAACCCATTGTGTGGACGCTGCACGACATGTGGGCCTTCACCGGTGGCTGCCACCACAGCGCCGGCTGTGAGGCTTATGTGCGCACTTGTGGGCACTGCCCTATGTTGCGCTGGCCAGGGCCGCGCGATTTGTCGAACCGCATTTGGCGGCGCAAAAAGCGCCTTTTTCCGCCGCAAATGCATCTCATTGCGTGCAGCGAATGGCTGGGCCAACGAGCGCGCCGGAGCAGTCTGCTGGGCGGCTATCCCGTTGAAGTCATTCCAAATGCCATCGACACGGATCTTTTTGCTCCCGCCTCAGCGGAGCAGCGCCAAGCCTTTCGGCGGCGACTTGGTGTTTCAGCATCGGCTGTGCTGGGGCTTTTCTCGTCAGTTAAAATTGAAAACCCTTGGAAGGGCTTTGGGAATCTGGCCCAAGCATTAGCGCATTTGCGCCAGCAGAGGCCTAACCTGGCCATAGAACTCGCCGTTATGGGTAAGGCACAGCCCGAAACCCTCCGCCAGTTGCCCTGCCGGGTGCACGAGCTAGGCTCCCTCTCCGACCCCAAAGCCATTGCTGAAGCATACGCAGCAGCTGACCTGTTCGTCATCCCCTCTGTGGAGGAGAACCTGCCCAACACGGTGATGGAAGCGCTGGCCTGCGGCACCCCAGTGGCGGGCTTCCGCACGGGCGGTATCCCAGAAATGGTGGAGCATGAGAAGAATGGATTTCTAGCACCTGTAGGCGACAGCCAGGCCCTGGCCGAAGGCATTGCTTGGGTGGCTGAACGCGCCGAGGAGTTGCGCGCTGCCGCCCGCCAAAAAGCGGAGCGTTGCTACCACTCAAGCCTCGTAGCCCAGCGACATCTGACGCTGTATGAGCAAGTGCTCGAGCGTCTTTCAAGGGCAAATTGCTCATCCTCTGAACCATGAGTCAAACCGTCACTTTTAGGTTTCGCTTAACGCTCATCGTCCTGAGCCTTTGGAGCAGTACCCTTACCGCTCAAAATACAATACTGCCACCACCGGCTGCTCGAAATATCTACCTCCAGGTGGTCTCGCTTCGCCTATCGGAAGCACGCCGGGAAATGCAGGCTCTTCGGAAGGACGAGCCGCTGGCTCCTTATATTTACCTGTTGGAAAACTACATTGACTTTGTACAGGCGGTATTGGATGACCAGGAGGCTAGTACTCGGTATTTTTACCAACAAATCGCTACGCGCCTGCAGAGCGTTCAAGCTGTACGCGACCCTTCGCCCTGGCAACGATACGCTGAAGCGGAGATGCGGCTACAGCAGGCTGCGCTCTTGGGCAGGGCAGGAAAGTACTTGCCCTGTGTGCAGGAAACTCGCCGCGCCTGTGCGTTGCTGGAGGAAAACCGACGTCTGTTTCCGCACTTTGCGCTCAACCGCAAAAGTCTATCCCTTGTGCAAGCGCTTTTGGGAGCTATCCCCGACGAGTTTCGTTGGGCAGCCGAATGGCTTAGCGGTATTAAGGGATCTGTGTGGGAAGGCATTAGCGAACTGGAACTCTTGCTGGCCGAAGGTGCTCCGGAGACGCGTTTTTTCGAAGAGGAAATTCGATTGGCAATTGCCTTCTTGCGCCTGAATTTGTTGGAGGACAAGGAAGGTGCATGGCGCATCCTACAATCGAAGCACTGGAATGCGCCTCAAAATCCGTTAGCGGCCTATTCGCTGGCGGTTGTGGCGGCGCGCTCTGGTCGCAACGACGAAGCTATTCACCTGTTGGAGGCCTGCCCAAACGGCGAGGCTTTTCACCCTTTCTGGCAGCGCTACTACCTCCTTGGAACGCTGAAGATGAACCGCTTAGACAACGACGCCGACCAGCCGCTGCGCCTTTTCGCGCGCCATTTCCTCGGCGAAACAGGCCGCTGGGAGGCCTGTCAGAAAATCGCTTGGCACGCCCTGCTGTGGGGCGACACTGCGGAATATCGCATTTGGATGAACCGAATTGCCTCCGCTAAACGCCCTCAGTCGGAGCAAGATCAAGCTGCCTGGCGCGAAGCCCGCCAAGGCCGCCCCCCCAACCCTACTCTCTTGCGTGCGCGCCTGCTTTTCGACGGCGGATACTACGAGCAAGCCTATAAAAGCCTGACCCAATACCCCGCTCAGCAGTATAGCGGCGATGACGCTTTGGAGTATTCCTACCGATTAGCCCGCATCAACCACGCCCTAACCCACTGGGATGAAGCGGAGCGATACTACCTGCAAACCATCGAACAGGGCGCGCAAAAGCCGGCCTACTTTGCCTGCCAGGCAGCACTGCAATTGGGCATCCTCTACGAACACACTCAGCGCTGTCAACAGGCCAAAACTGCTTACCAAACCTGTCTCAGCCTAAAACCTCAGCAGTACCGCATCAGCCTACACACCAAGGCAAAGGCTGGGCTAGCTCGGCTACAAAAACAGTGCATAGGCAAAAATCGCCGCGGCTTTTAGCAGGATCAAAAGAAACCTGACATTTCAGTCCCTTGGCCAGCAGAGGAGCGATGCGCAAACGAAGCGCAATTTCCTGCAGGAAGACGTGTCCTTTATTCGCCTCAACAAAACTGCCGCTTGCGCGTTTGTGTGCCCATGACGACAAACATCCTCACCCAAGTACGCACCTTGGGCGCGCTAAAAGCCTCGGGATATCGGCCCAGAAGCATAAAAGACGAACTGCGCCAAAACCTTTTGGAAAAGATCCGCCGCCGCGAAAAGATTTTTCCCGGCATTTATGGCTTCGACGACACAGTGCTGCCCGACATCGAGCGCGCCATCTTGAGCCGACACAACATCTTGCTGCTGGGGCTGCGCGGTCAGGCCAAGACCCGCCTCGCGCGCCTGTTGGTCAACTTGCTGGATGAGTACATTCCCGTCGTGGCTGGCAGCGAATTGAACGACGACCCTTTAACTCCGATCAGCCGCTACGCGCGCGATCTCATCGCTGAGCGCGGAGACGAAACGCCCATTGAGTGGCTGCATCGCGACGAGCGATACGTAGAGAAACTGGCCACACCCGACGTTAGTATTGCCGACCTGGTAGGCGACGCCGACCCCATCAAAGCAGCCAATCTGCGCCTGCCCTATTCCGACGAACGCGTCATTCACTTCGGCCTCATCCCACGGGCACACCGATGCCTGTTCGTCATCAACGAATTGCCCGACCTACAACCGCGCATCCAAGTAGCGCTCTTCAACGTCCTGCAAGAAGGAGACATGCAAATACGGGGCTTTAAACTCCGCCTGCCCTTAGACATTACCTTCGTCTTCACCGCCAACCCCGAAGACTACACCAACCGCGGCAGCATTATTACCCCGCTCAAAGACCGCATCGAAAGCCAAATCACCACCCACTACCCTACTTCTATCGAAATCGGTCGGCGCATCACCGAGCAGGAGGCCCGAATTGACCCAGCGCAGATCGAAGCCGTACATGTGCCCGAATTGCTCAAAGACCTCATTGAAGAAATTGCCTTTGCCGCCCGCAACAGCGAATACGTGGACAAGAGCAGTGGCGTCAGCGCTCGACTGACCATTGCCGCCTACGAAAATCTGTACTCCACGGCCGAGCGCCGCATGTTGCTCAACGGTGAAAATACTACTACGGCTCGCATCACTGATCTTTGGGGCGTCATCCCGGCCATTACCGGCAAGGTAGAAATGGTCTACGAAGGCGAACAGGAAGGAGTGCATGCTGTGGCCTTGCGCCTCATTGGGCAAGCCATCCAAAAGACCTTCTTGAAATATTTTCCCAACCCCACTAAACTGCGCCGTGGCCAGGAGAAAGATCCCTACGGTGTCATCAAAACCTGGTTTTCGGGGGGCAACATCGTAGACCTACTGCACCGCCACAAAGACCGTGAATTCCTCCAAAACTTAGAGCAGGTGGCTGGTCTGCGCCAGTTTGTCGAAAGCCATAACCTCCCAGCAACAGAGGTACCGGCTTTCATGGAGCTGGTCTTGCATGGCCTGGCCGAATTTGAGGTGCTCAACAAAGAATTTGTCCTCCATCGGTGGACGTTCAAAGACTTCCTCGCCAATGGTCCGTTGGGCGACGCCGACGATGAGCCGGACGTGCGCGACTTGCTCCGATAAGCCCAAAAGCTGCGAAGATGAGTTTTAGACACCCCAACGGCGCTATCGCTGAAGAGGTTTGCCCTACCTCTACACACGCTGAGAGCCGTTTGCCGTTAAGAAAATACCTATGCGGAGAAAAGGCGCTACAGGCGTTGGAGCAGACTACTTTTGCCTCAGTAATTTGGTGCGAAAAACAAAACTGCTCGACTATGCTCCGTGGACTCCTTTGGCTTGTCGTCGTCATCTTTGCTATGCGATGCACCTCGAACAACAGCACTAAACAACAAACGGATAAGGTTCGGCCCGACTACGTCTTGGTCATCCACGGTGGTGCCGGCACGCTCTCGCGGCAAAAGATGAGCGCCGAGCAAGAGGCGCGTTATCGAGCCGCTTTAGACTCAGCCTTACAGGTCGGAGAGGCCATCTTGGCTTCTGGCGGCACGGCTCTGGATGCCGTAACCGAAACGGTGGCCTGGCTGGAAGATTGCCCGCTGTTCAATGCCGGGCGCGGTGCCGTATTCACCCACGAAGGCCGCAACGAACTAGACGCCAGCATCATGGACGGCCGCGACCAGCGCGCTGGCGCGGTGGGCGGCGTTACGATCGTGAAAAACCCCATTCGCTTAGCGCGCACCGTCATGGAAAAGTCGCCACACGTCTTCTTAGTTGGCCCAGGCGCCGAACGATTTGCCCTTGAAAACGGCTTGGATACTGTTTCTCCCTCTTGGTTCTTTACCCAGGAGCGCTGGGAGGCCCTGCAAAGAGTGCTGAAGAACGGCGGTGAGATGGGCCGCGTCTCCAGCGATCAAGCCGACTATCTATTTAGCACGGTAGGTGCAGTAGCTTTAGACCGTCAGGGCAATCTTGCGGCGGCTACCTCTACGGGGGGCATGACCAATAAGCGCTGGAATCGGCTGGGCGACTCTCCCGTAATCGGTGCCGGCACTTATGCCTCTAACGATGGCTGCGCCGTGTCGTGCACAGGGCATGGCGAATACTTCATCCGCTATGCCGTAGCCCACGACGTGTGGGCGCGCATGGTTTACGGCGGCGCTTCTTTGCAGGAGGCTGCCCGCGAGGTCGTGATGAAAAAATTGGTGGAAAAAGGCGGCGAAGGCGGCCTAATTGCTGTGGATAAAAGCGGCACTATTGCTATGTCGTTTAATTCTGAAGGCATGTACCGCGGCTATGCGCGCCCTGGCGAGCGCAAAGTTGCCATCTTTGCCGATGAGTAAAAACGCCGCCTGCTCTCTGCACCACTGCCCACCATGACGCCCTTAGCCGAACGCATGCGCCCGCGCCACCTGTCGCAATTCGTTGGCCAGGAACACCTGGTAGGCGAAGGTGCTGTACTGCGTCAAGCCATCGAAATGGGCAAAATCCCATCCTTAATCTTCTGGGGGCCGCCCGGCGTAGGTAAAACCACACTGGCTCAGCTCATTGCTCAACAGTTAAAAAAGCCCTTCTACCAACTCTCGGCCATTCACTCGGGTGTCAAAGACATTCGAGAGGCCATCGAAAATGCCCAAAAGGCCACGCTTTTTCAGGCGAAAGGGGCCATTTTGCTGATCGACGAGATTCATCGCTTTTCTAAAAACCAGCAAGATGCCCTATTGGGCGCCGTAGAGAAAGGTATCGTTACGCTCATCGGCGCCACCACAGAAAACCCTTCGTTTGAAGTTATTCCCGCCCTGCTGTCGCGCTGCCAGGTATACGTACTCCATCCGTTGAGGCGTGAACAGTTGGAGTACCTGTTGCACAAAGCCCTCGAGGAAGATGAAATCCTGAAGACACGGCAGGTAACCTTAGCCGAGACGGAAGCCCTCCTGCTATACTCAGGTGGCGACGCTCGCCGACTGCTCAATGCCCTGGAGCTGGTGGTAGAAGCAGCCCCCCAAGGCCAACCCATCTGCATCACTAATGACTTTGTACGCGAAAAAATCCAGCAAAACATCGCCCTGTACGACAAAAGCGGCGAGCAGCACTACGACGTCATCTCAGCCTTCATCAAGAGCGTGCGCGGAAGCGATCCCAATGCCGCCTTGTACTGGTTGGCGCGCATGCTCGAGGGTGGAGAGGACATTGAGTTCATTGCCCGACGGCTCATTATTCTGGCCGCTGAGGACATTGGGCTGGCCAATCCGAACGCCTTGCTGTTGGCTACAGCTACCATGGATGCTATTCGAGCCGTTGGTATGCCCGAGGCACGCATTGTATTGTCGGAATGCACCATCTACTTGGCTACCTCGCCTAAGAGCAACTCAGCTTATTTAGCCATAGACAAAGCCATTGAGGCTGTGCGCACCGGTAAGGTTTATGCTGTACCGCTACACCTGCGCAATGCCCCCACGCACCTCATGCGCCAGTTGCAATACGGCGCAGATTATCGGTACAGCCACGATTTTCCGGGGCATTTCGTCCAGCAAGACTATCTGCCTGCAGAACTCAAAGGCACCTGCTTTTACCAGCCCGCCGATAACGCCGCCGAGGCCCGAGTGCTGGAAAAACTGCGCCAAGAGTGGAAGCATTGGTATCCGTACCCCTGAGCCTCGGCACGCTTCAAAGACGGCTGGCGGCTGCGGGCGCACAGCACGCCTTTCAGGGTGTAACTCCTACGCGCTGTACGGAAACCCCCGAGGAAGTGTGCAACTGCAATAAGTATACGCCCGCTGGCAAAGGCCGATGGAAGGCGAGGGCACTCTGCCCGGCAGGCAATGTCTCTACGCGCCGTTCTATCAAGCGCCCTTGGGCATCGAGCAGGTCAATGCGAACCTCTACGGGCTGCCGCAGCGATACCTGCAGCGCAAAGGCACCGGTGTTGGGGTTGGGTACCACGCGCGCAAAAGCCACTTCCGCCGGCTCGCGCACGCGCACAAAATCCAAATGTATAGTCTGCTCACGCACAGCAGCCGTCGCGGAGCAGCGGTTGCTCGCCTTTAGTCTGACGGTGTATTGCCCAGGCGCTGCGTAGATGTGGGTGGGGTTAACTTCGGCGCTAGTGTTGCCGTCGCCAAAATCCCATTCGTAGGTATCTGCCATCGCGCTGGCATTTGTAAACACAACAGTGTCCTGATGGGCCACCCACGAAAAGTCCGAAGAAGCCGTTCCGATGACAAATAAGGAGTAAAAAGCCGTATCTGCTTCATTGTCATCGGAAACAATGAGCCGAATTTGACGTTGCCCGGCCACCAGAAAGCGAACTTCGTGAGGGCCTGGACCATTTGCGGTAGATGCCGGCAAGGCGCCTGTGCCAAAAGACCATCGATAAGCGTGGCTTGCGTTGACCGGCATCGCCCAGAGGCGCACTGTGTCCAGCACTCTGCAAAGCGTATCGGCCGAGGCCAGAATATGGGCGCGCGGGCGAGAAGTATCTTTTACGGCGATGCCGATGTTGTCTAAGAAAAGGTTATTGCCATAGCCGTTTACCCCCGAAAAGCGCACAATCACTCGCCTATCTGCAAAAAGGCCTAGCGGAATACTCGCTTTTCGCCAATGCTCTGCACTGCTGGGCGTAAAGGCCGTGGTTAGCGGTGCTCGAGTGCCCAAGCCTACGCCTCCTTTCGCCCACAAAAGCACAGGGGGTGCGCTAAGGTCGCAATCTGGAAAAGCCTCCACGCGCAGGCTATCGGAAAACTCAGCGGAATAAGGCGCATAGGCCCAATTGAAAACCAAGCGCGCCTCAGATAGCAAACTCATATCTAAAGGGGGCAGATATAAGTAGTCTTCCTGACCCGTTATTGGGTAGGAGAAAAAATTCAGAAATACCGCTCTGGTCGGCTGGCCATCTGGGCCTATTACAGTCGACGAAAAACGCCGCCAAGTAACGTCATCGTCAGGATTTACTATCGCCCAGCCTATGGGTGGGAAAGCAGGCGCTTCGAAGCCTTGCGTGAAATACTCTCCTGTAGCTTCTAATGCTGTATGGAAGTTTAGCGTCAGCGTATCGTTGAAAAATACTTTTTCCGGAGCAAACTTCGTCCACACGCGCAACTGATTCGCTCCGTTTTTTGCGGTATAGATTGCCTTAGAGAAGGTAAAATCAATACTTTGGCCAGCCGGCAAATCGGGCAAAGCTTCCGTTTCGACAGGCTCGTTGTTGAGCTGATAACAAATGAGAGCACCGCTGGCTGGCAGTGTGCCCTCGTTGGCTACACGCACGCTAACAGGCCAAGTCGTTGGCTCGCAGGCGATAAGTGATTCAACCTCCTTCTTGTTGGGTGCGAGCAGCGCGCGCAGTGCTAAATCATGCGGCTGCGCGCATTCAAACAAACCACCCGACCAAGATACAGCCACCGCCCGACGCCCCGCTAGACCAGAGGGCGCGGAGGCGCGCACCGAAAACCACAACTCCTGCCCCGTGTTCACAAGGGGTATTGCTGCGCGAGAAGTAGTTACTGTAGTGGCTATCTCCATATATTTCTCACCCAACAGATAGACATCGTAGCGCAAGGTATCCTGCAGTGGCGTCCACGACAGCACCGCTGAATCTAAGCACACCCGCTCTACTCTAAGGTCTTTAGGCACGCCTACGATGCTAAGCGGCAACTCAGACACATCGCTTCGACTGCCCTGCGACACGCGCACCCGCACGCGGGGGCTAACCACATCGGGTACGCGCCACTCGCACATGCGCTGCTCTCCGCTTAGGGCTTGGATAGGCAGCCACGTTTGCCCGTCGTCCAAAGAATAGTGCAATAAAAAAGGCAGTGTAGAGTCCGGCGAATCCCAATGGAGACGGCAAGTATCACCTGGAGCCAACCCTTCGCCGCCGGTGGGATAGACCAATTTCAGGCTGTCGTCGAGAAAATCCCAAACGAGATAGTACGACTGTGGTCCGAGAGGGACCTCAAATCCGCGCACGCTCACCGTATATTCTCCCGCTGGAGGGTTAATTACAGTAACTTGCTCGACGTTATTAAGCGAGTCTCGTCCAGGTTTAGCAGGGGTCTGAAGCGCTGCAGGATCCGGTGTTGGGTCCAGCGTCCAGGGCAGGTAGGTGGTTCCGTCGGGTCCTACAACGAGTAAGTCCAAGTCATTAATGAGGGCGCGCGCATTGCCGGCTTCAGCAGGTGGATCGACCCAATAAAGCAAGATGCGCGCTCGTCGCACATTCGGGGGTATCGTCAAGGAATGGACCGACGCAACTTGATGGTCTGTTTGAGCCTGTAGCCAGCGCTTTTCGAGCAGCAGGCGATAAGCCCGCCACGCATTGACCAGGCCGAAGCCGAATTGAAAGTCTGGCCCTGGGTTGCCCAAATCATTAGCGGTATTGAGCAAGGCTGCTTTGAGCAAGGCTGCAGGAGGATCTTCGGAGTTGAAGTGTTCCCGATAGGCCTGCGTGAGCTGGGCCATAACTCCCGCTACGCCCGGCGCTGCAGCCGAAGTGCCGCCAAAGGTTTGGTAGGTATGGTGGTGCGAAGTGGAGCCTTGCCCATGCCCATGAGCCGCCAAATCGGGCTTTAGGCGCCCGTCGTGGGCAGGGCCTCTGCTGGAGGTAGGGTGTAGCGTCCCATCGGAGCGCAAGTTAGCCACCACCACAGCGTTCTTCGCCACCTTGTGCCCACCCGTGATGTTGCCCCAGCCCGAGCCAGCGCCGTAATTGCAGTTGGATTGGCCCTCGTTACCAGCGGAGAAAACGTGCATTAGCGTTGGGTAGTTATACAACTGTTGCTCTACCGTTTGCGCAGTGAGTGTATAGCCCGCATTACATCCGTTCGAGTAAGACGTGTTAGTAATCGTAGCGCCTTGCTCAGTATGCAAATTCAACGTAGCATCTTGGAAGCTAGCTTGATAGCGCACCGTGTACAGATGCACGCCAGGGGCCATGCCGCGCATGTGTGGGTTCAAGTTGCCCGCCCCTCCCAAAATACCGGCCACACCGTCGCCGTGCGTGCCGTTAAAGCCCTCATCAGCGGAAAACCAGTCAGTGTAGCGCCCCTGAAAGTCGATGTGCGGCCCTAAAGGGCCATCGTCGCGAACGACTACCGACACGCCGGTTCCGTCGTATTTGCGCCCTAAAGGTGCGTCTATATCCAACAGATTGGCGCGATGCAGCGATCGCCCTTGAACGTCTTCCGACACCGAGGGGGGCGGCAACAGCTCTAAGTAGCGCACGAAGGGTAAGGCGGCGGCTGCACTCAATTCAGCGATGGGAATGCACAAATGCAAAAAACCGTTCTGATTGCCCATCTCCACGACATCGTACCCCAGCGCTCGAAAACGCTCACTGGCCTCCTCTATGCGCAGCTGCGGATACACTTGCACGTATGCGTGTACTCGATCACCGTCCACTGCCCAGGTGCCGTAAGGTCTCTCCTTTAAGTTGGCGTTCATCTTTTCCTCGGGTGTAGGCATCCACACCCGACGCGCACCGACCAACGACAGCCGCTTCTCATCAAAGCCTACCGGTAACGCCATCAAATAGGTATTTTTTGAAACATAGCTAAGCACCTGAACCCCTTCTGCCTGCAGCAGCGCCCGCGCTCGCGAAGAGGGCAGCGGATCGCAGTAGACCCGACGATGGTAGTAACCCTTGACCGTATCTTCGGGCCAAAACGAAGCCGATTCGCCGCTTTGGGAATAATTGTTGCTAAGGGTAATGGATAGTGCGCCGTTGGAACGCCCATGCGAAGGAGGCATCTGCTGGCTGAAAAGCCAACCTCCTGTACACCAGCACCAAATAAAAAGGGAAAAAATCCGCATAGCCTCTTACTACGGAACTTAAAGTGTTAGACCGTTGTTTTATTATTGCTTAATGGTGCTAAAGTAGAGAGATCCGCTGCACCTGTTTTTAAGATTACATGTCATCGGCGATAAAAATGTTAATCCGAGTAGTCATCAATATACCGCGCCATACTTTTGGCGCCCTAATTCACAGAAAAAAATGATAGCACCATATGTGTGGGTCGGGTTTGTGGCCTTGATTCTAATCTTTATGGCCCTCGACCTGGGAGTACTTCATCGAAAGGCACATGCGCCTACTGCTCGCGAAGCGCTCTTTGCTACCGCCTTTTGGATCGCTCTGGCACTGTTATTCAACATCTTCATCTATTTGGCTTATGAACACAAGTGGTTGGGTTTAGGGCTATTTGCGCACGAACCCATGGGCGGCCGCGAGGCTGGTATCAAGTATTTGACGGCCTACTTGCTCGAAAAGTCTTTGAGCATGGACAACATCTTCGTCATAGCCCTTATATTTGCTCAATTTCGCGTGCCCAAGGCTCACCAACACCGCGTCCTCTTTTGGGGTATCTTGGGCGTATTAATTTTTCGAGGATTGCTCATCGGCGTTGGATTGACTTTAGTGCACTATTTCACTTGGCTTTTTTATGTTTTTGGAGCGCTGTTGCTCTGGTCAGCCTACAAGATGTGGAGCAGCAATGAGATAGCGGAAACGCCTCCTTCCGATCATGGTGTTACTCGGCTCATTCGCCGCTTTTACCCCGTCAGCAGCCAATATGACGGGGGGCGTTTTTTTACCTTAGAGCACGGCCGACGCGTTGCTACACCACTACTCATAGCCCTGCTGGTTGTTGAAATCAGCGACATCATGTTCGCTTTCGACTCCGTGCCGGCTGTATTTTCTATAACGACAGATCCTTTTTTGGTCTTTTCCTCCAATATCTTCGCCATTTTCGGCCTCCGCTCGATGTTCTTCGTACTATCGAACATGCTCGATCGCTTCCGATACCTGAACTACAGCATGATCGCTATCCTTAGCTTTATAGGGATTAAAATGGTGCTCTTGCCTCTGCATATTCATCTTCACGAACTGGTCTCTTTGGCCGTTATTATCAGCCTCCTGGTGGTTGGGGTAGGAGCCTCGCTTCTAAAACCGGCGTCGAGCGAGCCTGACCACGATAATACGCTGATACAGCCCGAAGAAACTGCCGCTGAAATACCGCCGCCTCCTGCCTCTAAGACGCCTTTAAGTCGGGAAATTTCGCACGCTCCAAAATTTTAACACCTTCACCTCTTGTCTCTGTAGAGGAACCGCCTATTTTTGTGCCCACATACGGCGATTTTAGGTCGTTTGTATGGGCGTAAAAGCGTTTTTCCGAACCCTCATCTACTCTCTTGTTCAATTCCTTTTGCCATGCGACACGAGGAAAAAAGCAAAAAAGATGCGCGTTACTCCGACGAACGCACTTATCTTCAAAACAAGCCTTCGAGCAAGAAAAAGAAATTAAAGCCCGTCGAAAAGGCAAAGTATCGCATAAAAACCTATTGGGATAACGACGAAGAATAGATAGGGCTGCCGGGCCTGAACAGGCGAGGGCAATGTCCTTTGGTTTTTGCGCTGGAAACTACTTTAGCGCTAAGTTACCCAAACAATTGCAGGGCATTTTGGGTTGTTATGTGAGCCACTTCTTCAAGCGAAGTTTCCTTAAGTTGGGCCAGCGTTTCGGCGACGGCTACTACAAAGGCACTTTCGTTGCGTTGGCCCTTGTAAGGGGTGGGTGTCAGATAAGGCGCATCGGTCTCCAGTACGATGTGTTCGAGCCCTAACTGCCGCACTACCTCTCGGATGGGTGAGTTGGAGCGGGTAAGCGAGCCGCCAATGCCCAACAGGAAACCCAAGTCAATCATTTCTAAAGCTTCGTCGAGGGTGCCTTCAAAGCAATGAAAGATGCCGCGCAGGCGTCCGTCTTGGTGTTGGCGCACGATGTCCATCGCGGGTCGGTTGGCGCTGCGGCTGTGGATGATCAACGGCCGCCCAAGTTCTTTTGCCCACACACAATGTCGGGCAAAGGATGCCTGCTGGAGGTCGAGCGTGCTCTTGTCCCAGTATAAGTCAATACCCGTTTCGCCGACGCCGGCCCAGGGACGCTCTGAAAGATGGCGCTCAATATGCTGCCATTCGGCTCGATAGGTATCGGGCTGAACGCTCGTCGGATGCAGCCCCATCATCGCAAAGCAATGCTGAGGGAAGGCCGCCTCTAAATCCAGCATAGGCTGGATAGAGCTGGTATCTATGTTGGGCAAATACATGCGCTCTACGCCAGCAGCAAGGGCGCGCTGCACCATCTCAGAGCGATCGCCGTCGAACTTCTTCGAGTATAGATGCGCGTGGGTGTCGATGAAGATGGGTGGCATAGGGAGATTACAGAGCTCCGGCCGCAGTGCGATAAAGGACAGTAGCTACCACATGGCCGACCATACCCAACACATTGCGATCGATGATGTCTAAGTTATCTTGATGGGTGTGGTGGTGTGCTCCGAAAGCAGCGGGCGGCGGGTTCGGAATGCTAATAATGTTGACCATCGGAATGCGCAGCCCTCGCATGACGAAGACGTGGTCGTCGGTGATGAAACCACCGAAGCGATCGACAAAAAAGCCGCCGTAACCGAGTTCTTGGGCAATTGCCCATATGCGGTTTTGCAAAGCAGGGGCGTTTTGAGCCGAATAGCCCTCGCGCGGAAACAGCGCACCGCGCGCACCCACCATATCGAGCAGGATACCGAACTGAGCAGTGTAGCCGGGCCGGTGCGGCGTGCGCGCCCAGTATTGCGAGCCAAGGCACCAAGTAAGCGTTTTTTGCTCGTTGGAAGCTTGCATCATGACAGACTGACCGGTCTCCGAGCGATCGTCGCCCAAATCTTCAGCATCGAAGAGGACAAAGTCGACGCCAATGCCTTCGATAGGGTGTTGCTGGAGCATTCGAGCCAGCTCGAGCAAGACGGCCACGCCGCTACCGCCATCGTCAGCACCGAGAATGGCTTTATCCACGTCCTTAGAGTCTTTATCGGCCATGTGGCGCGAGTCCCAGTGAGCACAAAGGAGTACGCGATTCACTCGCTCCGGATGATACTGACCAATAATATTGACTGCGTCGCGAGGACCAAAATAGGTTTTGGCCACAAAGGGCTGCTCGACGACGTCTAAACCTAAGCGCCTAAACTCGCCTGCTAACCAAGCAGCACATTTCTGGTGAGCCGGTGTGCCCGGTACCCGCGGCCCGAAGGATACTTGTTTTTCAACGAAATAAAACGCTGAGTCTGCATTAAAAGGCGGCACATTGACCTGCACGCGCGGCTCCGGCTCTGTAGGAGTAGGAGGAGGGGTAACCGTACCAGGAAAGAAGCGCAACACGTAGGGAACGGCAACAGCTGCCAACAGCAAGGCGACAATCCAGAGCCGTTTATTTTGGATGAGCGAAGCAAAAGCCATGTGAAAAGAAAGTAGCAGTCAGATAAAGCAATGACGAAACACTTACAACCACGTCCAGCTAGCCCCCTCCTTGGAGTCTTTGACGGCAATACCCAACGCCGCTAAGGTGTCGCGAATCTTGTCGCTCGTAGCCCAGTCTTTCTGAGCGCGCGCAGCTGCGCGGATCTCGAGGATGAGATCCATGAGGCCTTCAACCACCTTGTTGCCGTGGGCCACTTCCGTTTCATCCCGCAGGCCAAAGATGTCGAACAAGAACGTGCGAAAAGTTATCTTCAAGCGCTCGATCACCCAAGGCGACACGTCGTTGAGTGGAATTTGGCGATTGGCGATTTTATGGACGTAACTGCTCAGTTCGTTTAAGTGGGCAAGCGCTATAGCGGTGTTGAAGTCGTCGTCCATGCCTTCGTAAGCTGCCTCGATGTGGCGCAGAATAGCGCGGTCGTGTGCACTTTCGGAGCCATCGTAAACGGTGGTATCGGCAGGTAGGCTTTGGAGGAGTTTGTTGACCTCCATCATCTTGCGATAAGCTTTTTCGGCAGCCAACAGCCCGTCGTCGGTCATGTCGAGCACGCTGGCGTAATGCGCTTGCAGAAAGTAATAACGCAACACCATCGGAGAGTAAGCCTTGCTCAGCAGCGGACTGTCGCCACTAAACAACTGCTCAGGAGTGATATAATTACCTTCTGATTTGCTCATCTTCGCTCCATTGAGCTGCAGCATGTTGGTGTGTATCCAGTAGCGCGCAGGCGAGCATCCACAAGCTCCATGGTTTTGAGCTACCTCGTTCTCGTGGTGCGGAAACTTCAAATCAACACCCCCACCGTGAATGTCGAACGTTTGACCTAAGTATTTGGTACTCATGGCTGAGCATTCCAAATGCCACCCCGGAAAACCCACCGACCAAGGGCTATTCCACACCATCAAATCGCCCGGACGCGCCTTCATCCACAGCGCAAAATCGGCCGGGTGGTCTTTTTCGTCTTGACTCTTCAAATCATCGCGACTCTCAGCAATGAGGTCTTCCATAATGCGACCCGAAACCTGACCATAAACACCCGGATAATCCCGCGAAAATTGACGTAAATTGAAATAGACGGAGCCGTTGCGTTCGTACGCATAGCCGCGCTCTAAAATCCGCTGCACCATCTCGATTTGCTCTAAGATATGTCCCGTCGCACGCGGCTCTATATTAGGCGGTAAATTGTTGAGGGTACGCATCATCTCGTGAAAATCTAACGTGTACTTCTGCGCCACCTCCATCGGCTCAATCTGGTTGATACGCGCTCCGCGAGCCATGCGATCCTCACCATCATCGGTCAAATGCCCGACATCTGTAATGTTGCGAACGTAGCGAACGCGATAGCCTAAATGAAGTAAATAGCGATATATGATATCGAAACTGGTGAAAGTGCGGCAATTACCTAAATGGACATGGCTGTAAACAGTCGGCCCACAGACATACATCCCTACAAAACCTTCGTGCAACGGGCTGAAGATTTCCTTTTTCCCACTTAAAGTATTGCTAATCTTAAGGGTGCGCTTTGTCGTATTCATGCGGCAAAGGTACGCGCAAGAGGAAGGGAAAAAAGCTAAAAAAACACAGAGACTGAAAGAAGAACAAGAGCATGGCCTACCCAAAAAAACCTCCAATACAACAACCAGCTCCTCTGAAAAATCGGAGCGCGCTTTGCTAAGCAAGGCACTGCTCAATCCAAAACCCGACATTTTGTCGGTCAACCACACCCAAGAGCGCCAAAATGACACAAGCCCTTCCTGTAATACTGTAAAAGTGGCTGCTCTGGTATACTGGTACGAGGCTTGTTCAAGAGAAGGTGTTTCTAAGCACATTTTCACAACAAAACACATTAAAAAAATAAGGAGGTAACTATGTCGCTGGTTAGAAGCAATTCTTCGCTGTTTCCTGCATTGCCGCGCTTGTTCGACGACTCTTTTACGCGCGACATATTCGACTGGATGAATACTCGCATGCCGGTAGTAGGTGGAACGCTCCCGGCCGTTAACATCAAAGAAGACGGCGACGGCTTTACGGTGGAGATGGCAGCTCCGGGCATGACGAAGGAAGACTTCAAAATCAACCTGGAGAATGAGGTCTTGACCATCTCTGCTGAGCGCGAGACCGAGAATGAAGAAAAAGAAGGCGAGCGCTACACCCGTCGGGAGTTTAGCTACCAATCGTTCCAACGCAGCTTCCACCTGCCGAAGAGCGCTGTGGACTACGACCAAATCAAAGCGAAGTACGACAACGGTGTGCTGAGCATCCGCATCCCTAAGCGCGAAGAAGTGAAGGCGTTGCCCGCCCGTCAAATTGCGATACAATAAGGTATAGACGGCTTTGGGCGGTCGCTTAAAGACACCGGAAGCGTTGTAGAGAAGAGCGCTCTGTGGCCCTGAGTTGCAGAGCGCTCTTTCTGCTCAAAAAAACCTCTGCTAAGAGGCGAAAAAACTACATGGACCATACAAGGCGTTTAGGCAGAGAAACACCGATATTAGTCGGAAGAGCAAACGATCGACGAGCCAACAGCGTTTAAGAATTTTGTTCAGATTTTTTTCAGCTCAAAAAACAGTGTTCTGATATGAAAAAGACATTGGCCTATGCTGCGGTGATAGCCCTTGCTGTTTCCTCACTGGTAGTAGGCGTATACCATTATGTCCTGCTGCCATCGGCCCCTACCCTAAAAATTGAACACATCAGCGGTACTCCAGCCCGCAGCGCGGTTTATACCTTGGGCGAGAACGGCGAACCTATCTTGCTAGACTTTACGCGCATTGCCGAGACGGCCATGCAAGCAGTGGTGCACGTCAAGTCCACCGCTACCAGGCGCAACAATCGCGAACAACGCGACCCGCTGGAAGACTTTTTCGGCAGCCCATTCGATCGCTTTTTTCGCATGCCCGATTGGCAACCCTCTGTAGGTACGGGCAGCGGTGTCATCATTAGTGCCGACGGATATATCGTAACCAACAACCACGTCATTGCTAAAGCTGACGATATCGAGGTTACGCTGCACGACAACCGCACCTATAAAGCTACTGTCGTAGGTACAGACCCGACTACGGATTTAGCCGTTCTCCAAATCAAAGAAAAGAATTTGCCTACCATTCCCTTTGCTAATTCCGATGCTGTTCGCGTAGGCGAATGGGTCATGGCCGTGGGTAATCCGTTCAATTTGACCAGTACTGTAACGGCGGGCATTGTAAGTGCTAAAGCTCGAAACATCAATATTTTGCGCGAAAAATTCGCCGTAGAGAGCTTCATCCAGACCGATGCCGCCATCAACCCCGGCAACAGTGGCGGCGCTTTGGTCAACCTCGAAGGAGGCCTCATTGGCATTAATACCGCCATCGCCTCCAACACCGGCTCGTACGCGGGCTATGGTTTTGCTGTGCCCTCCAACATCGTGAGCAAGGTAGTGGAAGACCTCATCCAATACGGCAGCGTGCAACGCGGCGTGTTGGGAGTCATGATCCGCAACGTCGACGGCAATTTAGCCCGTGAAAAAGGCCTCGACCTCACACAAGGTGCCTACGTAGATAGTTTATTGGAAAACAGCGCTGCCGGAGCAGCGGGCATCAAACCCGGCGATGTCATCGTCAGCATCAATGACGTGCCTATAACCAATTCCTCTTCGCTGCAAGAAATCATCGCCCGCCACCGCCCGGGCGACGTAGTTAAGGTCAAAGTCAATCGCAAAGGTGCCGTCAAAACCTACGATGTTCGCCTAACCACGCGCAGCGGTAAGGACAGGATCACTGCTCTCAAAAACGGCGATAGCGGCACGGATGTGCTCGGCGTATTGGGTATAGAGGTGGAAGCCATCGATAAAAAAACAGCTCAGAGTCTCGATATTGCTGGAGGCCTGCGCGTCAAATCCATCGAAGAAGGTAAAATTCGCCGCAATACCAGCATGCGCGAAGGCTTCATCATCACGCATTTAGACGGCAAGCCCGTTACCGATGTGGATACGTTTGTCCGCGCCCTGCAAGGCCGCAAAGGCGGAGTGATGCTGGAGGGCATCTATCCAGACCAACCCGGCACCCACTATTACGCCTTCGGCATGTAAACCCAATCCCCTCGTATTTTATAAAAAGGCGCGTTATCGCTCAGCTCGACGGTAACGCGCCTTCGGCTTTTTCAGCTGTTCGGAAAGCCTTTTTGTGAGGGCCTAATGCGGAAAAATTTCTAAGGCCATGGCCATGCTTTTGCCAAAGGCGCGGCGATTGAGGTTCAACTCCACCCCCATTTCGTCAAAGAAAAACAGGAGGTTCTCAGTTGCCACATTACCCGTAAGCTCATTCTTAGCCATAGGACACCCCCCGAAGCCGCGCATAGCGCTGTCGAAGCGACGGCAACCGCTTTCCCAGGCGGCTTCAATCTTTTCGCGCCAATTGTGCGGCTGGGTATGCAAGTGTGCACCAAAGGTAATGTTGGGATAAGCCGGAATGAGGTTGCTAAACAGATAGGTAATATTCTCTGGCGTGGAGCATCCTATAGTATCGGAAAGAGAGAAAATGCGAATACCCAAGAGAATCAACTGACTGATCCACTTTTGCACGATTTCTACATTCCAAGGGTCGCCGTAGGGATTGCCGAAACCCATGGAAATATAGATAACCAGCTCTTTGTTGTGTTTTTCACACAGAGATTGAATAGCTTTCGTTCGCTCAACACTCTCTGCGATTGTGGCGTTAGTGTTGCGCAATTGAAATGTTTCGCTAATGCTGAACGGATAACCTAAATACGAAATCTGTGGATATTGACAAGCCTCAGTAGCCCCTCGCTCATTGGCCACAATGGCCAAAAGGCGCGTTGAAGTGTTATCCAAGTCCAGTTTAAGCAGTACCTCAGCGGTATCGCGCATTTGAGGCATTGCTTTGGGGCTGACAAACGAGCCAAAATCCAGGGTATGGAATCCTACACGCAACAGCTGGTTGATATAAGTCGCCTTAACATCGGTGTCAATGAAGGATGGTAGGCCCTGCATGGCATCGCGCGGGCATTCAATCAGCTGTACTTGAGTAGAAGCCAGAGGCATGGGAAAAAAGAGAAAAGAAGGAATAAGCAGTGACGGCTCCCGCTAGTTGAGGCCTTTTTGAACAAAATAGACAGGCCAAAGTTATGCACTGCACATTAGTGACTGCTACTCATGAACGACGAGTAGCACATCTTTGCACCTGATGATAGCAAAATACAAAACTCTTTGGATTTTTTTAGGTCTATTCCTCGTGGTGTCGGGCATCACTGCCTTAGCCCTGCAATTGGTGGGCGCCCAGTGGGTATTTCTTCAGTTCTTAGAAAAGCCCGGCCGTCTGTTCTCCTTCGTAGCCAAACTCCTCATGGTTATGGCAGGCTTCATCCTTCTCGTAGTGGCAAATGTCGATTGGGAACGCGAGCGACGCGAAAGCGAAGAGCCTTAAAAAACATTCGGAGCGACTCCCCTAAAAAGGAATCGCCCCGAATGCACAACCGGTGGATTAGACCCAGGCCTTTAGAAGCCAAAGATGAGTCCTGCCGTCAGCGCAATGCCGCGGTTTTTAACCGATGGCTCCTCGCCAGCACCATGCTCGTGCTTATCCAAATTAGTAAAGCCCAACAAATAGCGGCCATCAACAAAAAGACGCGCTGAAGACCCTAAATTGAAACCTAAGGAGCCTCCAACCTGGGCGCCCAGGTCCGTACGGCTAATTTCGTCTTTCTCAAAGTCGAGATCTTCCTCTGTTGTGTCTTCAACACCGCCAATACTCGCGGTGATTTTGTACTTACCGTTCAGCCCGTAGCCAAAACTCGGCCCTAAAAGAACGTCAAAACGCCCTATGCCAAAACCTGTCCCTACCTTCAACAGCAATGGAACTTCCAAGTAGTTGATGGTGTAACGCCCTTTCACTGCCGCACCCAGGATGGTTTCATCTATCTTAGTGCCCTTTTGAATGTAATTCACCTCCGGCTGAATGGCTAAATTGTTGCTCAGGCGAATCTCCACCAAAGCACCCAAAAGCAAGGAGTTGGCAGACTTGGCATCAAAGGCAAATTCTTCCTTCGCCACGTCGTTGAGCGACCAATTGGCAAAGTTCAAGCCGCCCCGAAGGCCTAGGCCAACTTGAGCAGAGAGGTTCACTCCTGCAAAGAGCAGTAGCAAGAGAAACAAGGGTAACTTTGCATAATTTTTCATAGTAATGACACTTTGCTTAAGATTTTTATTTAGTCAGACGCAAATGTATACTCTTCCTTCCAGTTTCCTCCGAGCTTCTGTGTTAAATAATAACATCTGCGCTCAGGCCAAAAATAAGCCTTGATATGTCCTACACTATCTTTGGGGCCGATCTGATAGATCCGGCGGCCATTCAGCAGTTAGAGCGCTGCCTAACGACGCCCGATGATCGGGCTGTACTCACAGCGGATGCTCACGTCGGTTATGGGCATCCCATTGGCGGCGTAGTGGCCTATCGCGACCAGATTAGTCTTTCGGGCGTAGGCTTCGACATCGCCTGCGGCAATAAGGCCTGCCAAACGCGCCTGCGAGCGGCCGATGTGGAGGTAGAAAAGGTGATGGACGAGATTTTCCGGCAGATTGGTTTTGGCATTGGGCGGCCCAACCCCAAACCCGTAGACCATCCTGTGCTCGATCGCATCGCTCATGCGCCCTTCAAGCCTCAACGCGCCCTGCTGAAACTCGCCGCCGAACAGCTGGGCACTGTGGGTGCGGGCAATCACTTTATCGACCTTTTTGAAGACGAGGAAGGTTGGCTTTGGGTAGGGGTACACTTTGGCTCGCGCGGTTTTGGGCACAAAACCACTACCGGCTTCATCGCTCTGTCCAAGGGTAAACGCTTCGACGAGCACGTGCCTGAAGGCGGCATGCACGCTCCACCCATCCTCTTTGACGCGCGCAGTGCGCTGGGACAAGATTACCTAGCCGCCATCCAACTAGCGGGTGAATACGCCTACGCTGGGCGCGACCTTGTCGTACAGAAAGTGCTTGAGATTCTGGGCACCACAGCCGTTTTCGAAGTGCACAACCACCACAACTTCCTGTGGATAGAGGAGCACTTTGGTCAAAAGTACTACGTCGTGCGCAAAGGTGCCACCCCTGCGTTTCCCGGGCAATACGGCTTCATTGGCGCTAATATGGCCGACATATCGGTCATCATTCGCGGTGTAGACAGCGCGCTGAGCCGTCGAGGCCTGTACTCCACCGTTCACGGTGCCGGGCGCGTCATTAGTCGCACGCAGGCCGCTGGCAAGCGCCGCTGGAAAAATGGCCGTTTACAACAACTGTCCGAAGGCAGCGTGCGCTGGGGGAATGTCAAAAAGCTAATGAAACAGCGCGGCATAGTGCTGCGCGGCGGCGCTCCCGACGAAGCACCTGAATGTTACAAACCTTTGGCAGAAGTGCTCGAACAACACGCCGGCACCATTGAAATTGTGCATCGCCTGCGCCCTATCGGCGTAGCTATGGCTCCAGCGGATGTGTACGACCCTTACAAGGACTGACCTCACTTCTCCCAGGAGCTGTGGCCACGTATAAATTAAGCGAGAAACCTCTTGGAAGCCTCTATTTTTGTCGCTGTTCTGAATAGGCTTCTTTATGAAAAAAACACTCCTGTTGAGTATTGCCCTTGCTTTTGTAGAGCTGTCTTTTTCTCAAAAGGCAGAGTACGATGTGGCAGCCATCGGCTTTTACAACTTAGAAAACCTTTTCGATACTATACCCAGTTCGAATACAAACGATGCGGATTTCTTGCCGCAAGGGCGTTTGGCTTGGAACAGCGAGAAGTACTGGTCGAAGCAGGCCAATATGGCCAAAGTCATTAGCTTGTTAGCCACAGAAGTAACGCCCGACGGCGTGGCCCTGCTGGGGGTGGCAGAAGTGGAAAATCGCGCTGTTTTGGAAGACTTGGTCGCACAACCAGTACTGAAAAACCGCAACTACCAGATTGTTCACTATGACTCGCCTGACGAGCGAGGTATCGATGTCGCACTGCTGTATCAGCCTAAGTACTTTCGCCTTTTAGGTTCAAGGGCGGTTCCCGTCGAACTGAGAGACCCTAAAACCGGCAGACTCGATCCGACGCGCGACGTGTTATACGTAACCGGAATTTTTCAAGGCGACACCTTACACGTCATGGTATGCCACTGGCCCTCCCGCCGGGGAGGGGAAACCGGCTCGGCTTGGATGCGTGCTGCAGCAGCCCAAGTATGCCGGAACATAGCGGATAGCTTGCTGAGGCAAAATGAATTGGCTAAGATCATCGTCATGGGCGATCTCAACGACGACCCTAACAACGCCAGTCTGACTAAGGTCTTGCGAGCAGCCAAAAGCACCGAGAGCATGAAGCCCGGCGACCTCTACAACCCCATGTATGCCCTCTACCAAAGCGGCAATGGAACCTTAGCCTATCGCGATAGTTGGAACCTATTCGACCAAATTATCGTATCGAAGGGCTTGGTTTGGAAGCAAGCCGGAGGGTGGCAACTGTTGCGCGCCGTCGTGTTCCGAGAGCCTTGGATGTTCCAAGAGGAGGGCGCTTTTCGCGGCTACCCCCTCCGCACGTTTGTGGGCGATATCTTCTTAAACGGCTATAGCGACCACTTGCCTGTCTACGTCCTCATGGTTCGCAAGCGGCAACGATAGTCTAGCCATTAGCCTTTTGATGGTCGGCCAAAAATTTGGCCAACCCGATATCCGTCAGCGGGTGATTGAGCAAACCCAGCAGAGCACTTAGCGGGCAGGTAACCGCATCCGCACCCGCCTTGGCGGCTTGCAAGATGTGTAAAGGGCTGCGAATGCTAGCCGCCAGAATAGCCGTGTCGAAGCCCGTAGTCGAGTACACCTCGGCGATCTCTTGGATGAGCTGCGTGCCGTCCCAACCGATGTCGTCGATGCGCCCAATGAACGGCGACACGTATGTGGCACCCGCCCGAGCTGCCAACAGAGCCTGACCTGCCGAAAAGACGAGCGTGCAATTGGTCCGAATGTCCGCCTCTGCAAAGTAGGCAATAGCCTTGATCCCGTCGCGGATCATAGGCACCTTAACGACGATGTTTTTGTGCAAATCGGCCAGCCGTTTGCCCTCCTCCACCATACCTCTGAAATCCGTGGCAATGACCTCGGCGCTAACGTCGCAGTCTTCGCCCACCAGCTCGCAAATGGTGCGGTAGTGTTTAAGAATGTTTTGCTCGCCCGTGATACCTTCCTTGGCCATTAAGGAAGGATTCGTTGTTACACCGTCGAGAATACCCATATCGGCGGCTTGGCGTATCTGGTCTAGATTGGCAGTGTCCAAAAAGAAAAGCATGGAGTGAGCCGGATTGAGTGAGTGAGAAGAGAGGTCGTTTCAACCTCAAAAATGAAAAATGCGCCAGACACACCGCTCAACCGCATTACCCTTGCTGCGTTTCCGCCCTGGGGGAGTTTTGCAGGAGCTGGTCGCCCAGCGCGAGGCAAAGGTAGGGCGTCCGTTAGAAAAAAAACTAAACGCCAGTATTTTTTAGCCCGGTTATCTTTGCCTCTTGCCTCTTATATCGCTGAATATTTAAATTGAACGAAGTGCATGCCGGAAAAAAGCACACTTACGCCCTCAGAGGAAAAACAACCTGCAGCCCTGGCTTACAGCGCCGAAGCGCTGCTTTGGATGAAGACCCTGCCCCACTCTTTAGATCGAGTAGACCTCTTTGCGCTCAACAACGACGATTTTGCCGTCCGCCTCATTCGAGCGCTGACGGAGCGCTCCCAATTTGAAGTAGAGGTAGAGGCCGTACATCCCTCATCGGTCTGGTTCAACCACTTTTATTTTGAAGCGCGCAACCGAGAGAAAGTATTTGGCACGCGCAACTTGGGCGTAGGTTATCCTTTAGTCATCACTCTGGCTGGCGATCAGGCCCTAAGCGCGCCGCTATTTATATGGCAAATTCAGTTGGAGCCACACGCCCAGCACCCCGACCGGTGGCTGGTGCAGCGCACCGAGATGCACCGCATCTTGCCTAATTACCCGCTTTTTCACCTCATAGACCATCTGCACGGCACGCATTTTACTCAACGCGCACGAGCCTTGGCGGAAAGCAGTTACATCGGCGCCGCTGCGCTGTCGGCTTTTGCAGATACGATACACCAACAATTGGTGCTGACAGAGGAGGGCCTAACGCTGAGCATCCAGCCAGCGCCTACCGCAGCCGAACTCGCGCGCGTGCAAGCAGAAGGTCAGCTGCGCTGGTCTGCCGTCGCCGGCATCTTTCCTACACTGCCTCGTACTATATTTTCGGACGAACCCAAAATTCACCTCGAGCGAGAAAACGGCCTAAACTGGCAGCATCCCTTTACCTTATTGCCCTTAGACCCCTCGCAACGCCGCGTTCTGCACGCTGCACAGCGCAACACCCTCACGGTGGTGGAAGGTGCTTCGGGCACCGGGAAAACTTACGTGCTGGCAGCCATCGTGGCCAATGCCTTGGCCAATGGGAAAAAGTGCTTGGTCGTTTCCAAAAGTGTCAACGCGCTGCGCCGTGCTCAAAAGTTCTTACTTGACCGAGATATCGGAGACCTATCGTTCGTTGTTCGCGACACCGACAACGATCGGCTCATGCTGGCTGACATGTTGCGTGCTGCCGCCGAAAGTAAACCTAAAGATGCTCCCGCACTCCAAGAGTTTCCCCCCCTGCTCAATCGAGCACTGCGCGCTCTGCGCCAATTGAACGGCGCTTGGGAAGAACTGCATCGCCCCATCTTAGGCAAACATCACTTTACCGATGTAGTCGGCCTTTTCATGCAGGCCAATCGGACCGAAGGCAAGGAACTCTTACTCTCTCAACTCAACCCCACCGACTTCGCTTTTACTCCCGAAGAATATGAAGGCATCAAAGCCGCCATTTTCGACAGCGAGCCGCTCTTCCGACGGTTTCCCACCCTCCAGCACCCTCTGAGCCAACTCAAACACGACATCTTTCTGGAGCGCTCCAGCGACGACGGCTTGGCCTGGACGGAAGCCCAAGTCCGGCAATTGCTCTCTAAAGCCACGACGCTGCACCACCGCTATATTGCCAAAACGAATGAATACACTGAACTCCTCACCGAACACTATGAGCAACACTACTCGGAACTGTCCAACATCGTTCGACGCATCCAGGAAGCCTTAGAAGACGGCATACAGCGCTTCGGGCCAGAGTTCGAAAAGCAACTTTCTACTGCTGAAAAACTCTACGGCGTTTTCTCCGAGCGCTACAAACAAATTGTGGAGGCCAAAGAGAAAATTAGCGCCGATTACGAACTGCTGCGCCAAACCCACCAAAACCGGAAATACTTTGAATTCGACTTTCCGGCCAACATAGACGTGGGAGAAATCCCCCGTATCGCTGAGCAAACGCGCGCCTTCGAAAAAATGCTCACCAACTGGCTGCGCAGCCTCCCCTCATTAGTGCGCGACGACGTCCGACGGCTCAACGCGCGCAGCGTGCATCCAGCCATAGATTTCCGCGAAGCTGTCAGCGAACTAGAAGCCGCCCTAGACGAATTCCTGGTGGAGTTCAACCAATCTGGTCTCTACCAGGAGTCGTTCAAACACGAAATGCTGACCATCCCCAAACGCCAAGCCTTCTTAGAAAGCCTCATCGAGCGTCTGGAAGAAACCCAGTTTTACTTGCGCGATTTTCCGGACTTCTACATCTGGCAACGCCACTGGCTGCGCCTCTCCCTGCCTGAACAACAGGTCGTCAGAGCGCTGTGCAAAATCAAGCCTCGCAACTGGGCTGCTGCCTTCGACAGCTGGTACCTGCATCACTTTCTGCAAAAGCATTATCACCCAGGCTTACTGTGGCAAGAAGAGGCCCTGCGCACTTACCACGCCGACCACGAAGCACTCAGCCAAGTATTGCCCGCTCAAATACGCGCCCTGTGGCATGCCCGGAAAACGGCTGCCCTCAAACAACTGCGCACTGCCGACCCAGAAGCCTACAAAACTTGGTTTGGAAAAAACAATCGGACCCTGTCGCTCCAGCGAAAACCCGAAGAACTCTTTGAAAAACACCTCATCCCGCTGTCCGAAACCTTGCCTGTCCTTTTAGTAACACCGCCCGTGGCTTTAGACGTCGTCCAGGCTTCCAACATGAAATACGACGTGGTGCTCGTAGACGAAGCCCACAATATCCCCAAGCAGGAATGCTACCACCTTTTTGGTTTGGGCAGTAGCTTAATCGTCTTCGGCGACGCCAAGCAAGACATGACGCCCTCTGCTGAAGACGACTTACTGGAATACTGCAAATCGCTGGGCAGCCGCACGTATTCGCTCGAGTACCAACACCAAAACACTCCAGAGGAATGGCTACGCTTCAACCAAATCGCCTTCGGAACACCCTTTAAGCGCCTGCCTTCAGGGCTTTCAGCGCGCGATGTGACTGTAGTGAGCAACGTCGAAGGACGCTACGACGAACAAACCGGCACCAACGAGGCTGAAGCGCGCCAAATATTGGACTGGCTCAACCTCATCGAACAAACGCCAGCCAAGACCTACCCGGTGGTAGGCATTGCTTGCGCCACCGTCGAACAACGCGACCTCATCGCTAGCCAGCTGCTCAAAATTCGACAAAGAAAACTGCCCGGCTACGAAAAGATTCAACAACTCCACCTCAATGGGCTGGGGGTTTACCAATTCGCCGAATTACAGGGCCAACACGTAGACGTGCTGCTGGTCTCTTTGGTGCATGGCCTCGTCGATGCCCAAGGCACGCTGACGCAACACCTGCACTTTTGGAACACCCAATTGGGCTTCAACCAACTGCACGTACTTATGACGCGGGCCACACAGCGCATTTACATTGCGCACTCCATCCCTGCTGGGCTTCACACCGCATTGGCAGCGAACAAGAACTTCCGCGGCACCTGTGTGCTGTCGCACTTAGTGACGTTTGGCGCGCTGATTCAGCAGGGCAATTATCGGGCAGCCGAAGAACAGCTCAGCCACATGCGCGAGCTGTTGGAATACCCCGAAGCTGCTCACGAGATTTCTTTGTTTGCTCAAGAGGTAGAAATTGCCTTGCAACCCTACTTCATGCCTGGCCAACTGCGCCGAAACGCCGTGGTGGAAAGTGTTGTGGTGCCCACCGTGGCCGACAATGGCCAGCGCCGTCGGCTGCTGCTCTACGACGGCGTCTTTGCGCCTACTGAGATGCCTTCCTACGAGTGGGAGGAACAAGTTAAGCGCTATTTTGCGCGCAAAGGCATCGAAAGCATACCGACGTTCTCGGCACAGTGGTGGAAAAGCCCCCATCAAGAGGCGCGCAAATTAGCGGCACAACTATTGGCGTAAAGTCGAAGACTTCAAAAAACGGGGCTTTATGCAATTGCTGCGCGCAGCTTTTCGCCTGCTCTATTTCATCGGATTTGCCCTTGCACTCATCGCACGAGTGCAATTCCACTTTTGGCGCTACGGAGAAGATATTTCTTGGGCGCTGCGCCTGCGCCAACACTGGACGCGGCGCTACCTGCTGCCTGTGCTTGGCGTGCGCTTGCGCACGCAAGGGCAGCCACCTACAGGAGCTTGCTTGGTGGTTAGCAACCACCGCTCCTACATTGACCCAGCCCTCATCAGCACCGAAGTGCTGGGCTTCCCGCTGTCTAAGGCCGAAGTGGCTCACTGGCCGCTCGTCGGGCGCGCCGTCCGGCAGACGGGTGTGCTCTTGGTCCAGCGCGAAAACACGCAAAGCCGTAAAAATGCCTTAGCCGCCATCGCCGCCAAACTCTGCGAAGGGTATCCTGTCATCCTTTTCCCCGAAGGCACTACCCATACCGATGCGCAAACGCGCGACTTCCGCCCAGGAGCCTTTAAAACCGCTATCGAAGAAGGCGTCCCCATCATCCCCGTTGCTTTAGACTACCGCGACGCTGACGCCTATTGGGTCGGCGACGACACCTTCCTTCCCCACTTCGTGCGCTGCTTCGGCAAACGCTACAACGATGCTGTTGTCCACTTCGGCCCACCTATCCGGGCCGCCAACGCCGAAGAAGCCGTTGCCACCGCCCGAGCCTGGATAGACGAACACCTCCGGCGCATCCGTCAAAATTTTTCTCAAAACTAACCCAAAACGCTCTGAACAACGGCTTTTGCTCTACCTTTGTGGGCACTTTTTAACGTCGGTCCCGTAGTTCAATGGATAGAACGGAAGCCTCCGGAGCTTCAGATAGTGGTTCGATTCCACTCGGGACTACTCCAAACCCTTGAGCGGCTGCTCCACTTTTGAGGGAGCAGCCGCTTTTGTTTGATGGCCCAAGGGAGTGGGTAGCAAGAGGCCAAAATCATCGAAAATAGATGAGCCTCGCCACCATCAGCCATTTTTAGTCAAAACAACCCGCTGACCACGCCGTTTTCGTCCACATCGATCTTTTCGGCCGATGGCACTTTAGGCAATCCGGGCATGGTCATGATGTCGCCGCAAATCATGACGACAAAGCCAGCGCCAGCGCTTAAGCGCACTTCGCGAATATTGACCACGTGGCCATTGGGCGCACCCAACTTTTTGGGGTCGGTAGAGAAGGAGTACTGCGTTTTAGCCACGCACACCGGCAGGTGGCCAAAGCCTTCTTCTTCCCACTTGCGCAGTTGGCGCTTGACCGTTTCGTCTGCAGTGATGTCTGCGGCACCGTAAATTTTAGTAGCGATTGTGCGCATCTTTTCCCACAGCGAGAGGTTGTCCGGGTAGAGCAGTCGGAAGTTGGCTTCACCGCGATCTACGGTTTCGATCACTGCACGAGCGAGATTTTCGGCTCCTTTGCCGCCTTCGGCCCAGTGTTTAGACACGACGACAGGCACACCGTGTGGAGCCATTTGTTCTTGAAGCAGGCGAATTTCGGCCTCTGTGTCGAAAGTGAAGTGATTAATAGCCACTATGCAAGGTAGGCCGAAGTGTTCGCGCAGGTTGCGCACGTGGCGTTCCAAGTTGACCACGCCTTTGGCCAGAGCCTCTAAGTTTTCGCGCGAGAGTTCTTTCAAGTCGGCACCGCCATGGTATTTGAGGGCGCGCAAGGTGGCCACGACGACTACGGCATGGGGGGTCAACCCGGCTTTTCGGCATTTGATGTCCAGAAATTTTTCCGCTCCTAGGTCAGCGCCAAAACCGGCCTCGGTAACGACGTAGTCGGCCAGTTTGAGGGCACTGCGCGTGGCAATGACGGAGTTGCAGCCGTGGGCGATGTTAGCAAAAGGTCCGCCGTGTACGAAAGCCGGCGTGTGCTCCAGGGTTTGGACCAAATTGGGCTTTATCGCATCTTTAAGCAATACCGCCATGGCGCCGTGAGCGTTCAGGTCGCGAGCGCGCACAGGTTTGCGGTCGGTCGTGTAGCCGACGATGATGTTGGCTAGGCGTTCTTTCAGATCGCTAAGTGAAGTAGCCAAACAAAAGATGGCCATGACCTCAGAGGCCACTACGATATCGAAGCCGTCTTGGCGCGGAAAACCATTGGCGTGGCCTCCCAGACCGATGACGATATTGCGGAGAGCGCGGTCGTTCATGTCCACCACGCGCTTCCATTGGATGCGGCGAACATCTATGTTTAGAGCGTTGCCCTGGTGGATGTGGTTGTCCAGCATCGCTGCCAACAGGTTGTTGGCCAGAGCGATAGCGCTAAAATCACCTGTAAAATGCAGGTTGATGTCTTCCATCGGAACCACCTGGGCATAGCCCCCACCTGCTGCGCCGCCCTTCATGCCGAACACAGGGCCAAGGCTGGGTTCGCGCAAGCAGATGAGTGTTTTTTTACCTAAGCGGCTCAAAGCGTCGCCTAAGCCGACAGTAGTGGTGGTCTTACCCTCGCCCGCCGGCGTAGGGCTAAGGGCAGTCACTAAAATGAGTTTGCTGTTGGGACGCTCCGGTAAAGCATTGAGGTAATCGAGAGAGACTTTGGCCTTAAAATGTCCGTAGGGTTCAAGAGCATCCTCAGGAAGACCGAGCGTTTCGGCGGAGAGAGCAATAATACGCTTGGGCTTTGCCCGTTGGGCGATTTCGATGTCTGTTAGCATAGGTTTGAAGTCTGTTTGTCTTACTTGTTGAGAAGCCGCCGGCAAGGTACGACGGCCGTCTTTTCTTAAAAAGAACAGAGGCGTCATCGGATAGACGACGCCTCTGTTCGGTTAAAATCAGCCTAAAATAGCGGATGTAGGATTACTTTTGAACGACGAATTTCTTTGTTAACGTACCGTTAGGCGTAGCGATACGCGCCAAATAAGCACCGGCCGACAGGTTGGGCAGCGGATAGGAAAGGCGCTGAGAGGTCATGGCCGGATAGTCTTGCATCCAGATGACGCGCCCACTCATGTCGGCGATGGTGATGGTAGCATCGGTGGGCTGCTCCAACTCAACAACCAGGTTAAGCACATTGACGACCGGGTTGGGCATAATGCGCAGGGTGTTGTCGGCCAGTGGTTTTTCATCGGTAGTACTTACCAAAGCAATGACCATGCGAATGACCGCATTGACGTCAGGGCCAAAGCCACCGGTGTACCATCTGTCCGTAAAGATAAAAGTAGAGGGGAAGAAATAGCTCACGTCGTCGTTAAAGGCGTGGAAGGTTGCATTGCTCGGAGCGGCATAACCTACGGCCAAAAGGTAGCGCGCTCCCTTGTCGAGGTCAACGCCAACCAGGCTGGTGTTGAGGTCGAGCAACTCCACTTCTTGCATTAGCCCTCCCACCATAGTATCTGGAGCAGAGTAGGCTGCTACCCCTACCCAATCCAAGTCAGGAGAAAGAAAAGAAGCGTCGTCGAAACCGCCAGGGGCATTGAAGTTGACGTTATCTTTGACGCGCAGCAAGTAAATAGAAGCCTCTACATCCTTAATGGGCAGCTGGTCCTGGTTGGTGGCGAAGGTAAATTGGGCCAATACCGCCTTATATTTGTCCTGACTGAGTGGACTCATCGTGTAGAGGTTGGCCACATACCACTCCTGCGGAAGATTGCCCGGGCGATATGCCTGTTCAGGGAGTACTTCTTTGGAAAAGATCGCATTGGTCACCAGGAAAGGACTTCCTTTAGTATTGTTGCCGGGCACTAAGTCGGTGGAGTCGGCCCGCACGTTGTAACGGATTTTGTAAATGCCGACAGGCAGCTGATCGGGCACAAAGCGGTTGGGCAGTTCGAAGAAAGAATCTCTGACGGTATTGTTGAGGGAAGGGATAGTTATGCTATCGGCCCAGATTTCCTCGTCTGTCTCCGTCAGTACGGAAGCGCGCAGAACGATGTTTGTTTGCGTCAGTCGGCCCAGGTTCGACAGGTTGGCTCCAAAGCTAAAGGTATCGGTAATGATTTGCGAGACCGGTTGAGCAAAGCTGGAAGCCGGATAGAAGAAGTTGCCGATAGCCAAATTATGGGCGGGCGTCGGGTTCTGATCGTATAGTTTGACGTCGTCTAAGTTCCAAAAGTACTCCCAATTGCCCGTCCACTGCCACTGAAGAATAACATTAGGCTGATTAGCCGCCACCGAGGAAATGTCAATTACAGGGATGGTGGGGTTATCCGACCAGCGCACCTGAGTGGTTAGGCCTGGAAAAATAGTGAAGCTCGTCCACGTTGAGCCGTTTGTGCTGACGCGCAAGATGGCTCCCGTTTCTGCAGACACCTCGTACACGCCAATGTGCGTTTCAAAAGTTACAAACACTTGAGAGCGGCCCGAACAGTTGATGGGGGCCGAAGTGAGGCGTGAGATGTGGTTGGCGGGCAAACCACCTGGCTTATCTGAGTCTAAGGTCATAAAGCCATTGGTAGCCGTAGAGGCCTTAAAAGGCTCTTGTTGGTTGAGGGGGTCGTTGAAAATGGGCGGACAGCCCCCCATCTGCCCTTTTCCAGGGTTATCACACCACGTCCAAAGTACGTTCTGGTTAGAAGCATCGGTAGTGGTCCAGCCGGCTGGGAAGCCGCCGGCGAAGTCTTGCGTCCAAAAGGGCGTTTGTGCCGGGAGCACCTCAATACTCATCAGTAGCGCGAGTAAGAGGCAAAGGGTCGAGCATTGTTTCATGATGTCGTAAAAAATTAAGTTTAAGATAATCGATCTGAGACGCGGCCGGCAAAGCTATACGCGCTAGATGAGTATTGCTGGAAAAAATCTTTTTGAAATGCCATAATTAGACAAAAACGGCCGCTTTTTTCTCGAGCAAAACATCAACTCCCGTCATAGCTAAGCGGAAAAGCCGCTGTGGCCAATGTTGTAAGCGGTATCGCTAGCGCTCGCCAGCCTTAGAGGTCAAACTTAATTCCCTGGGCCAGCGGCACTGCATCGGAATAATTGATGGTGTTCGTTTGGCGACGCATATAGGCTTTCCAGGCGTCGGAGCCAGACTCTCGCCCGCCGCCAGTTTCCTTTTCACCGCCAAAGGCGCCGCCGATTTCGGCACCGGAGGTGCCGATGTTGACATTGGCAATGCCACAATCGGAACCGGCAGCGGACAGGAAAGTCTCTGCCTCGCGCAGGTCGTTGGTCATAATGGCTGACGATAGCCCTTGCGGGACGCCGTTTTGTAGGCCAATAGCCTCCTCTAAGGTGCGATACTTAATGAGGTACAGAATAGGAGCAAAAGTCTCTTGCTGTACGATATCCCAGTGGTTTTCCACTTCGGCGATGCAGGGCCTTACGTAGCAGCCGCTTTCGTAACCTGGGCCAGAAAGCACGCCGCCTTCGACAACCATCCGGCCACCTGCTCGGCGAATTTCCTCTAAGGCTTTTAGGTAATTCTCCACGGCCTGCCGGTCAATGAGTGGGCCGACGTGGTTGCTCGGGTCGAGCGGATTACCGATGCGCAATTGGGCGTAGGCCTTCGCTAAGCGCTCCTTAACAATGTCGTAGATGCTCTCGTGCACAATGAGGCGACGCGTTGTGGTGCAACGCTGGCCGGCCGTGCCCACTGCCCCGAAGACAGTGCCGATGAGCACCACCTTCAGGTCGGCAGAGGGCGTAACGATGATGGCATTGTTACCACCCAGTTCCAACAAGCTGCGCCCTAAGCGGTCGGCTACGGTGCGGCCCACCACACGCCCCATACGTGTGCTGCCTGTAGCGCTAATGAGCGGCACGCGGTAGTCCTTGGTCAGAAACTCGCCCACGCGGTAATCGCCATTGATGATGCAAGAGATGCCTTCGGGCAGGTGGTTGGCCTTAAGCACCTTTTGGAACAGGTGCTGACAGGCAATAGCACATAAGGGCGTCTTTTCTGAGGGCTTCCAAATACACACATCGCCGCAAACCCAGGCGATGCAAGCATTCCACGACCAAACCGCCACTGGAAAATTGAACGCCGTAATGATGCCCACCGGCCCCAGGGGATGCCACTGCTCATACATGCGGTGGCGCGGGCGCTCGCTGTGCATCGTTAGGCCGTACAACTGACGCGACAGCCCGACGGCAAAATCGCAGATGTCAATCATTTCCTGGACTTCACCCCAACCTTCCTGCAAACTCTTACCCATTTCGTAAGAAACCAAGCGACCCAGAGCGTCTTTATACTGGCGCAGAATATCGCCAAATTGGCGCACTACCTCGCCGCGCTTCGGAGCCGGCACCTCGCGCCAATGCCGAAAAGCCTCCTGCGCCGCAGCGATGACCTGCTCGTACTGTTCCGGCGTAGTAACGGTCACCGAACCAATGAGCGCGCCATCCACAGGAGAGTGGCTCTGCAGGCTGCGAGCGCTGCCTTTTAGGTCGTTCAGCCCAGTCCAAGTACCCGCATTTTTGGCCTTCAGGCCAAGCTTTCGGAGAAAGTCTTTTTCCATAGTATTTCATTTTTTCGCTTTCCTCACGAAGAGGGCGCCCGCCCCTCAAACACGCCCAAAATTCAGCTGCTTTGCCTCGACAAACTCAGGCTCAAAGCCCCTAATCTTTAGGTCATTAAGCACCCTTTTGCCACTTTCTTAGTTGAAGAATTAAAACACCAGAAGCCGCCCGACGTTATGAGTGGCCAGTCCGATGTTTAAAGCGGCAAAAGTAGAGGACTTAACAGGATGCCAGTGCGTCTTCTTCATTTTTAACCGCCAGCCTACCCAGCAAAGCCATTACCTTTGTTTTTCACATGCCTTTTACTAACTGCTGCTCTTCTTCATGCGTCAAACGATAGGAATACTTCTATGGATGAGCGGATGGCTGCCCTCGTTTGCACAGCCGCTCATGAGCGACAACTCAACAGCAGACTTCGATGGGCCGCATGTATTTTATCGCGCAGCCGATATAGTGGTCAAGAGCGTCGAACGCCATGACGGCGCGCCGACCCCTCGCGTTCGCGAGCGCCGCTATGCTCTCGGCGATGAAGTCGTGCTTACCTGTACCGTACCTCAAACTGGTGATGCCTTCCAATTCCGGCTAAAAAAAAGGCTACAATTGACCTCATGCTACTACCCTGAGGCTGAGCGCATTTTAGTCATCTCTGACATCGAGGGCAACTTTGAGGCCCTTAAAAGCTTGTTGCTGGCCGCTGGGGCTATCGATGTCCAGTTCCGATGGACGTTTGGCCAAGGGCACGTAGTCTTTTTAGGTGATTTTTTTGACCGTGGGCTAAGTGTTACGGAAGTGCTCTGGCTCATTTATAAGTTAGAAGAGGAAGCTGAGCGCGCCGGCGGTGGTGTGCACTATCTACTGGGCAATCACGAAGCGATGAATCTATGCAACGACCACCGCTACGTGCGCAACAAATACACCGAGAATGCGCGCCTGTACGGTGAGAGTTATGCCCGCTGGTACGACGAGCACAGCGAATTGGGCCGCTGGCTGCGCACAAAAAACGTCATCTTGCGCATTGGCAAGTACGTATTCTGTCACGGCGGCATTAGCCCTGCTGTAGCTGCCTCGGGCGTATCGTTTGAGGCGCTCAACAACGCTGCTCACCGCTACTTAGGCGTACCTTTTGAACACATCACTGACCCCACAGCGCTTCATGTCTTTCATCGCGAAAATGGCCTATTGTGGTATCGGGCGGCGGCTCGCGGTAAAATATCGCCTGTAGAGCTGGAAAATGTCCTTGCCTTTGCGGGCGCCGAGCGCATGGTGGTGGGCCATACGCTCATGCCTGAGGTGTCGGCTTTCTATGGAGGTCGGCTCTTGTGCGTAGATGTGTTGCACGAAGAGCACCTGCGCTCGGGCAACCTACACACCCTCATCATCGAGAACGATGAACCCTACATCCTGTACGCCAACGGCCAACGCAAACCGCTGCTGCCTAAACCGGTGCTCCAACACGCACGCGGAGGGCGATAAGTTGAGGGAAAGTCGAAGAAAGGAAGGGCAAGCGCCGTGCACTCCTCTACCGACGGCTACGCCGCATCTGCTGCCATTTTTGTCCACGCTGTTTTTTCTGGAGCCTCGCGGCAAATATCGCCTACGCATCAAGGAGAGCCATTAGCCAAAGACTAAAGCCTGACCATTCTCCGCATTGTTGCCGTACGCCCTTCGCTCTGACTGCTTTACTCGCCATGACGACTTACAGCCTGCTCGACCTAAACACCCAAATCCGGTATGCCATAGCGCTCAACTTTCCGGAGCCTCTCTGGATAACGGCAGAAATAGCCCAGGTTAGCGAAGCGCGTGGGCACGTATTCTTAGATTTAGTGCAGAAAGGAGAAGGCGAAGCAGGAACCATTGCTGCGCAGGCAGCCGCCGTTCTTTGGCAACGCCAATACCGCCAGTTGCGCCTTCAATTGGGCCAAGCCCTCAATGAGGCCCTGCGCGAAGGCCAGGAGGTGCGTTTGCAAGTGCGTGCAGACTTTCACGAGCGCTATGGCCTCAAACTCACGGTGCTTGATGCCGACCCCGCCTACACCATTGGACGGCTTGAACTACAGCGCCGCCAAACGCTCAAACAATTGCAAGCAGAAGGCTTGCTGGAGCACAATCGGTCGCTACCGCTGCCACACGTCCTGCAGCGCATTGCCGTTATTTCTTCTGAAGGCGCTGCCGGGCTGCAAGATTTTCACGAGCATCTGCGGCAAAATCCGTTTGGCTTTGCTTTTCAACTGCACCTGTTTTCCAGCGCTGTCCAAGGCGAAAATTTGGAGGCGGAATTCCTGCAAGCACTTCAGCAAATCAGCCAGCAAAGTCGAGCGTTCGACTGCGCCGTAGTACTGCGCGGAGGAGGCGCCCGGCTCGACTTGAGCGGCTTCGATGCGCCAAACGTCTGTCGAGCTGCTGCCCAATTGCCTATACCGCTACTTACCGGCATCGGCCACGAAACCGACGAGACCGTGCTTGACCGCGTGGCCTACGCCGCCCTGAAAACACCCACCGCTGTGGCTGACTTCCTCATCCAGCACAACCTCTTTTTTGAAAATGCTCTACTTAAGCAAGCTGAATTACTGCGTAAATATGCCCAACAGCATCTACGCCAGCAACATCTACGGCTAACGCATTGGGAAACCGCCACCCGATGGAGCGCTCAAACACACCTGCGCAGCATCCTCCAACAACTCACCTACCTCGAGCAAAGTGTGCCCACACTCGCCCATCAAACCCTGCGCCGCGCCCACAATGCCCTCAGCCGAGCCGAAACGCTCTACAACGCCCTGCACCCCGATGCCGCCCTACGGCGCGGCTTTAGCCTTACGCGCAAAAACGGCCGTGTGCTGACCTCCACACAAGATGCGCAACCCGGCGATGTCATAGAAACTCAAATGGCCGATGGCACTTTTCAGGCGCGTGTAGAGTAAAGGTATACCATCCGAACCGAATACTCCAACGGCAGAAGCCCCACAAAGCATTGCTTTATGAGGCACTCGCCGCAAAAGTCGGCTGCCAACACGCGCCCCACCCTACCGCCCCTCGCCGCCGATTCAAGGCTTCCTCTGTATCTTTGCTCGAGCGTCAACGCTAACACCGTTATTGCCGTACCCAAGATGGATACTGAACAACAATTTCGCGCCGTAGTCGAGCGATGCCGCATCGTATTCCTGCAAAAAATGCAGGACTACGGCACGGCTTGGCGCATCTTGCGGCCACCGAGCATCACCGACCAAATTTACATCAAAGCCCTGCGCATCCGCAACATTGAGGAAAAAGGACACCAACAAGTGAGCGACAGCATAGAAAGCGAATATATGGGCATCCTAAACTACTGCGTGCTGGCGCTCATTCAATTGGAACTCCCTCCCGATGCTCCCTTAGAGATGGGCGAACAAGAGGCGGCTCAGCGATACGACCACCACATCGAGAAAAATCTGCGCTTATTGCGCGCCAAAAACCACGACTATGCCGAAGCCTGGAGGCTTATGCGCCTCAGCAGCATGACCGACCTAATCCTGCAAAAGATCCTGCGCATCAAACAAATCGAAGACAATGCCGGCCAAACGCTCGCTTCCGAAGGACTGGAGGCCAACTACCGCGACATCCTCAACTACGCCGCCTTTGCCCTCATCCGCTTAGAAGAAACCCGCACCCCTACGGCACCTTTACCAAGGTGCTGAAGACATCTAATAGCGAAAATTGCCTTCCTTTGCGGCGTTTTTTTATGCAAAACCATCTTATAGTAACATGACATCCCTGAGCACGCTCATCCTCGCTTTTGCGCTTGTTGCCGCCGTTCTCACCGGAATAACCCACCGCCTGCGACGCACACATAGTGTGCTAATCAGCTTCCTTCAATACTTCTGCGGTGTGTGGTTCGTTTTCTCTGGCGCCGTCAAGGCCATT
>CALHAM010000047.1 GCA_937934275.1 uncultured Saprospiraceae bacterium | reverse complement strand
AGCATCGTCCGGTGTTTTGAGGTAGGGAGGCTCCTCGCCCCCAATCTCGATACCCGTGGGCTGGTGCAAGCCAAATTGTTGCAAGCGAGCCACAAAGGCTGAAGCGCGACGTGTATCGCCGTAAAAGCGCTGAACCATCGTCGCCGTGCCCACATTCGACGACTGGGCGAAGACTTGCCTCACCGTCATGGAGTCTAACCCGTGCGCTATAGCATCGGCTAATTCGTCTTTGTAAAACTTGACCCGCCCGCCGTAAACCGGAATTTTTTGGTCAAAATCATCGATGTGCCCGTCTTCCATAAGGGCCATGAACGACGCCAACTTGAATACCGAACCGGGTTCGACGCGCTCGCCAATGGCATAGTTAAACGTTTCCCACCAGTTGCCTTCCGGCGTTCGGCCCAGGTTGGCAATGGCCCGAATGGCGCCCGTCTTCACCTCCATTACTACGGCGCAGCCGTGGTCGGCATCGTGCTCGCGCAGGGCCTTCAGCAGGGCATTCTCGGTCACATCTTGGATATTTATATCTATGGTCGTAACGACATCATCGCCTGGGCGCGGCTCGATTTCCGCTAAGTCATTTACTGGAATGTACAAATCGCCCGGCACGCGCAACATCAGGCGCCGACCCGGCTCACCGCCTAACACCGAATTGAAACTGCCCTCCAACCCTACAGGCAAAATATCTCCCCCGCGTACGTAGCCGATGGTGCGTTGGGCCAAGAGTTTGAAGGGGCGTTGGCGGTTGTAGGTTTGTTCCACCACAAGACCGCCCTTATGCCGCCCTAAGCGAAACATCGGAAACGATTTGGCTTGCATCATTTGGCTGTAATTCAGTCGTTTGGCAATGGGCACATATCGAATGCCCGGTGTCTTTTCGTCGGCTTTGCGCAGCTTGATCAGCCAGTCCTTATAAGCCCCAGGGGTGTACTGTTGGTCAATGTACGTGGACAGCATCCAGGCTAAACTGTCCACATTCTCATAGAAAATTTTGTCCGTCAGACCTTCGGCTTTAGGGTCGAAGTAGAGATCGAAATACGGCAAAGAGGTGGCCAATAAGCTGCCGTCAGCAGCCAAAATATTACCTCGCTCAGGAGCCACTTCCACCATCTTAAGAAATAGCGTGTCGCCTTTACTGCGCCACCGGTCGGCTTGTACTATTGCTAAGTTGTGCAGCCGCCAGCCAATGAGAGTGCTCAACCCCATCACCCCAAAGGCGACGAGATACAGCCGGATGAGCACTTCGTTTTTGATGTTTAGCATGGCACGGCGCAAAGGATTTGGGTTATTTTACTTCGATAACCTTAGGCCCTTCGGGCGGCAACACCAGCCCCAAGGGCGCTACCGATAGGGCTACTTGCGACTGCATGGAGCGATACATCCTGTCGCCAACAAGGGAAGTGTACTCCCACTTCAACTCTTTGATCTCGCGTTGGAGCAGCTGAATATCGCGCACGTTTTGCTCTGCGTAGTGCGCATTAGCAATGTAGATGAGCAGCAAACCCAAGAGGAACAACACATACCGAAAATTGGCAAATACCCATTCGGTGCTGCGCTGGCTGATGTTAAAAGCGGGAAAAAATTTCTTAGCCATATCTCAAAACAGAAAAAGAATGCCTTCGTGCAAAGGCTCGCCGCAGCCGCTTTTGCCGAGCGAAGCCTTCTGACCATACCCTGCTAAGGGGCACGTATTTCGCTGTTTGTTTCTCATTTTTCGCCTATTCGCATCTTAGCGCTTCGAGCGCGGGGGTTCTGTTGAATTTCGGACTCGGTTGGCTCTACGGGTTTTCGCGCAACGAATCGGAAAGGCCGGTATAGGTTTCCGTAAAAATCGCTTTCGGGCTTGCCCTCGGCGTTACCCGCTTTGAGCCAGTTTTTCACCAAGCGGTCTTCGAGAGAGTGGTAGCTGATGACCACCAAACGCCCTCCTGGCCGGAGCATCTCCGTGGCTTCGCGCAGGAAGTCCTCCAAGGCGCCCATTTCGTCGTTGACGGCAATGCGCAAGGCCTGAAAAACCTGCGCCAAATAGCGCGTGCGGTCGATGCCTTTGAGGCCTCGGAGGGCCTGGTCGCACGCATACACTAAATCATGGGTCGTCCGGAAAGGCGCGCTCTGGCGCAGTTTTACGCAGATGCGCGCCAGCGTGCGGGCGTTGCGCACCTCGCCGTAACGGCTGAAGAGGTCTTGCAGCTGGGCTTCGGTGCTTTCGTTGAGCCAATCCGCAGCCGTGCGCTCTTCGCCCGGGTTCATGCGCATGTCCAGCGGTCCGTCGAAGCGAAAACTAAAGCCTCGCTCCGCCGTATCGATCTGATGGCTGCTCACCCCGAGGTCGGCCAAAATACCGTGCACTTCGCCCGGCTGTACGCCCCAAGCGCGAAGGTGGCGCTTTAAATAGCGAAAATTGGCCCGAATAAATCGAAAACCCGCATGCGCGGCAAAGGGCATCTGTTGGGCATTGGCTTCGGCTTGCTCGTCTTGGTCGAAGGCAAAAAGGCGGCCACCCTCTCCGATCTGTGCCAAAATGGCGCGCGCGTGGCCGCCCCCCCCAAAAGTAGCATCCACGTAAACGCCCTGTGGGTGAATTTGCAGGGCCGCCATGGCCTCCGTCATCAGTGCCGGTACGTGATACATGCCCATGGGTTTCTTAAGGTAAGAGAATGTCTTCTTCGCCAACGCCTTCTTCGCCACCACCCAAAACATCGTTGGCTAAGTCGGTGATGTCGTCTGTGCTTTCGTTTAGCAGAGCGTTGTAGCGCTCTGGCGACCAAATCTCAATATAGTCCCGGATAGACAGCAAAATCGCCTCATCCGTCAGCCCCGCGTACTCCATGAGCAACTTTGGCAACAAAATGCGGTCTGCACTGTCGGTGGTGAGTGGCGTTGCACCCGAATAGAAAAAGCGGATCAACTTCCGGTTGCGCTCGTTAAAGCGATTGAGTCGGTTCACTCGCGCTGAGATGACTTCCCACACCGCCTTTGGATACAGGGTTAGCGCGCCTTCAAAACCGCGGTTGACCACAAACTCGTAGCCGCCTTCTTCTCTCATAGGCTCCCCCAATTGCCGCAATAGGGCCGTAGGCAAACGCATACGCCCCTTGTTGTCAATGGATACGGGATATTCGCCTAACAATTTCATGATAGTAGTGGAGGAGAAAGAGGGAAAAAGCCGATGACGGCCCGCGCTTTACGCCACAAACATAATGATAATTTTCCCACTTTCTACCACTTTTTTTTCATTTTTTTTGCCGAGAAAGAAAAGTCCTTTAGGTAAAGAAACTTTAAAAGACTGTTTATCAACGGATTATTCTCGTGGAGAATTGTGGGAAAAAGTAAGCGCAGGAGCTACCAAAAGCGCCTGCCGAGGACGTCCAAGGCTCATTCCTTCCCGAAGGCATGCTCAAAAGCGGTCTATATAAGGCTCATTTACCATCGCTTTCTCTGTTGAAGCTGCCCCCAAAGCGAGAGGAATGAGAA
>CALHAM010000046.1 GCA_937934275.1 uncultured Saprospiraceae bacterium | reverse complement strand
AGTCTTTGTCGAGTTATTCAGGCGCTTACTGAATATTGTTTCTATCTTTGCCTAAACATCCAACAAATAGACACGCGCGCCGTTTAGCCTCTGATCTCTCTGTATTTATCAACCAGTTAGGCATATGTTACTTCGTCGCTACAATGAGTCGTCTTTAGAGCGCCTCGAGCGAGAGGCGAACGACGACTTCGGACTATTGAAAGACGTAGGACCAGAATATTTCAGCAACGCCCATTTACTGGATTTACGCGAGGAAATTCGGCGGCGTTTAGACCACTTCGATCGCGTAAAGAAGATGCTCATGGCCTTGGGCTTTGCCACAGCGGGTTGGTTCCTCGGCGGGGTAGGTTGCCTAATGATAGGGTGGAAGATGGGAGCAGCTGTGTGCTATATCTTTTCGGGACTTGCCATTTTAGGCGTTTTAGCGGGTACTTGGTGGTTGAAATGGAAATACGAAAGCCGAGGCGAACTGATGTATGTCCTCTTGCAAGTAGAAGAAGAACTGCGCAATCGAGCGATGCTCAAAGGCCGTGGGGCTACCTCTCGCTAATGCTCCCGTACAAGACGCCCCACGTTCGCTATGCTTGAATCTCTCTTAGCCGTCTTTCGAGAAACCTGTGAACGCGGGGTATTTATCAAATGCACCCTTAGCTGCCCTTTGGCAGCTGCGCCGGCCGAATTAAAAAACATTTACTTGCGCCCTGTCCAGCTCAAAAGAGGAGTGCGTATTGCTTTTACTTATCGCTTTGCTACTCGCGACGAAGTCAAGAACTTCACCGTAGAGGAAGCAGGAGACCAGCTAAGAGGCCTACTCGGCGTCCAATTTCAAAATGCCGACCTATTCAGCACGGAACAAGACTACAGCCTGTCGCTTAGAGTAGGAGCTAAGCCTCTTTGGCAAACAAAACCTCCTAGCCACGCACAACTGCCCAGTTTGAGCCACGACCGAGAGAAAAAGCGCTTGCTCGACCCCTCAGCTCCGTGGCTATGCGAATTGGGCATCACCAACCGGCAAGGCCAAGTATTGCCTAGCGCCCAGGACAAATGGAAACAAATCAATAAGTATTTAGAAGTCGTCGAAAGCTTGTTGCGCGCACATCCATTGCCGACCCATGCGCACATCGCCGATATGGGAAGCGGAAAGGGATACCTTACGTTTGCCCTTTACGACTTTCTGGTCTTTCGCTTAGGGTTGGCCCCAACCCTCGTCGGCGTTGAGCGACGCCAAAATTTAGTAGATTTCTGCCAGAGCACTGCCCAAAAGGCAGGCTTTACCGGGCTGCACTTCCTCGCTCAAGACATTGCCGACTATCGCCCTCAGCACCTTGACATGCTCATCGCCTTACACGCTTGCGACACGGCCACCGATTTGGCCTTAGCGGTCGGCATCCAAGCCCAAGCGCGTATCCTATTGGCCGCCCCCTGCTGCCACAAACACGTGCGCCAACACATGCACCCCCAAAACGAATTGGCTCCCGTACTACGCCACGGCATCCTAAAAGAACGCCAGGCCGAAATCCTCACCGACGGCATTCGCGCCCTACTCTTAGAAGCCCATGGATATAAAACCAGCGTCATCGAGTTCGTCTCTACCGAGCATACGGCTAAAAACCTGCTCATCACAGCTGTCTCTGCAGCCTTACCCGACAATTACCGAAACGCTGCACTCCAGCATGTCAGGGACCTTAAGGCCGACTTCGGCCTGCCGGAACATTACCTCGAAATGCTTTTGCGCCTCAAAACAGCTACTCGAATCGATTAAGTCTTCTAGCTTTTCCACTCCTCCATCAGCTGAAGCGTCTCCGCCAAGCCATTAAGACGCCGAACATTGGGCGGAATATCTAGGTTGTTGACAAAAACCTGCATCCCCGATACCCAGAAAGAAGCATTACCTAATAACTCAGACGCTTTCTCGAGGTATTGCTGAATGGACTGGCGCGGAATAGGATTGTTCAAAATGGTGTAAACACAATCTGGTCTGAAACTCTGAGAGGCCTCTTGTAAATCGCTCAACGACACCCCCGAACCTAAATAGAGCACCCGAAACCCCCGACGGCGCAACAAGTAGAAAAGGAAAAGCAGGGTGAGCTCCTGCCGTTCATCTTCCGGCAAATACAACAAAAATCGCTTAGCATCTGCCTCTGGCTTCAGCATCTCGCTATCAATGGCTACCATCAACTTTCGGCGAATGAGCTGAGTAACAAATTTTTCATGAGCCAGCGAAATGCTACGCGTCAGCCACAATTCGTTTAAGCGATTTAAAAAAGGATAAATCACATCTAACATCACAGGCTCAAAGCCATGCTCCCACTGATAGCTCAGGAAAATGCGCTCGAAAGCCGCTTCATCCAGATCAAGCATCGCCAGCGTCAGTGCTTCAATGCGCGTGTCAGTAGTCTCCGTACGCCGCGTAAATTCAGCAGCACGCGCGCTAATCTCTTCCGGCGGCATCTTTGCTAACTTACTGATCTTGTACCCCGAGCGATTGAGCAGCGCTATGTTGAAGAGCAAACGAAGGTTTTCATCAGTATAATAACGAATGTTTGTATCCGTTCGGGCGGGTAAAATAAGTCGGTATCGCTTCTCCCACATCCGAATGGTATGGGCTTTGATGCCTGTAAGGCGCTCCAGATCGCGGATGGAATAAACGCTCATGATTCGGCGGCAAAGCTATGCAAACGACAGTTCTGTTTAAAGTCAATCTCAATTATTAGCCTCGATACTTTAACACCACCATCGCAGAAGGGTTCGCTCTTGGCCAAAGTTTCGGCAGGATTTTTGTACAAAGTTCTCCTATTAAATGCCGATTGCTTACTCGTTTCGACCGTTCCTTAAAAAAACCGACCGAATTCTTGATGAGTGCAAAAAAACATTTACCTTTGGAGCACAAAAAAATTGAGCAAGACTATGCTTTCCTTTTTTAATAAAAAGTCAAACAACCAGACACCCAAAGAGCGGCAGCCTGAGTCTAAAAGTCAGCTGGATAAGGTACAAGAAAACATGCAAGTACTTGACAAGGATGAGATGCTCAAGGTAGAGGGCGGAAAAACCAGCTCCAAGCCTTTCGGTCAGGCGTTTCCCTGGAATTCTACCTTTGGCGGCACCATACCCCAGTAAGCAAAATTAATTTGCCCTATACAAGAAAGATAAGCCTCTCAGCAGATAACGGACCGGCTGAGAGGCTTATCTTTCGTTAGGCAGCCTACCCCCTTTGGCATTTTTGGCTATTCGATAGGCCGATAGTGTTGCAAAAAAAGCCCATCCCATTCGCAAGTCTGCTGTCTGAGGTGCTCTCTTTGCCTTGAAAAAAGCTACCTAACTACAGGCGGCTCTAGACAAGCCTAAAAAGATGGCGAGCCAGACTAAGCCCTTAACAAGGAAAAACAGGAAACCCGCCACTCCGATGCGGCGGAACCAAATTTGCCAGTTGTGGTTTTGCATCTATTGAGTTTGGAAACGAGATAAGTTAAAGCGATAGGCACCCAAAGCCCATATTTAAACAGAGCCATCCTGCGTTAGTTCGCCGTTTTAAATTAGCCGAGATATAGATTTTGAAGAAAGGTTTACGTAAGTATTTCTCCTTCTGCCTCCCAGTCTGGTAGAATGACCTTGGTAAAGTTTAGACAATACTTTCTCAAAAAAATCACTTTCAATACTTTGCCCATTATGCGTGTCCTTCAAACTACCCTTTCCTGTCTTTTCCTTTGGGCACTCTTAGCACTAGCCCCTTCGGCCTGCTACTACGACAGCGAGGAAGAGCTCTACGGCACTGCGCCAGCCAATTGCGATACGGTTGGCGTGCGCTACAGCGTCGAGGTGAAGGCCATCTTCGACGCCCAATGCGCGCGGTGCCACGTGCCCGGTTCGGCGCAATACTCAGGCATTCCTATGGGCGATCATGCGCAGCTGGCGCAATTCGCGAAGAACGGCAAGCTGGTTGGTCGTATCAACAATGTCTCCAACCCCATGCCGCCCAGCGGGCTGATGGCCGCCTGCGACCGCGCTCGCATCGAAGCTTGGGTGCGCGCTGGTGCTCCTAACAACTAAAGCATTCTTTCACCTCAACCCTATCAGCGATGAAAAAACGCATGCTCTTATTCGCTCTCCTGCTGGCTGCCGTTGGCGGTGCCGTAGGTCTGTATTTTTACAACCAAAAGATGCCCAGCATGGCCAGCCAGAAGGCGGAGATGACCCTCTCGGCTGCAGCGCTATATGAGGCTTTCGAGGCCGATGAGGCCGCCGCCAATGCCCGCTACTTGGGCAAAATAGTGGCCGTTGAAGGGCAAGTGCGCGAAGTTAGCACCCTGCCCGACGGCACCATTAAAGTGGTATTAGACACCGGTAAGGACTTCGGCGTCTTATGCGAATTCGACCCCAACACCAAGCACCAGCGTACCTCCTTCGAGCCGGGCGAACGACTCACCCTCAAAGGCGAATGCGCAGGGTTAAACTTCGATGTCTTGCTCGCGCGCTGCGCTTTGGTGGAATAGCCGCGTTGGGCAAACATTAACGCCAATTGCGTACCCTAGCCTCCTGTGGAGCGTTTTTCACTCACCAAAAGCATTTATCCACCTTCACCATTCAAAAAAGGTATGAAAAAAGTTAGCCTGACTTTGTCGGTTGCCTTCTTGCTACTGAATGCGGCCTATGCTCAAAAGTTCATGACGCGCGATGCGCGCATCTCCTTCCTCTCCGAAACTCCGCTGGAGAAAATCGAGGCCATCAATAAAAGCGGCTCCGCTGTGCTCGATGCCGAAAGTGGGCGCATGGAATGGAAAGTGCTCATTAAGAATTTTATTTTTGAAAAGAAACTGATGCAAGAGCACTTCAATGAAAACTACATGGAGTCGAATAAATACCCCAACGCCGTCTTCAAAGGTGAGATCGTCAATGTCAAAGACATCAATTTGAGCAAAGACGGCAGCTACAACGTGCTGGCTAAAGGCAAAATGACCATTCACGGTGTCGAACGCGACATCGAGGTGCCGGGCAAGATCACTGTTTCGGGCGGGAAGTTAAATGTCGTGTCGGACTTCAAAGTGGCCTGTGCCGATTACAACATCAGCATTCCCAGTGTCGTGCGCGATAACATCGCCAAAGAGATTGCCGTACACGTAGAGGCAACATTGACGCCACTGACTCGCGGGTAAGAGGGGGACAGCATTTGTTAGTTCGTCTTCGTTCTACCCGAGATGAAAAGCGACCGCGGGGTTTGTATCCCCCTTTGGTCGCTTTTCCTTTTTTGGCGAAGCTCTATTCGTCGAACATGTTGTAGTACAGCTTCAGCAAGTCGTCCTTTTCCTGTTCGCGGATGTTCTTCAGCAGGCGGCTCAGCCGCTCGGCTTCGGTAGTTTGGTTGCTGGTGCGCAGGTGCTGGTGCAGGTCATGGATGGCGCGAGTGGAAGAAAAGCGCCGCCACAAGCTGGCTTCAGGGGTAGTGGCGGTGGCGTAGAAGAATTCCACCGCAGGTTGAGTTAAGGTCGGATTGTTCAGTTGAATGAGGTAGCGGGTGTAGTGCTCAAAAAAGGAAAAAGTAGAGGCGTTATCCATCCAGCGGGCTGTTTTGAGGAACCAATCCGCATGAGCCGTGTCGGCACTTTCAGCATATAGGCCGGCAATGGTGGTAACGAGGTTTTCGTCCTCTTCGTCTTGATAGTTTTGTGCGGCCTGAAGAGCAGCGGCTCTATCCACTTTGGATAGGGCTGACAGCGATGCGTTCAAGACTTGAGTTGAAGCGTCGGGGCTGAGGCCTTTTTCAAAGAGGGTTTTGTAGTCTGGATTTTCCAAATTGCCCAAAGCCTCGATGGCTTGAGCGCGTACGCGCGGATGGGGGTCGCTCTCAGCCATTTGGGCGGCAACAGAGGCTACGTTGGGGTCTTCCATATCGCTTTGCAAGAGAGCGTATAGGCGCAGCACCCAATGGCGGTCGCGCATGGCCTCTTGCAAGAGGCCAGCATACAGCGGTGCTTCAAAAGTTTGAAGGCCCTGCAACGCCTCGAAGCGATCTTGCCAGAGAGGAGCATTACGATACATAAAAGCCCATTCTTCCGGAGTGTGCTGGTCGTTTTTTTCGGCTAGTAGGGTTTTGTCGGCATCTACGTTGATGAGGGCGGGCTGTCGGGGCAGGTCAAAAGTGAAACTTTGGCTGCGCTTGGTCATGCGGATTTGGTGCCGCGTAGGGCGCTTGCCCGCCGAGTCGTAGATATCTACTTGGAGCGGCAGGTCGAAGACGTAGGGCACGCCGTCTTGGGCTTCCTGGGTTTGTGTAAGGGTCACGGTAGCTTGTTGTGCTTCGTCGTCCCAACCGTATTCGATGTTGAGCTTAGGATGGCCAGCACTGAGGAACCACTGGTTGAAGAACCAGTTGAGATCCTGGCCCGTAACTTTTTCAAAAGCTAAGCGCAAGTCGTGTACCTCTACGGAGGAATAGGCATGTCGAGTCAGGTATTCGTTGAGGGCAGCCCAGAAGGCTTCATCGCCTACCTGATAGCGGAGCATGTGAAGCACGGCGCCGCCCTTGTTGTAGGAGTGAGCATCGAACATGTCCTCCGCATTCTCATAGCCAAAGTGGATGAGCGGATGCCCCCCGTCCTGCGCCGAGCCTAAATAGGCTTGCCGCTCGTTGTAAAAGTGAAAATCAGCCTCTTCGCGGCCATACTTGTGCTCAAACCACAAGTATTCGGCATAGTTGGCAAAGCCCTCGTTGAGCGTCAAGTTTGCCCAGCTTTCAGTCGTTACCAAATTGCCAAACCAATGGTGAAACATCTCGTGAGCCACAATGCGCTCGTTTTCTTGGCGCTGATCGATGAGCGAACGCCGGCTCTTTTGGACGAAATCGCCAAAGACGACCGCTGTTGTATTTTCCATCGCGCCGCTGACGAAATCGCGCACTACTACTTGAGCGTACTTAGGCCAAGGGTAGGGATAGCCGAGTTTTTGGCTGAAGAATTCCAGCATCTCAGGCGTGTAGGGGAAGATGTCGCGAGCGTAAGGTTCGTACTTCGGCTCGACGTAGTACTCTACTGGAATCTGTCGCCAGCGGTCTCTGACTACGGCATATTCGCCCACAGCAACCATGAACAGATAAGGGGCGTGCGGCTTGTCCATGACCCAGTGGTCGGTGCGCGTGCCGTCGGGGTTTTTCTTCGACGACTTCAAAACGCCGTTCGATAAGGTTCGGTAGCGGTCTTCTACCGTCAGGAATATTTCCTGTGTGCAGCGCTGATTGGGCTTATCCAGTGTGGGGAACCAACGCGAGTTGTGCTCTGTTTCGCCTTGCGTCCAGATCTGACGCGGCTTGTTGGGAATGCTACCGTCGGCGTTGATGAAAAAAAGCCCTTTGTCGGAGGTGATGGCTGCGCTGCCGCCGAAATCTTCGCGCTCTTCGGGCTTAGCGGTGTAGTGGATGACCACGCGGAAAGTGTCTTTGCGCGTAAAGAGGCGCCCTAAGGAAATGTTTAACTGCGCATTATCGTAGGTGTACGCAAGGGTATCTTTTCTCCCTTCAAAGCCCACGTAGTGGATGTCGAAGTTTTTGGCGTCGAGCGTCAATTGGTCTGAGGCGTAAAACCAAGGGCATAGCGTCAGGGTAGCTTTGCCGCTGACACGCCGCTTTTCCCAGTCGAACGAAAGCGCTAAGCGCGTGTGGATGAGGTCGTAGACGAGCGGATGCGAGGGGTTGTAGCGAGGCAGCTCCTCGTCAGCGCCTTTTTCCGCATCGGTTTCGCCGTCTTCGCCGCCAAAAAGGCGCAGCCAGTCTTCTTCATCAGGAGTGAGGCTCGTATCGGGTTCATCGGCTTCAGCACCGAGGACAGGCTTTCCTAACGTATCCCATTGGGCCGGTGGGACAACGGGCTTTACCGGTGCAGTGGAGATTTTTTCCCCGGTTTTGGGGGTGCAAGCCAAAACAAGCAGCAGGGCAGCAGCCAAAGCTCCCGCTAAAGCAGAGCGGTTCATAAAGATGTCGGAAAAAATGAGGCAGTGAACTTATGATTTGTTTGAAAAGACTGATCGTGGGTGCAAACTGCTACCGCTTCTTCGACTGGGGCAGACGGCTCGCAACTTAGCGCCCGTTTTTTTCTCGACTAACAGGCCTTTGCGCCTCTTTACAAGACAAAGGTGCGGCGTTATCCGCTAAGTTGTAGCCCCCATATGCGAAAACGTCGAAGGGCACTTGGGCATTACCCCATACTTACTCATCGGTTGCCAGCAGTTTTTGTCGAGCTGCTGCTAGCAGGTCGGCGGCGCTTTTGGCGGGTCCTTCCAACGCGAGCCACCGAGCGACGATGGCGAATACTGCGGCAGGCGATGTGCCGTTGGCTGGTCCTGTGCTTAACGGCGGAGCACCGGCAGACTTCGACAGTTTCCTTCCGCACTCGTCCGTAAGCAGCGGATGGTGCAGAAAAGCTATGCGTTCAAAGGCCGTTAACCCGGCGCATTGGGCCAAGTACTGCTGAGCGCGGGTAGAGGGCCACAGGTCTTGGCCTCGGATGACGTGCGTGATGCCGAAGAAGACATCGTCGGCTACGGATGCTGTTTGGTAGGCCGGAATGCCGTCGCGGCGGCGCACCACAAAATCGGGAGGCATAATTTCGGGTTGATGCGGCAGTGGGGTGCGGATGCGCCAGGCCACGTCGACGTCGTCAAGCCCATAGGGCTGATGCCGGAAGGCTTCTGGGTAATCGCCTCCGAAGGGTGCCAGTTCACGGCGCGATTTAGCGCAGGCGAACAGATGCCCGCGCTGGCGAAGCGTTTGCAGCAGTTTTTCATATAGCGGCAGGCGAAGATGCTGTGCCCACTGGCGCTCTAAATCTTCGGGCGAGCGCGGACCTTCGTCCCAATCTAAGCCCAAGTTTCGGAGAGTATCAAAGATGTTTTGCACGTACTCAGGGCGTTTGCGCTCAGCGTCTAAATCGTCTATGCGCACCAGCAGGCGCGCCTGCGGGTGTAGGCGTGCGGTTAGCCAATTGAGCACAAAGTTGACGGCGTTTCCGAGGTGCAAGAAGCCAGAAGGAGTGGGGGCTATGCGTAGGCGACTGTATGGACCTATGGTGCGCGCCAGGGCCGTCCATTTTTCAGCAAAAGAGAGCGCGGAACGCTCCATAGGGTAGTGATCTACTGCGTTTTGTTTTTCTCAAAGCGCTTAATGAGTTCTTCCAGCGGCGTGCCCAGGTTTTTCAACGCCGCTTGCACATCGTCGGCATATTCTGGATCATCCGGATAGCGCTTTAGGAATTCCTCGTAGGTTTGTTTGGCGTTGTCTAGGTCTTTGAGGTCGTCTTCGTAGACGATGCCCATCATAAACAGAGCGAGCGGAGCGATGCGCTGCTGGGGCATGTTTTCAGCCACGTAGTAGTATAAGCGCAGGGCTGTGTTGGGTTCTCCGATGGAGCGGGCAAGCCCAGCGGCCTGTGCGTAGAGCTGAGCGGCTTTGGTCGGGTCTGGGTTTTCTAGCAGGATAGCGTAGCCTTCTGCGATGTGGATGAATTTTTCCGCCTTCTCGCGGTCGGGTTCGTTGGCAGAGAGCAGCTGGCGGTCTAGGCGGTGTAGGCAAGAGTCCAGCCAGCGCGTGTTTTGCTCCAGGGTGAGGCGCATGAGGTCGATCTCGTCGGGGTTGCGCGACAGGTCGGGCGTTGCTCGGTTTTTGTACAGCCGCCACACGCGCGCCAGCAAGCCGGCAGCTTCGGCTACGTCGGCCTCAACGCCGTGATCTCGGATGGCCGCTGTGGCCAATCGCACGGCGCCAACGTTGTCGCGCTCGTTGGTGAACTTCAGCTCCGCAGCTCGCGTCAAGTAGCGCGCGTTGTCGTTGTGTCGAGCAGGGTGTGCGCTGACCGCCTCCTGATACAAAGCAATTAGCTCGGCTACTACTTTAGGGTCGGCAGAAGAGGAAATCTGGTTTTCTAACGCCTGAATTCTCTTTTCATACGGCGTCCCGCATGCCGCCCACATTCCTCCAAAGGCAATTAGGTACAACAATTTTTTTGCAGTCATCTTTCCTTTAAAAAGGCCAACAGCTGTGGCCGTTATTTTTTTGAAAATACGGATGTTTCAATGAGGGTTGGCTTCAATCGTTTGGCTTCACCGTCTATTCGGCATATTCAAAGACGCCAAAGGGGCTGTGCACAGTAACGCAAGCGCTTTCGTGCGGCTCCACGCGCCCCACCACTTGAGCAGCAATGCCAAAGTCAGCAGCCATGCTCAAGAGGAGTTGTGCGCCGGTTGGCGAGGTGTAAACTTCCATGCGGTGGCCCATATTGAACACTCGATACATCTCAGCCCAGTCTGTTTGGCCGCTGGCCTGAATGAGGCGAAACACCGTAGGCGGCTCGAAAAGGTTGTCTTTAATCACGCGCACCTGATGCAAGAATTTCAGCACCTTTGTCTGGCCTCCGCCGGTGCAGTGAATGAGGCCATGCACGTGTTCGTGGCAACGCTCCAAGAAGGCGCGCAGCACAGGGGTGTATGTGCGCGTAGGAGAGAGAAGCAATTGACCTACTGTCAGAGAATACCCTTCGACTTCTACGGTATCTGTTAGGCGATGGTGTCCACTATAGACCAGTTCGATGGGCATAGCCGGGTCATAGCTTTCCGGGTATCGGTCGGCGTATTCCTTGCACAAAACGTCGTGGCGGGCTGCAGTTAGGCCATTGCTGCCAATACCGCTGTTATATTGGTGCTCGTAAGCGGCTTGGCCGAAGGAGGCTAGCCCTACGACAACATCGCCGGGCTGGATGCGATTGACCACGATTTTGTGGCGCGGTATACGGGCAAAGGCGGTAAAGCCCACATCTACGGTGCGCACCAGGTCGCCCACATCGGCTGTTTCACCGCCAGCTAAGTGGAGGTGAACGCCCCAAGGGCGCAAAGCCTCAGCAAAGTCGGCAGCTCCTTGTATGAGCACGCTAAGCACTTCGCCGGGGATGTGGCGGCGGTTGCGCCCAATGGTGTTCGACAGCACGACGTTGTCTGTGCAGCCGACGCAGAGCATGTCGTCTAAGTTCATGACGATAGCGTCTTGAACGATGCCCGCCCATACCGATAGGTCGCCGGTTTCGCGCCAGTAGAGGTAGGCCAGGGCTGCTTTGGTGCCGGCGGTGTCGGCGTGTAACAGGTTGCAATAGGCGGGGTCGCCACCGGCCACATCGGGCAGCACCTTGCAGAAGGCGTTGGGGTATAGCCCTCTATCCAGCGAACGAATGGCCGCGTGGACTTCCGATTTGGAAGCCGATACGCCGCGCTGTTCGTATTTATTAAATTTATCAGAGGTGTTTGCCATGCTTTCGGAGAGGAACGTTTCGCCTGAGGAGGAAGTGCTATTTTTCCCAAGTGCGCAGCGGAGCCGTTTGTTCGTAGATGTGGTAAAGGATGCCTTTGTCTAGGTCTGTTAGGGTTTGGTTGCGCCGTTGCAGCACGCGCTGAGCAGTTTCGCATGCTTGGCCGAAGTCGTAAGTGCGGAAACCCGCTTCTGGGCTGCCCCAGGCGAAGTCTGGAATGAAATTGCGCAGGTAGCCCGAGCCAAAGACATTGGCAAATACGCCGACGACGCTGCCTGTGTTGAACATGGTGTTGATACCGCACTTGGCGTGGTCACCCATAAATAGGCCGCACATTTGGGCGCCCGTATTGACGAAACGCCCCTCGGCATAGTCCCACAGTTTGACTTCGCCGTAGTTGTTTTTCAAATTCGAGGTGTTGGTGTCTGCCCCCAAGTTGCACCATTCGCCAATAACGGAGTCGCCTAAGAAACCCTCATGCGCTTTGTTGGAATAGCCCATTAAAATGGATCGGCTCACCTCGCCGCCCACCTTACAGCCTGGGCCGATGGTGGTGGGGCCGTAAATGCGGGCACCCATTTTCAGCTGGGCGCCCTCGCCAATGGCGATAGGACCGCGCAACAAGCAGCCTTCCATCACTTCAGCATTTTTGCCAATGTAGATAGGCCCTTCCAACGTGTTGAGTGTGCAAGCCTCAATGCAGGCGCCGGGTTCGATGAATAGGCGCTCGGGCGGCCCAATTAGCCTGTTCGACTCGGGCAAGGGTGCCGACTCGCGATCGCGCGCGATCCAGCGAAAGTCGTCTTCTATGGCTGCGCCATTTTGCTGCGTCAGTTCCCACAGGCGCTGAATGCTCACTACCGGGATATCGGGGTCTAACTCGATACCGTTTAGCTCGCGCACCTCTTCGTCTTCGATGAGGGTCTCGAATTGGAATGCATCTAAGCGGGCCGCCACCAGTTCGCCGTTGAGCAGGAGCGCCTCGCTGAAGCTCAACTCTTCGATGCGGCGACACAGCAACTCGTTGGGCAAAATGCCGGCGTTCAATACCAAATTTTCGCTTTCGATGCGAATGGGGTATTTCTCCTGCAAGTACTCTTGCGTGATGTAGGAGGCAGAGGCGTTCAGGTGGCGTTCCCATTTGCCGCGTATGGTGAAGATGCCCAGCCGCAATTCGCCCATGGGTCGTGTGGCAGTTAGCGGCAGTAAGTGGTTGCGTGCATCAGAGTCGAACAGAATGAGGTTTTGCATCGAGCCGTCGGAAAATTTCGTCCGGCGCAAAAGTAAAAAGAACCGAGGAGGCGAGCAGGAAAAGCGCTCGCCTCCTCGGTAGGCAAGGCGATGGGGCGGAGGCAGCCCAGAGGTTGAAATCTATTTAGCAAACTTCGTGTTTGCAAATTTTTTGTTGAACTTGTCAATGCGCCCCGCTGTGTCCACGAACTTCATCTTGCCGGTAAAGAACGGGTGGCTGTAGGCCGAAATTTCCATCTTCACCAACGGATATTCTTGCCCATCTTCCCAAACGATGGTTTCTTTGGTGTTCACACACGAGCGGCCCAAGAAAGCCTCGTCGGTGGAAATATCTTTGAACACCACGATGCGGTAATTTTTCGGATGAATGTCTTTTTTCATGACCTTACCAATAGGTTGACTGCCAAAAGGGGCGGCAAAGGTATGCGCCTTCTCTTTTTTGTGCAAATGCCTTTCTCATTTTCGAGGAGGCATTTGCTGGTGAAGGCTGCGGCAGACTAACGCCCGATGGATGCGCCACACTTGAGGGATGAGGGCATGCTGGCCATCGTTGACGATCACAAAGTCGGCCAGGGCGACCTTGTCGGCTTCGGGGGCCTGGCGTTGTAAGCGCGCTCGCACGGCCTCTTCCGAAAGACCATCGCGCTCCATGACACGGCGCAAGCGTATGGCTTCAGGAGCAGTTACGACGATGAGCGCATCCAAAAATCGGTAGCTGCCGCTTTCGACGAGCAGAGCGGCCTCTTTAAGCGTGTAAGGACAACCTGTCTTCGCCTGTTGCTCGTGCCAGGCAAAGCTGTGGCGTTCGACGGCCGGATGCACGATGGCGTTGAGTGCCGCCAACAGTGCCGCATCAGCAAAGACGCGCCGAGCCACATAAAGGCGGTTGTAGGTGCCGTCGGGCTGGTAAGCCTCTGACCCTAAAAGGCCGACCACCTCTTGGCGTACCCGAACGTCGTGTTCGATGAGCCATTTGGCCCAATAGTCTGCGTCGTATATGGGGATGCCCAACACTGCGAACAGCCGGCAGAGGGTCGTCTTGCCGCTGCCTATACCGCCCGTGATGCCAACGCGAAGAGGAGAAGCCATAAGCAAAAAAGGTGTGTGCCTGAAACAACCGCTAAGGTTGGGCCAGGACCCGTTCAATGTATCTGAAAGCGAGCGTATTTGATGGGTTTGCCCTCGGCCAAGTGCATGTTTTCGTAGCGCGTGCGAATGCCCAGCTCGGGCCACGGCAGCGGCTTAGCATAGATATCGTCGTCAGCATACAGCAGTCGGCATTTGGGCTCGTTAGCTATCACGTCCAGGGTGAAACGAAAAAAATCGGGGTCATCGTGCTTGAGATGCACGAGGCCGCCTGGCCGCAGAATGCGGCGGTATTTTTCTAAAAAGAAAGGCGACGTGAGGCGGCGGTTGACTTTGCTGGGTCGCGGAAAAGGGTCTGGAAAGGTGATCCAGATCTCGTCCACTTCGTTAGGGGCAAAGAAATATTCGATGACTTCGATGCGCGTGCGCAAAAAGGCGGCATTGGTCAGGCCCATTTCTAAGGCAGTTTTAGCGCCGCGCCAAAGGCGATTGCCTTTGATGTCTACCCCGATAAAATTGCGCTCGGCAAATTGTTGGGCCAAGGCTACGGTGTATTCTCCGCCGCCGCAGGCCAGCTCAAGCGCGATTGGGTTGGTATTGTGGAAATGCTCCTGACGCCACCGCCCTTTAAGCACAACGGGCTGCATGCCCACACCCACCAGCGAGGGGCGTTGCACGTCGTAGCATTCGTACACATTAGGAAACGAAACGATATCCGCAAACTTCTGCAATTTGTTTTTTCGGCTCATACAAGGCACTATTTCCTCCTGCGAAAAACAGCAAAGGTCTGGCTGTTTGCCCAACTGTACAACACCTTAAAAACTAAGCGCAAACGACCTGGATAAACTCATTTCACCTCTGAAAATAGGAGCAGTATGGTTGAAAAAAAAACTCTACAGGGCTTTGGCAGTGCGGAGGTGTGGCATAATTTTAGCCACTCCTTAAAACTCAGATAAGGTCGAGTGATTATTTGTTCAAACATACATAATACTATGGGAAAAGGAAAAACCGATAAGGCAGCTGCTATTCTGCCTTTTGTGAACGCTACTGACTTAGATAAGTCGCTGGCCATGGTGCGCGCCATTCGGCATCCTCTGAGGCAGCGAATGCTTCAATACATGCATGAGCAAGGCGAGATGACCGTTACGGATCTGTACATTAAATTGCGCATGGAACAGAGCTTAGTCAGCCAGCACTTAGCCCTGTTGCGGCAGGCGGGTCTGGTCAAGACGCGCCGCGAGGGCAAATTCATTTTTTATGCGGTCAATTATGAGCGTCTGGAGCACATGTCGGGCATATTTGCCCAGTTAGCGGCCATGGTGGAGTGAAAGCGAGAGGAAAGCAAAAGTGCGGGCCGCGTTGCTTTAGTCTTTACCGCATCGTCCCTACGGGCATGCTTGGCAGGTTCAACGGCAGATTGATGCCGAGGAAATAGAAGGGCTTGTTGAGGCCAAAATTCCAACACCAGCCAGCGCTGGCAATATCTCGGAAGAGCGTGGCGGCCAGGCCGGCGCCAAATTCCGGAATGCCGTCTAAGGAAAAATCAGGGGAAGCGGTTACGAGGCCGATGCCGGGGTCGAGAAAGCGGTTGTACAGATGCGAGCGCCGGCTGCCAAATTTTACCAGCAGCGCTGCCGAGGGTGTGAAGCGAAATTGGGCGGCATCGGGTTGCTGTAGCGTGTAAGGGTTGGCCATCATCAACCCTACACGCGGCACGGCTCGCGGGCCAGCGACGATCATAACGGCGGTGCGCTCTTCAATGACCGTATAGCGCCGGCGCGAGGCTGTATCGTTTTCGGGGACGAGCAGGGCCTGAATGAGCAGTTCGTCGCCCTCTTCTCGTCGGCCAGTGTAGGCTAAGTCGAGAATACCCGTTTCGGGAATTTGGGCTAAGTCGAAAGCCAGCACTTCGGCAGCCAGTTCGTCGCAGGCCAAATAAACCTTTCGCAGATAAGTTTCTGGAAAGGAGCGGATAAACTGGTCAAGGCGCGCGATGTCGGCGCGGGTTTGCTCGGCGCATTGGAGTAGGTTGCGCACATGGGCGTTGGTTTGCGGCAGCGCCATTAGGCTGCGCAGCGTGTTCTGATAGAGGCTATCGGCGTGAAAGCGCAACGCCGCCCATCGGGCTTTGACGTCGTAGGCGTCGGCGGCGGGTGAGAGCGTTGTCAGTTCGTTGCGCAGCAAATCGAGTTGCTGTCGAGCGTCGTTCCAGTTGCGCTCGAGGACGGAGCGCACCTCTAAGGGGATGGTTTCGCTGGCCAATCGGATCTCCACAGGAAACTGCTCTAAGCAAGCCAACGCCGGCAGCATCTGGAAGACCTTGTCGCGGAAGTCTTGCAGGGCTTTATCAGAGCCTTGGTTGAGGGAAGAGGCCAGGTCTTTGAGGTTTTGCAGTTGCTGCAGCTGTTCGGGGGTAATCATCAGCGTCCAGTTTTCTACCTCGTAGAATTGCCCCTGTTCGAAGAGGTCGAAGTTTTCGATGTGCAGGCGCATGCCGCCGCTGCGGTCTTTTCGGAAGGCCCGGAGGCTGAATCGGACGCGAGCGGTTTTATGCACATTCTGCAGTTCGCCGCGTAGGCTGTCGAGCGACTCGTTGTAGCGGCTCAGGATGTAGAGCAATCGGTCCTCGCGTTCGCGCAGCGAAGGGTCGGCGCGTAGGCGTTCGGTATATTCTCGGCTGTACGCGTTGTAGCGAATGCGCAGCAAAGTGTCGGATCCGATATCGCGCATGGTAGCGCGCAGCAGCATTAGCAGGGAGTCGGGCTGCTGTTCGGGAGTCGCCACAGCCTGTTGGATGTATTGCACCAAACGCTCCTGTTCGCGCAAAATATGCTCGAGGCGGCTGATTTTTTGGCGCAGCTGGCGGTCGAGTTGCACTTTTCCGGCCAGCTCCAGCGCTTTTAAGCGCACGGCTTCGGGGTCGGGAGCGATGCGCAATTTGCTGTTGATGTCAACGATAGCCAGCCCCGTGGCAGGCACGGGAATAGCGCGTCCACTGCTGCGGCTGATTTCCTCAATGGCGAGCAGAGGCTTTGGTTGGGCCGAAGCGTTGAAAGAAGCGGCCAGCAGGGCTATGCAGAGAAGGCAGAAGTGTGGGCGCATGGGAGAGGTGAATTTTAGCAGGCGTTGAAGAAGGCATCCGAGATGGCGAAGTCGTCGATGACGTCCGTTTTGGTCAGGACCGCACTCAGCGAGCCGTTGGCCCTCAACACGATGCAGCGGGCGTTGGCAGCTTGGGCATATCCTTGTTGTCGGAGCCACTGATGGATGTCGGGCAGTAGGCCTGCGGGCTGTGCCCACAAGCATCGGCCCGGCTTTTGGCCGCCGCCCGGAGCAAAAAAGATAGGATCGGCAGTTTCCGCTGCTTCGCGACCAGCCGCATCGGCGCCCAAGGTGATGAGGCGTACAGCGGTGTTTTCGCGGAGAAATTGCCGCCACAGGCCGCGCGCCATGCTGACGTCCATTTCTGCAGGCAGCACAACGGTGCACAAAAAACCCGCGCTGGTGGGCGGCAACAACAGCGGCACTAGTGATGCTTCAGCAGCTTCTGGGTGCTCGTCGGAGGGTAGGGCATGCTGCTTATAGTAGTCATGCACTGCCTTTAGGTGGGCGAGCACTGCTTCAGCAGAAGTCGCCGCAGCCGTCAATGCGGCTGCTTCTGTTGGGCGACCAATGGTTGGCGTTTCTTGCACGGCGTCTAGCACAGCACTTACTAAGCGCTCGGCCACTCGATCGCCCAACCCCCGGGCCTCAAAAGCCTGGTAAATCTTCCATAGAAAAAACAATCGAAGGCAGTAGCGCTCCGCTGCCGAGTAGCCTGCATCAGCAGCTAGCCCAGCGCTGCCTGCCCACCATTGGGTTAGGCTGCCGTCTAAAGCGATGGGAACGTCGCCGGGTGTGAGGCCTTCTGGAAGATGGACTGCTGCCTGAAAGGCAGTAACCCAAGAAGCCCTCGGACGCAAACCCAAAAATTTTGGCGTAGGTGAAAACATAAGGCCAGATATGGCTTGGGTTGGTGAAAAAATCAAGAAGCAAGATTACGGCTTTTTGACATACTCCATGCGGAGCCGTTGCGCTCTGACGGCTCCATTACCTTTGCAGCCCTTGCCAGCACATCTATATGATTAAGCGTATCGTCAAAATGACTTTTCGGCCCGATGGGCTGCCGACCTTTCTTCATGAGGTTTTTGAGCCGACCAAAAGCCAGATTCGCGCCTTTCCGGGCTGCCAGCACATGGAGCTGCTCCAGAGCACCGACGACCCCACTACGCTTTTTACTTTAAGCATCTGGGACGACGAGGCCGCCCTGGAGCGCTACCGCCAATCCGAACTTTTTCAGCGCACGTGGGCGCGCACCAAGGCGCTTTTTGCCCAACGCGCCGAGGCGTGGACGGCGCACATTGTGGATGCGCCGAACGAAAGCAAAGAGTGAGGCGCTGGGAAAACGGCAGCTAAAAAGTCGTACCTTTAAGCTCCATACGCTTTCGGCAATATGCGTTTTGGCTATTTTGCTGCCTGGATAGTGTGCGCTGCAGCCATAGGAGCAGACCAGCGCGTCAGCACAACGCCTTCGCGCGAGGTGCACAGGTCGTGTTGCGAGCGCTCGACAAACGCGCCGGCTTGGGGCTTTTTTGCCCACCGCCGCATAAACCGCCTGGCCGTCCTGACGCTGCCACCCGAGATGATGGTCTTCTTCAAACAGCACATCGATTGGCTGGCCGACCACGCCACCGATGCCGACATGCGGCGCTACGCCGTGCTGGCCGAAGGGCCGCGCCATTACATCGATTTGGACGAATACGGCGAGCCACCCTTTGCCGCCCTGCCGCGCACTTTCCTCGAAGCGCTATTGCGCCACACCAGCGTGTTCGGCATAACCACTCGGGGCGACACAGTGCTGCTGTACGGCTCCAACCGAGATACCGAGACCGACCTCATCGGCCTTTGGCGACCCTACTTCGACCGACATGTAGTGGCAGCTTTCTCAGACCCCGACCACTTACTCGACCCCGACACCCTCGTACACTTTTTGAACACTCAAAATCTGCCAGCACCGCCTTTGCGCGCCGCTCTCTTCACCGAAACCCTCTCGGCTCACGGCATCTTGCCCTGGCACCTCCAAAAAATGCAGCGCGACCTCACCGCCGCCTTCCGCCGCCGCGACGCCAAGCGCATCCTCCGCCTGTGTGCCGATATTGGGCACTACATCGGCGATGCTCACGTGCCGCTGCATACAACGAGTAACTATAACGGCCAGAAAACCGGTCAACAGGGTATTCACGCCTTCTGGGAAAGCCGCATCCCTGAACTCTTCGCCGACGAGCAATACGACTACTTTGTGGGCAAGCCCCAACCTATCGGCGACGCTACCGCGTATTATTGGAATATCGTCTTGCACAGCAACTCCTTGGTAGACAGTGTGCTGGCCATTGAACGCCGCCTGAGCCAACAATACCCTGCCGACCAGCAAAAATGCCCGGAAACGCGCGGGCGAACCGTGCTCATCGTACCTTGCGCCGACTACGCCGCAGCCTACCAGCAGGCCCTCGGCGGTATGGTTGAGCGCCAAATGCGCGCCGCTATTCTGGCCGTAGCTTCCGCCTGGTATTCTGCTTGGATAGATGCCGGCATGCCCAACTTAAGACAATTAGACCAACCTACCTTTAGCGATGAGGAGCGCCGGGAGGAAATACTGCTCCGACAACAGTACGAAAAAGGTCAAATTTTAGGGCGTCCTGAAGAGCAGTAGCCCTCACACCTCCGCTGTGGCTTCACAAAAACTCGTTACCGCCTCAAAAAGGGCGCTCTGCCACATGTGCCATCCATTGCTCAGCTGTCTTCAGGTAAGCGCGCACCTCGCTGCGCTCCGCCCGATAGTCAAAGTTGAAAAAGCGGTTTTCGTAGTGGTTATTGGGCAGCGGCAATAGGCCTAAAAAATAGCTGTTCCACCGAATACGTCCTCGGCCCTCCAGTTCTTTCAAGGGCAAATGCAGAAAGTCGGCATTGGGGTAAAAGCGGAAAATGCCTTTGAGTTTGCGAATGATACCAATGGCGATTTCGCGCTCAATGCGCTTGTTTTCGAGCAATATAGGGCTGATTTCGCGGTAATAGCGCTTTTCTTCTTCCGCAAATCGGCGCTGGGCGATGCGGCGACGAGCTTCCATAGCCGAGAAGCGGTCGGGCATTTGGCGAATGATTTGGCGCAAAATTTCGGTCGCATTAAGGCCAAAAGGCATTTCGGCAGGCCAAGGTAGTGCCTCTCCTGTGTCGGGCGCTACGTCTATCCAGCGCAGTTTGTGTTCAAGCGTCAGCTCGTCAAAGACGAACGCCAGCAAGTCGGGATTGGGATGCAGGTCGCGGTATTGGTGTAGGGCTTCGAGCAAGAGTTTGGCGACGAGGTAGCGTTGGCGCTCGTCGCCCGAAGGTATTTGCTCGTAGTCGGGAAGGATGTGTTTGCGGAAGAGGTTGTGGTTGAGGATGCGCAAGGCCACCTCCTGCGGTAAAGAGGAAGGGCCTTTCAAGGCAGTGCGCATTTCTTGGACGGCATCGTAGCCCAAAGCCAAACTGTCGGGTAGCGTCTCTAAGCGGAAAGGCGAGAATCGCATCCACAGTAGGGTTTGCTCGCCGAGCAATTCCAGCAGGATGCGCTGTACTAATGGTGCGGCGCGGTCGGGCAGAGCCAGCCAGGCACTTTTCCAGTCGCGTAGACAACGGACGATGGCGCTGCGCGCTTCTGTAGGGTCGGGGCGTCGGAAGTCGGTGTACTCCAGTTGTCGGCGCATGTCTTCGTAGCGCCGATCGGCCTGAGCGACAAATTGGCGATGGACGGCTTCTAACAAACTGGGCTGCACTTGCATCCAGCCGGCTTGGCCGGCGCGGTCGCGAATGATTTTGCTCACTACGCCAACAGCGTCGAAGCGGAAGCGCTCGCATTCGGGGTGAGCGCGCAGCTGGCCTCGCTCATCCAAAATGAACCATGTCAAGTGGCCAAGGGCTTGCGGCGGCGTACCCGATGCCTTGGGTTGCAACAGATCGGGCAACAGCTGCTCGACGGCGAAGCGCAGGAACGACTCGTCGTCCTCATAGCCTCCATCGCCAAAAATTTTATACCCCAATAAAGCAGCGTCCACCAATTCGAGTACCGAAGCGTACAAGTCGGTGAATTGCACGTAGCGGCGCTGCTCCTCTGCTGCTTGCGCCTGTAGGCGGAAGCGTTTCGCCTGCAGGTTGAACAGCAGGTTCTCGCGCAGTTGGCGGCGCATCAACTCGTCGTCGTCGGCATAAGAAATGGCCTCTAACATGCCGATGACCTCGCGGATTTCGCTTTCGATGCCAAAGTCCTCGTGCGAGGCAAAGCGAAACTCGTCGTTGATGATCTCCACGCGCCGAATGTAATCGTACTTTCCGCCGTTGCACATTTCATTGACGGCCAGCTCCAGAAAGCCGCGGTAGGGATGCACGGTTCGGTACAGCGTCATGGCCGTCTGGATGATGCGCGCTACCGCTGACCGATTGTCGGGCGCTTCGGCACTGTGGCGGCCGCTCTGCAAGATGTAATCGTTTTCGAACGTGCTGTACAGGCGCAGTAGGGCGTTCGAAAGCGCCTCAGCAGTGGCTTTCAAGTTGTAAATACCCGCCTCCGAAGGGCATTTGCCTGCCCGCTGGTATTCGGCAAAGCGCCCAGCATACACGATAACTTGGTTGAGCTTGCTGTTCGTTCCGTACACGGCATCGTGGACGATGCGGTCTGGGTTTTCTTTTTTTAAAAAAGTAATCAGCAGCATCTCGTACAGCTGGGCCGATTGCGGGTCAATACGACCGCGTACGTGCTCGCAAAGGGCATGGGCGCGAGCATATTCGCCAGCGCCGAGAGCATCTTGGGCCAGCAGCAGGTTTCGCCGAAATGCCTGCTGTTGTTGTAGGGTGAGTGTGCCCACGCCCTCCCAGATTTCATCGTTTTGAGCTTGCGCGGGTAGGTTGAGCGTATCGGGCGTGTGAATTTGGCCAAAGGGCAGATACAAACCTGCCAGCGTGTCGGGTGGTGTCGGCAGTGGGGTGCGGCCATAGTAGCCGTCGGCAAAGATGCTGGGCCAGCCGTCGCGAAAGCGGTGTTCATCTATGCGGCCGATGAGGTGCCCTAAATCTAAGCGAATGGCCTCCCTCGTTTGTTGGAAGGCGTCGAACGACAGTTGGCTGCGCTGGCTTTGCTGGCGCCATTCGGCAAAGGCATCTTCTAGCTGAAAGAGGTCGTCGGGTGTGCGCTCGGGGTGAAAAAGGCGCTTGAGCAATTCGAACAGCGGCCCCAGATCGCATGCCTGAAGCCATACCTGCAAGCGCTCGCGCACATCTTCAAAGGTTAGGGCATAGGCCGGTCCTTGCGGCATAGGAAACAGCTCCTGCGAGCGCACTACCCCCAGCAGTAGGTCGCGCGCACGCGCCGCTGCGCGTTTCAGCTGGCTCTCTCGGCTGACCAAGCCTCCTTCTACCGGCTCATCGGGCGAAGGCGACAACGGAAAGCCCGCCAATATTGCCGGCACAAACGCATCGCGTACGAGTAGTATTAGTATCTGGAGCGCTCCGTTTCGGCGGCGATACTCCTGAACTGCCTTCTCCACTTCCCAACGGACGTTCGGCGTGTCTAAATAGCGTGCCGACAAGCAGGCCACAAACAGATCTGCCTGCTCCAAAAATGCAGTGGCCTCGCGCCGGTAATCCTCTTCAGCTACCGCCATGGGGTTCCAAAAATCTAGCTCATAGCCCTCCAACGCCTGGCTTAGGTGTCGGCAAAAGTCGTCCGCCGTTACAATGTCCGACTCATCGAAGGAAGTATAAATGCGCCATGGGCGGCCCCACATGGCGACAAAGGTACGCGGATGCCCGCAATTGCCACTAACTGCCCTCGTCGAAGGCTTACTGCCGAGCAGCGCTTAGAGGTACACTTCCACATCTACATGCCGAAACTGCTCTACGTCAAATAGGCCAAAGTCGGTCATCTTCAATACTGGAATAACCGGTAGGGCCAAAAAGGACAACGTCATGAACGGCGCTTGCAGTGGGCAGTGGAGGGTTTCGCGCGTCCAGGCGTCTATGGAGGCGTAATTGCGCGCCAGCGTATGACCGTGGTCCGGACTCATCAACCCGGCAATAGGTAGTGGCAACACACGCGTATTGCCCTGCCCATCGGTGGCACTGATGCCGCCGCGCGCCTCGATGACGGCGTTGACGGCAGCGCACAGCGAGGTGTCGTCGGCTCCGACAGCCACGATGTTGTGCGAGTCGTGGGCTACGCTGGAGGCTACGGCACCGCGTTGCAGGCCAAAGCCGCTGACGAAAGCCACTGCCGGCGGTGCATCGGCGTAGCGGTTGACGACAGCGATTTTGAGCACGTCTTGCGCCGGGTAAGCCATCAGCAAGCCGTCTTGTACGCGGGCGCGGCCCTCTTCACTGCCGGTAACGATCTGGCCATCCCACACGCGAATGAGGCGCACAATGCCGGCTTTGCGGGCGCGCAGCCGAAAGTCCTCCGGATGCTTGGGCTTAGCGCTGAAGCGGTTGGGCGTCGCTGCGCGATAATGCGGCAGGAGGCTTTGGCCATGGGCCGCTACGCGTTCGCCACCGATGTAGGTTTCCAACACGTTGAAACTCGTCAGGTCACTTACGCGGATAAAGTCGGCCGGGTCGCCTTCGCGGAGCAACCCAACGGGCAGGTGGTAATGCTGCACAGGGTTGACCGAGGCGGCGCGCAACGCATCGAACAAGTGGCAACCCTTCGCTACGACGCGCGCCACTAGGCGGTCTATGTGGCCGCGCATCAGGTCATCCGGATGCTTGTCGTCGCTGCAAAACATGACTTGCTGCGGAAACTCCAGCAGCAGCGGCCACAGCGCCTCCAAATTGCGCGCAGCACTGCCCTCGCGGATAAGCACGTGCACGCCCAACAGCGCCTTTTCGCGCCCTTCTTCGAAGCCAAAGCATTCGTGGTCGGTTGAAATACCCGCCTCAAAATAGCCTCGCGCCGCAGCGCCGCGCAGCCCAGGAGCATGCCCATCAACGGGCTTGCCCAGCCGTCGCGCAGCCTGAATTTTAGCCATCACCCCCACATCGGCGTGCAGCACGCCGGGAAAATTCATCACCTCCGACAGATAACCGATATCGGGGCGCTGCAGCAAGCGCTCCACCGCCGCTACATCCAACGTTGCTCCTGCCGTCTCGAACGATGTGGCCGGCACACACGACGGCGCGCCAAAGCAAAACTTCACCGGCGAATGCTGCGCTTCTTCTAGCATGTACAGCACTCCCTCCTCGCCCAACACATTGGCAATCTCGTGCGGATCCGATACTGTGGCCACCGTGCCGTGAACTGCCGCCAAACGGCCAAATTCCGCCGGCGGCAACATGCTGCTCTCGATGTGCACGTGTGCATCCACAAAGCCTGGCAACAAGTAGCCCGCGTCCGCAGGCACCTCCGAAACCTCGCGAATGCTCCGAATGCGGCCCTGCTCCACTGTCAGAATAGCCGGATAAATGCGGCGCTGGTGCACGTCAACGAGTTGCGCAGAGTAGGTTGCCATAAGTCTACGAGAAAGAGATAGGTTAGGAAAAGTAAGACCAAGATAGGTGGGCAGGGCCGGTTAGACAACTCTGACCGATGCATTTTCAAGAGAAGCTGCGCTCTGTTTTTCGCCTAAATGGCCCCTGTTCTTGAGCAGGACCCACACTTTTGAAAAGAACCCCTCAAGAAGACAATCCCTTCAGCGTTTTTGCCTCAAAGAAGCCTCCTCACGGCCCTCGCCACTACACGAGCGCTCCGCTCTTAATTTCGTCCACCACTTCAGGGTTGAGCAGCGTGGTAGTATCGCCCAAGTTGGAGGTGTCGCCTTCGGCAATTTTGCGCAGGATGCGGCGCATGATTTTGCCGGAGCGCGTTTTGGGCAGGCCGGGCACTACTTGAATTTTGTCGGGCTTGGCGATGGGGCCTATCTCGCGCGTAACTGTGTCGAGCACCGCTTGGCGGAAGGCGCTGAGGTCGCCCACAGGGCCAGAAGTGATCACGTAGGCGTAGATGCCCTGCCCTTTGATGGGGTGTGGATAGCCGACGACGGCTGACTCGACGACATTAGGCGCTTTATTAATGGCGTCTTCCACCTCAGCCGTGCCGATGCGGTGGCCAGAGACGTTGATGACATCGTCTACGCGGCCGATGATGCGGTACATCCCGTTATCGTCGCGGCGAGCGCCGTCGCCGGTAAAGTATTTGTCAGGGAAGGCGGCAAAGTAGTTGAGGCGGCAGCGCTCGTGGTCGCCGAAGGTCGTGCGCAAGATGCTGGGCCAAGGGAATTTGAGGCAGAGCATGCCCTCGACATTAGGGCCTTCCAGTTCGTTGCCGTTGGCGTCTACCAAACAGGGCTGCACGCCGGGCAAGGGCAGCGTAGCGTAGCAGGGCTTTAGCGGGGTGATGCTGGCCAACGGGCTGATGAGGATGCCGCCCGTTTCGGTTTGCCACCACGTATCTACAATAGGACAGCGCTTCTTACCTACGCGCTCGTAGTACCAGCGCCAGGCCTCCTCATTGATGGGTTCGCCTACCGTGCCCAACACGCGCAGCGAAGTCAGGCGGCGCCCCTTCACCCACTCGTCGCCGGCCGCCATGAGCGCACGGATCGCCGTGGGAGCCGTGTAAAAGATGTTCACCTTGTGGCGCTGCACTACCTCCCAAAAACGGCCAGGATCGGGGTAAGTCGGAATGCCTTCAAACATGAGCGTAGTAGCTCCGGCCAGCAGCGGGCCATAAACTATGTAGGAATGCCCCGTAATCCAGCCGATGTCGGCCGTGCACCAGTAGATGTCGCCGGGCTGATACTGAAAGACATTGCGGAACGTAAACTCGGTGTAAACCATGTAGCCGCCGTGTGTGTGCACTACGCCTTTGGGCTTGCCCGTAGAGCCAGAAGTGTAGAGGATGAAGAGCATGTGCTCGCTGTCCACAACAGTAGCTTTGCACGTTTTGCGCTTGCCTCTGACGGCGTCGTGCCACCACAGGTCGCGCCCAGCGGTCATGGGCACTTCGTCGCCGGTGTTGCGCAAAACAATGACGCGTTCCACACTGCTACAGCCCATCGAGAGTGCCTCATCTACCACGGTTTTGACCGCGATGTTCTTCGGCCCGCGCGCGTTGGCGTCGGCAGTGATGACTACTTTGGCCTGGGCATCCTTGATGCGGTCGGCCAAAGCTACAGCGCTAAAGCCCGCAAAGACGACGGAGTGCACAGCGCCGATGCGCGCGCAAGCCAGCACAGCGATGGCTAGCTCGGGCACCATGGGCATGTACAAACACACGCGGTCGCCCTTGCGTACGCCTTGGGCCTTAAGGGCATTGGCCAATTGGCACACCAAACCGTACAACTGGCGGTAGGTAATTCGGCGCACTTTGCGCTTGGGGTCGTTGGGTTCCCACAAGAGGGCTACCTGATCGGGGCGCGTTTCCAGGTGGCGGTCTAAACAGTTCTCCGTAATGTTGAGCCGACCACCGATAAACCACTTTACGCGCGGCTCTCGGAAATTCCACTCCAACACGCGGCGCCAAGGTTTGTGCCAGCGGAAAGTAGCGGCTTGCTCGGCCCAAAAACCCTCCGGATCGCGCACAGAGCGCTCATAGACCGCTCGATATTCGTCAAGAGTGCGGATTTGTAACGTCATGTTTCGATATTGCTGTTTTGGGGCGAAAGTAGGAGAAAATTTCAAGTCAAAAAGGTCTGTACGCCGACCTTGCCCAGGAAAACCCTCTGCAAAGGCCGCTACAGGCGAGCGATGCCGGTGTCCATGCGACCCTAAAGAGCCGAAAAACCTTCTCTTGCCTAGAGTTTAACAAGTCTGCCCAAAATGCGCTGAGGGTTACGCTCAGAAAAAGAAAAAGTATTTACCGAAGCCGCGATGCTAAAAGAAAAGGCATATAAGCCAAACAGCCTTGCCTGAAACTCAGGCAAGGCTGTTTCGTCTTTGTTGCGCCTCATCTAGGACTTGAACCTAGGACCTACGGATTAACAGTCCGCCGCTCTAACCGACTGAGCTAATGAGGCATTCCCTAAAAAGCGGGGCAAAGTTATGCACTCTAGGCTGGAACGCGCAAGACCTTTTTTTAAAAAAATTAAAACACGGTGTCGTCCACTCCATCCAAATACTGGCGAATTTCGCCGATAACAGATGGGACACACTCGGGGTCGAAGGGCGATCGAAGACCGGCCACTTGGACGAGGGTGAGGAAAGGCTGGCTGCCGCCAGCGCGGCACAGGCGCAAATAGTCGGCCCAGGCCTTGGCGCGATCTTCGCGGCTGCGCTTCCAGAACTGAAAGGCACAAATTTGCGCCAACGCATAGTCGATATAATAGAACGGCGAATTGTAGATGTGGCTTTGTTTTTGCCAAAAGCCGCCAGCGTTCAGGTAGGCGTTATCGGCGTAGTTGCGGTGAGGTAAATAGAGGGCCTCCAGCTGCCGCCACACCCCTTTGCGCTCATCGGGCGAAAGGTGTGGGTTTTCGTAAATGATGTGTTGGAATTCGTCGACAGCAGCGCCGTAGGGCAGAAAGCACAAGGCGTTGGTCAGGTGCATGAAGCAGTATTTCTCTGCTTGATCGCCGAAGAAGAGCGGCATCCAAGGCCAGGCGAAGAACTCCATGCTCATCGAGTGAATTTCAGCTGCTTCGCTGCTGGGCCAATAATACTCCTCGACTTCGTGGTGGCGGCTCAGCCACACTTGGAAGGCATGCCCAGCCTCGTGGGTGAGCACATCCACGTCGCCGCTGGTGCCGTTAAAATTAGAAAAAATGAAGGGGGCTTCGTAGGCTGGGATAAAGGTGCAATAGCCTCCGGTAGCTTTGCCGTCGCGATTGACCAAATCCAATAAATGGCGTTGGAGCATGTATTGGAAGAAAGCGTCGGTTTCGGGCGACAACGCTCGGTACATTTGGGCGGCGCTGTCAATGATATCCTGCGGGTTGCCCATAGGCTTTGGATTGCCCGTAGGGAACAGATAAGCCTCATCGTAGTAGTAGAGGGTTTCCAACCCTAAGCGTCGGCGTTGCCGTTCGTAGAGTTCGGAGGCGATAGGCACGATGTGCTCGCGGATTTGCCGGCGAAAGGCCGCCACCATCTCCGGGGTGTAGTCGGAGCGCCGCATGCGAGCGTAGCCTACGGAGACGAAGTTGGGCGCCCCCAATTTCTGAGCGATGGTGTGGCGGGTATGCACCAGGCGGTCGAACAGTGTGTCGAAGCGCTCGCCGTTTTGCGAAAAGAAAGCCCAGCGGGCAGCCGTGGCGCGGCGACGCGTGTCGCGGTCGCTCGATTGCTCCAGAGGGGTCAGGCTACTGAGGTTGTAAGACTGGCCGTCGAATTCGATGATGGCCTTGGCTTTCAGCCGCGTGTATTCCGACGAAAGCGCATTTTCCTCCTGCAGGTTGTTTAAAATCTCTGGTGTGAACGTCCGCAGCGCCAGTTCGGCTAAGGTGAAGAGGTGGGTGCCGAAGTGCGCTTCTAATGCTGATCGAAACGGCGAGGCCAGCAACGCGCGGTATAGCCGGTCGTTGAGCGCCTCTACGGCGGGCAGCGTCTCGTCGAAGTAGGTGTTTTCCGCCTCGTAGAACGGATCGCGCGTGTCGGCCGTATGGCGCACGTAACAGAGGTTGTACATGCTGCTGAAATGTTTGCGCAAAGCCTGTATGTGCCTAAAGGCCTCCAGCTGCGCTTCGGCGTCTGGCGCGCGCTCAAAGGTGTTTAACAACTGGTCAAATGCCTTTTCAATAGCCTGGATATCGGGGCGTTGGTAGGCAAAATTTTCAAAGGTGGTAGCGAGGGAAGTCATGCTGGTCAGGAGAAGATTAGAAAGTTTTGAACAGACACAAAGGTAGCAGCCCCCTGGAAATTGCCTTGCTCTTAACCGACATTCCGGCAGTATTCCCGTAATTTGCCCGTACAAAAAACGCAACAGATGCACAGGGGAATTGCTTTTTGGGTCTTTTGGGCCGTCGGGTGTTCGAGTTTGATAGGTCAATCTACAGCCTTTGTCATAGGCGGTGGGCCGAGCATGGGCTTTCAGCGCTGGGACAATTCGTTCGATCGAAAACCGCTGTTCAAATACCACGCCTCTTTGGCCATCGAGACTATAGACAATAAAGAGGATCGCAGCAGTGTTTTCGCCCAAGTCGGCTATCATGTGCGCGGTAGCGCCAACCGCTTTACCTTTTTTCAAGGCATAGGAAAGCCTCTGCTTATTTTTAAGGAGGAATTTCAATTTCGCAACTTAGTGCTCATTTTGGGAGCGAAGCAGAAGTTTGACGGGGAGGTAGGCAGCAAATATTTTTATTCCATCGGTCTGCGCGGTGAATATACGCTGAGCACTAATCTAGGAGCCTTAGCTGGCAGCCAAAATCCGCTAGTGCAGATTTATTACCCCTTCGAGGGTGCAGTCAATCGTTGGGTGGCTGGTGCCTTCTTAGGCGGCGGTATAGAGTTGCCCTTTTCAGAGCTCGTGGGCGGGCAGCTGATGTTCTCAGTAAGCCCCGACTTCACGCTCCAGTACAACCAGCCGCCTATCGAGAACGTCATTGACCCGCTCAACCCCGGGCAGCGCACGCGCATCCCAGAGCGGCGCATTCGAAACGTTACGCTTGAACTCACGCTGAGTTTGCGTCTGTTGCGCAAAGTCATTTACGAATAACTGTCGATAGCATGGGCTTTCGTTCCGCTGTCATTCGTCCCTTGGCCTGGGCTGTTGCTCGCCGCATCGAGCGCATGGCCGCCAACGCCCTTGCCGACCAAGAAAAAATACTTCGGCAGCTAATGCAGCGCGGCCGACATACGGCCTTTGGTCGCGAACACGGCTTCGCCTCCGTACGCACGCCGCAAGACCTCTTTCGAGCCGTGCCCGTTCGCGATTACGAAGCCCTTAAACCCTATATCGAGCGCATCAAGGCGGGCGAAAAGGATGTCCTCTGGCCCGGTCGTCCGCGCTATTTTGCTAAAACCTCGGGCACTACGTCGGGCGTCAAGTACATTCCTATGAGCCGCGAAAGCACGCCGCTCCACTTCGGGACGGCGCGCGACGCTCTGTTCAACTACTACGCCCGTACAGGCAACGGCCGCTGGCTCGACGGCAAGATGATCTTCCTCTCCGGTAGCCCGGCCTTAGACGACGTCGGCGGTATTCCCACTGGTCGACTCAGCGGCATCAGCAACCACCTGGTGCCTGCTTGGTTACGGACCAACCAGCTGCCTTCTTGGTCCACCAACTGCATCGAAGATTGGGAGGAAAAACTCGAGCGCATCGTAGACGAAACCCTCCACGCCGATATGCGCCTCATCTCCGGCATACCGCCCTGGGTGCAGATGTACTACGAGCGCCTACTGGCCCGCAGCGGCAAAACTACCGTGTGCGAAATTTTTCCCAACTACTCGGTCTTCGTTTACGGGGGCGTCAACTTCGAGCCGTATCGCTCCAAGCTGGAGGCCCTAGTAGGCCAGCCCATCGACTCCGTAGAAACTTATCCGGCCTCAGAGGGCTTTATCGCCTTCCAAGATGCGTTCCCGCACCAGGGCCTGTTGCTCAACACGGACGCGGGTATGTTCTTCGAGTTCATCCCCACTCAAGAGGTAGGCAGCACCCACCCCAAGCGCCTGTGGCTGCGCGAGGTTGAGGTGGGCGTCAATTACGCCGTTGTGCTGCATACCAATGCCGGCCTGTGGGGCTACGACCTGGGCGATACCGTGCAGTTCGTCTCCACACGCCCTTATCGCCTCGTTGTGAGTGGGCGCGTCAAGCATTTCATCTCCGCCTTTGGCGAACACGTCATCGGCAAGGAGGTGGAAGAAGCCCTGCTGCCCGTGGCGCGTCAGGCCGGTGTGAGCATCGTCGAGTTCACTGTAGCTCCTCAAGTAACCCCTCCCGAAGGCGGTGCTCCTTACCACGAGTGGTTCATCGAATTCGACTGCATTCCAGCAGATTTAGCGGCTTTCGCCCTGGCAGTGGATGCGCGCATGCGCAAACAGAACATCTATTACGACGACTTAGTGCGCGGCGGCATCCTGCGCCCGTTGGTCATTCGCCCTGTGCAACGCGACGCCTTTCGCACCTACATGAAAACTCAAGGCAAGTTGGGCGGCCAAAACAAAACACCGCGCTTAGCAAACAACCGAACCATTGCTGCCGCTTTGGAAGCCTTTGTCTTGAAGGGCTAAACACAGCCTGCGTATCTCAAGCGCCCCGGTCAGAAACCCAAGCCCTATCTTTGCGCAAGTGGGCAAAAGCGGGTAGGCCAAAGCCTTAAGTTCTCTCAACTAACGAACCTAATACCTGTTTCGGCTCATTGACAACGAAGCCTTACTATCACCACCGAATCAAATATTCGCACTATGAACTGCAAACCTATATTCACCGCTCTATTTGCCGCCTTTATAGCGCTGGCACTCAACGCCCAAAAACTGGAGCCGTATGAGTTTAAACCTCTCAAGATGCTGCCGGCCACGGCCGTAAAAGACCAGCAAAAAACCGGCACCTGCTGGAGCTTTGCCGCCACCTCCCTGCTCGAAAGCGAATTGCTGCGCCGAGGCAAGGGCGAACACAATCTCTCGGAAATGTACACCGTGCGTTGCGTCTACCGACAAAAATGTGAAAACTACGTCCGCCGACTCGGCACTGCTCAATTCGGCCAGGGCGGATTGGTACACGATAAACTCAACGCTATCCAGAAGTACGGCCTCATGCCCGAAAGTGCCTACCCAGGCCGTAAAAACCCTAACCAACCCCTCGATCATAGCGCCTTAGAAACCACCCTCAAAACCCTATGCGATACCTTCATCGCCCAGGCCAAGCGCAATGAACTGGCCGAGGATTGGCTGGCGCAAATTGAAAAAATCTTAGACCAAGAGTTTGGACCAGTGCCCACTACGTTTGTCTACCAGGGCGTCCAGTATACGCCGACGTCCTTTCGCGACTTTCTGGGCATTAAGCCCGAGCACTACGTACACCTGACATCGTTTACCCACCATCCCTTCTGGACATACATCGTCTTGGAACTCCCCGACAACTTCTCTAACGGTCAATACTACAACCTGCCGCTAAACGACCTCATGCGCTGCCTCAATCACGCCCTCCAAAACGGCTACACCGTCGCCTGGGACGCTGACGTGAGCAACCCCGGCTTTTCCGCCAAGGAAGGGCTGGCCATTTTGCCCGATATAGACTGGAAAGAGCGCACCCCCGAACAAGTCGCTGCTGTTTTTAAATACTGGGAACCTGAAAAAGTGGTCACTCAGGAAATGCGTCAGCGCGCTTTCGACCGCTTGGAAACCCAAGACGACCACCTGATGCACATCACTGGCATGCTCAACGAAACCCAGGGAGGCCTGTTCTACGCCGTCAAAAATTCCTGGGGCGAAATCTCCGAGCGCAAGGGCTACCTCTATGCCTCCAACGCCTACTTGCGCATGAACACCCTCTCGCTGACTCTGCACGTCAACGCGCTGCCGCGCGATATCCAGCACCGCATGGGCCTTTTGCCTGTGCCCGAGCGCCTAATCGAGGCTCCCATCCCCGGCCAGACCACCCCTCCTGCCCAAACCCAGCCGCGCACCCGACCCGAAAATGTGCCAGACGCCACACAGTCGCGCTTGCGCAACCCTCAGTTGAAAACAACCCCTGCCGAGCGACACCCCATCCCTAAAGCAGTAGAGATGCCCAAAGAGCGTTGAAGCGTTACTGGCTTACTTTTCGACAGACAAATGAATGAGGGAGCGCCACAAACCGCTGCTCCCGGGCGCACGGGCGGTCAGCGCCATACGGCCTGACCACGACTGATAATGCCCAACGGCTGGCCGCGCAGGCATTCGCCCAGCAAAGGGGTGTTTGCAGAGCGCGAGTACAACTGCTCTGCCGTTGGCGTCCATTCTCGGTCAGGGGCAAAAAGCGCTAACTCAGCAGAGGCGCCTACCCGGATTTCAGGGATGGGTAGGCCCAAGATTCGCCTGGGAGCGAGCGCCCATTTTTCCACCAATCTTTCGGGCGGCAGGGCGTCAGCCAAGTAGGTGCGGCAAAGAGAAAAGGCCGTTTCCAAGCCAATAGCGCCCGCTTCAGCATAGGGCAGCTCTACCTGCTTAGCCTCCACATTCCAGGGCGTGTGGTTGCTACAGAGAAAATCGAGCGTCCCGTCGGCCATCCCTTCGAGCAGCGCCTGACGATGGTATTCGTCGCGCAAAGGCGGCAACACCTTCCACAAACTGTTGAAGTCATCCAGTTGCTCGTCCGTAAAACAGAGGTTGAGCACAGCCGCTGAGGCCGTTACGGGCAAGCCAGCCGCTTTGGCCGCGCGCACCAGCGCCACACTCTTGGCCGAAGAAAGCAAATGCAAGTGCAGACGCCCACCCGTATACTCCAGAAGGCTCAGGCTGCGCTGGACAGCGACCTCTTCGGCCAGCGGCGCAATGCCCCGCAAACCCAAGCGCGTGCTGACCACGCCCTCATGCATCTGGCCTCCAGCAGCTAAACTTTGGTGAAACGGCCAATCCATCACCAACCCATTGAATGCCTGCACGTACTGCAGCGCGCGTAAGAGCAAGCCTGCATCTTGCACAGGTTGGTTGCCGTCGGAGAAAGCCACCGCACCAGCGCTGTGCATGTCGTATAGCTCGGCCAAATCTTTGCCGGCCGCACCTGCTGATAACGCTCCAATCGGATAGAAATGCACCGGCTCCTTAGCGGTCTTATGCAAGACGAAATTCACCGCCCCCTTGTTATCGACAACAGGCAGAGTGTTCGGAAACGGTGCTAACGCCGTGAAGCCTCCAGCTGCTGCTGCCCGAGCCGCCGACTGCAAGTCTTCTCGATGCTCATAGCCCGGCTCACCTACCTGAGCGCCCACATCGAGCCAACCCGGCATGGCCCAAACTTCCTCGGAAAACAGCACCTCCTCGGTGCCAGCCTCCGGCAGCAGATCGCGCCCCACAGCAGCAACAAGGCCTTCGCGCACATATACATCTTGAGGCTCGGAAAGGCGTCCATCTACAAACACTCGGACGCGGCGAAGCAATAAACGCATGGTTGTAATTAGTTCAGTGCCGACGCCCAAAACTCCGAAAACGCCGGTGAGCGCAAAGGTAGGCAGAGGCCCAAAAGCAGCAATACGCTTCTTTAACACTCACCCAAAGGCCGAAAAGAGCAAAAAGGCCAACTCAGCATGGCCAGCCTCTGCCACGCTATCGCTTCTCGAACGGATGAGCTACCTTTTTACGTTTGACCTAGAGAGTAAACAACTTCAACTTAGATGCACTTCTCTTCTATCGATACTTATAGCGGGTTGCAACTTCGAAAGAACTGGACATGGCTCAAAAAAGCATAGATGGTATATTAAATTTTATATTTTAGAACGGTCATGGCTAGTAAAAATCGTTAACGGATCTATATTTGAATATTTTACAGGAAAAATACATGTCCTCAAAGCGCGCTAGTTGATATGGGTTTAAGCACTTCGACTTTCCAGATTGTGCGCTACAGCTACCTTTCTTGGCTGGTAATCGTTGAGCGAACAAGAGAAGCAGCAAGGCCTTTTTCTATATTACGATATTCAGCGATTAACATAATTAGTTATCGTATGCGATTCACCATCCTCCTACCTTTCTTCCTGTCTGTCGCCCTTTGTGCTCAAGAACGAGTACAGCATGTTTCTACAGCCTCGAATACTAGCGCAAATTCCACCTACCTGGATATTCAAGGGCTGAACGGCAACCCTAATGCTGTCATTATTGTAGAATACGACAGAAGTAACACTGTGGCCAACTCTTACGCAATAGGCGTTTGGTACAACGGTAGTCAATGGGCTGTCTTTAACCAGAGTATGGAGACAATGCCCTTGGGCGTTCGCTTTTCTATTCTTTGGTCAAATCCTAACAATCAAGCGTTTGTACAGCGCTCCAGCGGAGGGAGAATGATATTGGACCACTCGACGCTCAACCGTAACCCTAGCGCGAGTTTTTACGTGTCCCAACTCTGGAATCCTAACGGAGTGGGAGGCGTTTACAATAACGCTGTCATTACGGTGCAATACGACGCTGTTCTTCTTAAGTGGGAGGTAAAAAATACCGACGGGTCTCCCATCCCAGAGGGAGCGGCGTTCAATGTGCTTATCCCAGTTTCCACTACCTCCAATCCTTCAGAGGTAGCTGCCAATCCGCCTTATGTGCCTCAAGATGTCAATGCAATACGGGACGTGGGTAGAATAAGAAACGATACGGAGTTCGAAAATTGGAGCTTTGAGAGGGGATTATTGGGATGGACGCCGATGCGCGGCAATGCTTTTGACAATCAACCTGTACAAGGAGAAATCGTACTCACGGACCGAGTGCTTCGCAGGATGAGCCTGTCTAACGGAGGCATCGGCGGAGACTACTGGAAGGGCATGCCTTATCCGATTGGCATAAAAGGGAACTATTGGGTCGGCACCTCAGAAGGCCAGGGCGAAACACCGGTCGGCAGTTTGGTATCCGAGCCATTCAAACTTACCAAACGCTACATTTCTGGCTTAGTAGGGGGAAGCAAAAAGCCCAGGCAAGTTCGGATAGAACTGCTGATGAAAAAGTCGGAGTACGATGCTCTTCCGGGGAATAAAGTCATGCTCATGACGGGAGAAAACCTGGCTTATTTCACTCAAGCAGGCCTCAATGCCAACTCTGCGGATGGAGAATATCAAATCATCAAAGTGGCCTTTCCTGCAAAAGCCTCTGAAGAACTCGAGCGCTTTCAATGGGAGCTGCCTCAAGAAGCTATAGGTAAAACCTTCCGTATTCGAATTATTGACGATGCCGCCGATGGCCACATCAATGTGGATGATTTTCGATTCACAGGTGCTCCTCTTGAGGTAATCCGCGTTGGAGAGACCTCCTATGATATTGATAAACCGGTTTGGGGCTTTGCCGACACCCATACACATCCTACAAACAACCTCGGTTTTGGCGGTAAGACTATCGTAGGTGCCGCGAGCGGCGATATGGCCGTAGAATTTTCGCGCGACAAATGCATATCCATGCACTCCGATTTGGGTGCTGGGGTTACTAATAACATTCTGGTTACCCAGGTGGATCCGCACCACATGCACGGCTTCCCAGATTTTGTGGGCTTTCCGCGCTTCAACTCTAAATTCCACCAACAGCAACACGTAGCTTGGATAAAACGAGCCTACGAAGGCGGACTGAGGCTCATCTGTGCGCTGGGCGTTACAAATATGTATTGGGCTACCCGGGCCTTCGGATTGGGGGCTAGGCCAGACGCTCCCATTGATGACGAAAGTGCTGCCCTCCAACAAATTGAAGAGATGAAGCGCATCGTTGCCCAGAACTCCTCTTGGATGGAAATTGCAGACTCTCCAAGAAAAGCGCGTGAAATTATCCTCTCTGGAAAATTAGCCGTAGTGCTTGGGGTTGAGATGGATAATTTCGGGAATTTCAAGGATAATGACTACGTATGGCAAGACAATTATCCCATGCCACCTTCCAAACCATTAGTAACCCTACCCGATAATATGGATGAAGCCACCCGAATGATGAGGGATAAGCTCACTTACTATTACAACTTAGGCATTCGGCAAGTTACACCCATGCACTACATCAATGGTGTTTTCGGAGGTACAGCGCAGTTTAGGTATGAGTTTGCCCTTATCAATCATGCCTTCCACAACAAACCGTACGAATTAACCGATGGGTACAATCAAGGTATTGCCTTTAATCTTTTATTAGATGAGAGTATCCTAAAGACTATCCTCGGCAATACTTCTGAAGCCTTTGGCAGAATTTTTAGTGGACAGTCTAACTGCACCGGCCGCTGCATTGGCTGCACTTTTAGCACGGTCAATTCTACCATGTGTGCCACCGGGCTGACCCAAAAAGGCGAAATGATGTTTCGCGAGCTCATGCGCAAAGGCTTCATTATTGACATGGAACATTCTTCAAAGGCATCGGCCGATCGGATATTTACCTTGGCAGAGTCTTATCGCTATCCTGTGATATCCTCGCACACTGACCCCAGAGAGTTAAGTTTTAAACCCAGCTATGCTGCTCGTTTTCAAGGGTCAGATGAGGAAAAAGTAAGGCTCTTTGGCACCGCCGTCATGGGAAATCTCACCCACGAAGGCATGCTCTCTTCAGAAAATTACGATAGGATTGCTCGGAGCGGAGGCACCGTAGGTGTGCTCGCCTTTCCTTATCGCAAGAAAACCTATGCCCATCCTGAAAACCGGGTAGCCAATGATTGTGACGGCTCTTCCAAGACCTGGTGCCAGATGTATCTGTACTCACTACACAAAATGAGCGGCAGAGGTGTAGCCCTATCTACGGATAGAGGTTTTAACGATTTCATTGCGCCCCGCTTCGGTCCTTGGGCAGCCTATCGCCTCAAGGATGAGCCGTTAGCCTCTTTAAAAATACAACTTCGCGAACAGCAAAAATGGGCGCAGAGCGATGCCGTTCGTTACTCCACACCCATCTCTTTTTATCACTTCAATCTTTTTACAGAAGCAGGCGTGCACGACACAGAAGAAGATGCATGGCACGCAGTGGCTTATTATCATCTTGTTTCTACAGACTCTCGCAATGCTCCACTCAGTGCTTACGTTACCCGTCAGGGGCGTATTAAAAATTACATAGATGGTATGAATATGACATACGACCAAGCAGCCGCTTTCGTATTCGCCGGAGGCTCCACCACCCATGAGCGCTTAGCAGGGTATTGTGTGAAAAACGGTATTACACCACAACAGCTATCCGATGCTCGGTGGCACAACGACGATTGGCTGAAAGAAAACTATTACTACCTGAGCAATGTTTGGAATAGCTGGAAGCGCATGACCGGCAGCACAAAAAATGAACCCCTCAAACGCTGCAAAGCCGGCAACCGCGAATGGGATTATAACATGGATGGGTTGGCCCATTATGGGCTTATTCCCGATTTTCTACAAGACTGTAAAAACGTGGGCCTAAGCCCTCAACAACTGAGGCCGCTGTTCAACTCTGCTGAGGACTATATCCAAATGTGGGAAAAAGCTGAGGCGGCTCGAGTGAATGTCCGATAAGGAGCTGCGACTACCTCTCGCGGAAATTCCTGACCTCTCTGTAAGGTCTCAGAGGAATGATTCTCTTTCTATTACTTATTATGATGTGATTAACTCATTTAAAATAGCCGTTTATGAAGTTCACCATGCTATTTCTTTTCGTTGCCCTCGTGGTTTTTTCTTGCAACTCTGCAGACTCAAATAAAAAGAATAACACTGCTGCAGCAGAGGCTATCGAGAACACAGCAGCTCCTGAGGACAAAGACTCAGAAGAAGACGAAACCAAGTTATCCTTCAGGCTGAACGATACCCTCGTGCGTACGAACAAAACTAAAGGCGGAGACACGGACGAACATATTGGCATCTACACGCAAGGCAGTCAGACACTGTCGCTGGACTTGTATGGAGATGTGCCGGAAAGACCACATCGCGGCCTCCTGAAATTCAACATAAAAGATTTCAAATTTGAACCCGGCACGTATTCCTTGTCTAACAATTGTACTGCCTCTATGTCAAGATACGCTACTGTAAATGGCGGTGGCGAAACGATGTTTACCGCCAATACGCATCCCGTCAATAAAGGCACAGATATGACGATTACTTTCACCAAACTGGAAAAAGTACAAGGTGACTCAGGTGTGGAATACCTCGCCGATGGAAGTTTCTCCGCGACACTTTACAACCAGATCTTTGTAGCCACTCGCACAGAGCCGCCCACTATCGTGCGTATCACGGAAGGCAAATTTGAGCGATTGCGAATTGTGGGAGGATTGGGGACCACCCTACAATAAGCGCAAAGAACATTTATTGACAATGTCTTTTTACTTACAATGGTTCATAAGGAAATAGATAGCAATTTCTAACAAAATTGGATAGTTTTTGTACCTGTTTAAGTTCTTTTAAGGTCGATGAATTTATGCTCTTTGTTAAAGTGTTAGTTGCTTGCCCGTAGGATATGCCACGCTAACGAAAGTGACATGCGAGCCGAAGGCAAAAACGGCTGAAATGAAAGTTAGGCGATAACTTGAAGTTGCCGCCTAACTTTAAGGCATAACAGTTCTTAACAAATCTCAAGGTTATAAATTATGTACACAAAAATACCGAAAATCCTTGCTATTACTTGTTTAGTGTTGGCAGTTGCTCATTTGTCATACATGATTATTTATCAGTGGAAAAACGACAATGAGATTTCCATGCCTTGGTTTTCATTTGTAATGGCTATTGCGGCGGTATTTCTCCTTACATAAAGCCGCCTAAAAAAGATAAAGGATTTGCAATTATCTACTTGTTATAAAAGAGGAAGAAAGTAGCGTTGTCTTAGTGGCAGAAGGAGCAAAAGCAACGATGGCGTGCTCGGATGGCCCTGTCCCTACCACAACCACTGTTTAGCCTTCTTTTGGCTTATAGAAGTTCGCACTTTCATTGCTCCTGAAGAATACTTGTGCGATAGGGCTGAGGCACGAGTAGGCTGGTTAGGCACGGCACAATTACTCGCTTAAAATGGCTTATTGCGGTGTAGGCTTCGCGATGAGGATAAGCACTGCATCCCGGGTGCTGCTCCTGTTCACAACCGCTTAACTCATTCAGGCTCTTCCGTGGGGCAGATGCATCCGATGAGAGCAGTTGCGCAAAATAACACTCTTCGCAGGCATGTCTTTTCCATGAAATCGTTGGGTCTTCTTCTGCAGGCCACCCTTCTTTGTGGCTCAATTTTCTAAGCCGTTGCAGGGAGGCTCGAGGCAAAAGCCGCCGGCGTTGCCGTTCTTTCCGCAAGAAGAGTAGCTCGCTTGGCGCTGAGTTTTTGGGTTTCGATGGCAAAAGTTGGGCGGTATTGTCTTTATAGCCGATTTTTGACGCCTTAAAGTGCAGTTGGCCCTATGCCTAAAAATAAAAAAGTTGCCCAACGCATTGTAGTGTTCACTGGAGCCGGCATATCGGCGGAAAGCGGCCTGTCCACCTTTCGGGATCCGGAAGGCATTTGGGCCAAATACCGCATAGAAGAGGTGGCTACCCCCGAAGCTTGGCAGCGCAATCCGCAGCGAGTCCTGGATTTTTACAACGCGCGCCGTCGCCAATTACTTCAAGCCGAGCCTAACGCGGCACATTACGCTTTGGTCGAATTGGAGGAATACTTCGAGGAGGTGCACATCATCACGCAGAACGTGGACGACCTGCACGAGCGCGCCGGCAGTACGCGGGTGTTGCACTTACACGGTGAGCTGCGCAAGGTGCGCTCCACCTGCTACCCAGAGCTCGTTTACTCTTGGGATGGCGATCTGCATCTGGGGGATTTGTGTGAGCGCGGACATCAGCTGCGCCCGCACATTGTGTGGTTTGGCGAAGAGGTGCCTCGACTGCCCGAGGCCGCCCAACTGACGAGTCAGGCCGATGTTTTCATTGTCGTAGGCACGTCCTTGGCCGTTTATCCGGCAGCCTCGATGGCCTATTACGCTTCTGAGGAAATTCCCTGCTACTACATAGACCCTCAACCGCAAACCAACTGGGAAATGCAACGCCTGAGAAATCTGAAAGTCGCCGCTCAACCGGCCACTCAGGGTGTCCCCCTCGTTGTCGAGGAATTAAAACAGCGCTTTTCCATTCACGCATAGCCTGCACTATCTATGCCCAAAATTATCTTCCTACTTCTCTTGCTCTTGGGCGTTTGGCGTTGCCAGGCCCAACCTCCTGCAGCGGCCTCCATCCTTGTGTTGGGCGATAAGTGTGTGGTGCGCTTGCTCGATAGCACTCAGGCGGCGCCGGTGCTCGTGCTGGACACCATAGACCACTTCTTTGAGCGCGTTACCGCCGTGGAAATGTCTATTCAAATGAAGCAGCCGTTGCGCCCTGGCCAAAATCGCGCCAACCTATTGCCCTATTTTGAGGACTACTTGCGCCGCGACGCCGCCTCCTTCACTCCTGACGAAGTGGCCTTTGTGAGCGAAGTGCTGCAGCAAATGTGGCAGACAGCTCAGAAGGCCGCTCTCGAGGTATTCCCTGATACGCTCTTGCTCGTCAAAATCAAGGGCAGACCCTACGGCCCTTCGGTCTATTACACGCGCCAAAATGCCATCGTCATTCCCGAAGATGTGCTTCAGTTGCGCCGTCGGCAGGATTTTCTCAATACCCTGTTTCACGAGCTATTTCACCTCTACTCGCGCTCGCATCCCAGCAAGCGCATCCGCCTATACCGGCGCATCGGCTTTGAACCTATCGGGTTAGAGCGCTTAGAAATTCCGCCTCTCCTGGCTGAGCGCCTGCTGCATAACCCTGACGCCGTGAATTTCGCCCAAAAAATTACCCTTAAAACTCCGAGCCACACCATAGAGGCCATTCCCATCCTTTACGCTAACGAGCCGGGTTACTCACCGCTCAAACGCCTGTTTTTCGCTCACTTGGAGTTTCGCCTCTTCGAAGTCCTCCCTCAAGCCGACGGGCGTTGGTACGTGCGCACGCAGGAAGACGGCCTAAGCAGCACCCTGAATTTGGAGCAAATACCGGACTTCTATCGCCAAATCGGCGATAACACGACGTACATCATTCACCCCGAAGAGGTGCTGGCCGACAACTTTGCCCTACTGATGGCCTCCAAGGAAAATCCGCAGGTACTCAGACGCCTCTCGGAAAGCGGCCGAAGGTTGGTCCAAGATATTGAGGCAATTTTGCGCCATTAGGTAAGCGCTCACCCTAGCCAGTGGGCCAGCTGCTGGAAAAAGAGCAGCAGTAGTTTGGGTTTTAAGAAAATGGGAAAAACAAAGCCAAAAACGGCTCCGTAGAAGTGTGCCAGGTGGTCAATGTTATCGCTGCTGTGTCGGGCGGCGTAGGAGGAATACCACAGGTAAAAGACGCCGAACACGACGCCGGGTATGGGTATAGGAATAAACATTAGGTAGAGCGAGAGCGTAGGCGACAAGAGTATGGCGGCGAAGAGCACAGCCGAAGTGGCTCCTGAGGCGCCAATGCTGGCAAAATAGGGCGCGCGCTGGTAGCGATAGTACGTCGCCAGCGAAGCGGCCACGATGGCCATGAGGTAGAAAACCAAATATAGCAGCGGCCCTACGCCTGCAAAGAGTGCACTAAACCAGCCCTCCACTTGGCCGCCAAAGAAGTACAAGGTAATCATGTTGAACAGCAGGTGCATGTAGTTGGCGTGCAAGAAGCCGCCGGTGAGCAGGCGGTAATATTCGCCGCGTTGGGCTTCGGCGTAAGGCCAATGTTTGAGGCGGGCAAAGACGGCAGGAGTGTTGAACGCCCACAGCGATACGGCTACAGTAGCGCCAATAATTAAGTAGGTAATAGGCATGTTCACTCGTTGTGATAAGGTTCGTTTCGAAGGATGGTCATGGCGCGGTAGAGCTGCTCGAGCAGGAAGAGGCGTGCCATTTGGTGGGAAAACGTCAGGCGGCTGAGCGAGATCTGCGCGTTGGCGCGGGCGTAAAGGTCGGGCGAAAAGCCGTAGGCGCCGCCGATGAGAAAGAGGAGGCGCCGGGCAGGAGCGTTCAGGCGCTGCTGGAGCCATTGGGCCAGCTCGATGGAGCTGAATTGCTGGCCGCGCTCATCGAGGAGAACCAGGTAGTCGTCGGGGCGAAGTTTTTCTAAGACGGCTTGCCCCTCTCGCTGTTTGAGGTGTTGAGGGTCGTTGTTTTTGCTTTTAGGCGTGGGCAAGGTTTGCCAGGCGAAGGGCAGGTAGTGGGTCAAGCGCTTTTCGTATAGGTGGATGCCGGTCTGCAGATAGGCGTCAGAGGTTTCTCCAATGGCCCACACTTCTACTTTCATGCGTTAGGCGGGGGTAGGTAAAATGAAGGTTGGGCGTTGGTTTTTGGGGAAAGCTTCGGATAGTTTCTCGGGCAGGTAGGCCCTCTCTGGGAAGCCGTCGATGAGTGTCTGTGCGATTTGGGCGGCTAAGGTGCTTTGGCCTTTTTGGACGAGAGCTATCAAGTAATCGCGGGTGTAGTCGGCGGATTGGATGCCAAAGTGTTCGCACAAGTATTGGCTTAGCGCCTTCACGTAAATGTCGCGCACAAAGTCGGTGTATTGAGGAAAGAACAGGTCTTCGTAGAGCTGTAAAGTGTTTAGGTCTGCGTTTTCGCGCAGTAGGTCGGCCAGGGCGTTCAGGTCGCCTTCGTCAGCGAGGAGCATGGCGGCTTTGTCTTGAGCATTGTGTGCGCGCAATTCGGCTAAGAGGCGTTCGCGTTCGGCGGGCCAGTGCCTGCCGCTGGCTTTTCGAAGGTTTGCTAGCGTGTGTGCGTCGTTTTGGCGGCAGAAGCGCCGGCGAAGCAGGTAGGTCAGTTGGTTGTTGTCGCCGACGGCTTCGGCGGCGGCAATGAGTTGGCTTTCCAAGTTTATTTGCTGGCGCAGCGGCAGTTTTTCTTCTTTCAGCAGGGCGATGCCTGCGGGCAGGATAGCTTCCTGATATCCCGCTTGGGCGAGGGTTTCCAAAATGTCGGCTACGCGTGCTGTTTCGCCAAAGTGGGCTTCCAGGATGCGTTGGAGCGCGGTGGGCTGCTGTCGTTCGGCCAAGGCGGCGCCAAAGAGGAGCAAGATTGGGGTGGGTATGGGATAGGCAGCTTGGTCGAAGTGTTGTCGGATGTAGCGGTAATGGTTCTCATCGCGAGCAGCTCGGGCCAGGAACTTCAGGGTGTCGGGCATTAGCTCGCGTGGGAAGGGTTTTTGGGTAAAGAGTTCTAGGAGCAAATGTTGGGCTTGTTCGCGTTGTTCGGGAGCGAGGTATTCGCCTTGGGTGAGGTGCTTCAAGGCTTGGTGGCAGTAGCGCAACCATTCACTGCGCTGGGGCATTTCGGCCAGGGCGGCTAAGGGGGCTAATTGCTCCAGTACTGCGGCGCTGATGCGAAAGGCCGCTAAGGGATGGTCGGCGTCGGCTTGAGCCATTAGAGTGTCTAAAGCTAAGCGAACGCGGCGCATTTCGGCAGGTTTAAGGGCGCGCGTTTGGGCGTTTTTGGGCAGGGCTGTCTTCAATACGGAGGCATATTGCTCGCTATTATCGGCGATTTTGCTGGCGAAGTGGGCTTTTAGCGCCAATGCAAAAGTGGCATCGCGCTCGGCATAGTGGCGCACGAAGTCAGCTAATTCGCAGGCTTCGGCGTTGGCCAAGATGTTATCCACGTTTAGCCGACGCGAGCGGGCCTCTTCGGCGGCTAGGGCTTGAGCCTGGCGTTCCTGAGCTTTCCGCTGCAGGTATTGCCGAATCTTCACTAATGCGGCGGCAATGTGGGGGCACATCAAACGACGGCCCTCGGGCCAACACTCGCAAGCAAAGGCCTTGATTTTGCCTGGGGTGATGATAACCTCGGCCTCCACTTGGCGCGCGTCCTCTGCAACAGTGGCTACCCAAAAATGGCGCTCAATTTCTTCCAAGCGCTTGACCGCCTGCGCACGCAGCAGCACTTCTGCTGCGTGCCAGGTGGCCGCTGAAATGTGGCGTTCAAAGTCTTTGAGCTGAAGTTTTCGCACCGTAACGCAACCCTTGAAGGCAGCAGCCGACCGCTGCGCCACCAAATGACAAATATACGCTTGTCTGTGGTTTTTTAAGCGCACTTGCTTGAAAACTGAGAAAGCCCTTGAAAACAATAAGGCTGCCCGGCTGAATACTACTCTAAGAGCCCGTTATGGGCGGCAGCAGCTCTCCCAAAAGCAAAACGGGCCGCCCTTAGGAAGGGGCGGCTCGTTTTGAAGTGGACCTGGCGGGAGTCGAACCCGCGTCCGGACAAAGTGCCACATCGCTTTCTACATGCTTAGCTCCCGATTTTTATTTTCGAGCGCGGGGTGGGTTCGGGAGCCGACCAGTCCGCGCCTTAGCCGTTAGAATGTCTCCGAGCAGTAACGGCGTTCTGCCGGATAGTCCCAAGGTGTCTGATACGCGGCACGATGTGTATGGGACCTCAACCGTGCGGCATAAAGGCCTTCTAATCCATCAGATTAGGCAGCCATAGCGTAGCTGTAGTTGCCACTTATTGGTCGAGCGCTGTTTGATACGGAGGCAAACGCTCATGCTCCGGCATGCTTACGATGCAACTTTCCTTTCCCGTCAATACCAGGTACAGGCCCGTTGCAAGGGGCAAAGATAGCATCTTCTTTTGATGCGAAGTTAGTCTGGCTCGCGGTGATTTTTATCGGTCGGAAAGGGAAGGCCTCTTTGGGTTTACCGCCGCTGTATTGGGCTATCTTTGCGCTGTCTTTTGCGGCCTAAAGACGCAAAGGCAGCAGTAGGTCACCGTTTTTTTTCATTTTTTTCATCATGTTAAAGATTGGAGTAATCCGAGAAGGCAAAGTCCCTCCTGATGCGCGCGTGCCGCTTACTCCTGCGCAGTGTCGGCAGGCAGTAGACCAATGGGGGATGGCGATTTTGGTGCAGCCGTCGCCCGTGCGCTGTTTTCGCGACAGCGAATACGAGGCTGCGGGCATTCCACTTCAAGAGGACTTGAGCGACTGCGATGTTTTACTCGGCGTGAAAGAGGTGCCTATTGATATGCTCATTCCGGGCAAAACTTACTTGTTTTTTTCCCACACCATTAAAAAGCAGGCGCACAACCGCCGGTTACTTCAGGCCATTTTAAATAAAAAGATCCGCCTCATTGATTTTGAAAGAATTACCGACGATCGGGGGGATCGCCTCATTGCTTTTGGCTTTTACGCCGGCTTAGTTGGAGCGCACAATGGCCTATGGACTTATGGGCAGCGCACGAAGCTATTTTCGCTGCCGCGCATGTATCAGTGCCACGATTATGCGGAAGTTCGAACCCATTACGCCTCGTTGTTGCTGCCGCCGATGCGTATCGTCCTGACGGGCAGTGGGCGCGTGGCTGCGGGAGCTATTCGCAACCTGCGCGACATGGGCATTCATCAGGTGTCGCCGCGCGATTTTCTTAAAAAGGATTTCGAACGGCCGGTTTTTACCCAACTGTTTGCTCACGACTACGTGCAGCACCGCGACGGGCCGCGCATTTTTGACAAAGCCCACTTCTACGCTCACGGCGACGAGTATGTGAGTGTGTTCAAGCCTTATGCTCACCGGGCCGATATCTTCATTAACGGCATCTACTACGACCCGAAGGCTCCTCCCTTTTTCACTTTGGCCGACATGGCAGAGGAGGGTTTTAGTCTCCAGGTCATTGCGGATATTTCGTGCGACATCGCTCCGGTCGCTTCGGTACCGACGACTCTGCGCCCCAGCACGATTGCCGAGCCGATCTACGGCGTTGACCGCTACACGGGTAAGGAGTGTCCTCCTTTCTCGCCCGACGCTGTAGACGTCATGGCTATCGACAACTTGCCTTCTGAACTGCCGCGCGACGCTTCGGAGTTCTTTGGCCGACAGCTGCTGGAAAACGTGCTGCCGGAACTGCTCCGAGGCCCGGAGGCTCCCATCCTTCGGCGCGCTACTATTGCGGAAGGCGGCCACTTGACTGAGCCTTACGTTTACTTGAGCGACTACGTGTACGAAATCGCTTAAGCCTCTTCCGAAGCAGATGAGTGGGCCGCCTTGGGCTTTTGGCCACTAGGGCAAGCCTGTTATTTTTTCCGTTTAGGCGCTTTTCTCAGTACACTACAGGGAACTTCATCTGGTAGAACATAAAGGCCAGCAGGTCGGCGGCTTCTTCCAGGAGTTTGCCGGTAGGTTTGCCGGCCCCGTGTCCAGCACTAGTTTCGATGCGAATGAGGATGGGGCTGTTGCCCTGTTGGTTGGCTTGCAGAGCAGCGGCGAATTTGAACGAATGGGCCGGTACTACGCGGTCGTCATGGTCGGCCGTGGTGATCATAGTAGATGGATAAGCGGTGGGGCGCACGTTGTGTAGCGGCGAATATTTGATGAGGCAGGGGAACTCCTCGGGGTTGTCGCTGCGGCCGTAGTCTACGGCCCAGGCATAGCCGATGGTGAATTTGTGATAGCGCAGCATGTCGAGAACGCCCACGCGCGGGAAGCACACGCCGAAGAGGTCGGGGCGTTGTGTCATGCAGGCGCCCACGAGCAATCCGCCGTTAGAGCCGCCCTCAATGGCTAGGCGCGGGGGGCTGGTGTATTGTTTTTCGATGAGGTATTCAGCGGCGGCGATGAAGTCATCGAACACGTTTTGCTTTTGACATTTGGTGCCGGCTTTATGCCATTGTTCGCCAAACTCGCCGCCACCGCGGAGGTTGGCTACCACGTAGATGCCGTTGTTCTCCAAAAGAGCAGCCCGCGAAGCCGAAAAGCTCGGCGTGAGGGAGATGTTGAAGCCGCCGTAGCCGTACAGGAGGGTAGGGTTTTGGCCGTCTAAGGCGATATTTTTCTTGCGCGTGATGAACATGGGCACGCGCGTGCCGTCTTTGCTGGTATACCACACCTGTTCGGTCGTGTAAGCGTCGGGGTTAAAGGCCATCTTTGGGGCTTTGAATACGCGCGTTTCGAGGGTGTTCATGTCCAGCAGATAGATGGTAGCTGGGCGCAAGAAGGAGGAGAAAGAAAAGAACGCCTGTGGGTCGCCGGGCTTGCCCTGGACGGCGCCCACCGTGCCGATTTCGGGCAGAGCGATTTCGCGCACGAAGCGACCTTGAAGGTCGAATACGCGCAGGGCGCTGGCGGCATTGTGCAGGTAAGTGCACACGATCTTATCGCCGCAGACGGCAGCGCTCTGCAAGACGTCGGAGGTATCTTCCGCAATGAGGGTCTTCCAGTAGGCCTCCTGGGGGCGGTCAGTGTCCACCAAGATAAGGCGCTGTTTAGGAGCCGAGTGGTTGGTCAGAATGAGGAGGTGGCTACCGAGGTTTTCTACGACGTTGAAGTCGTAGTCAAATTGGGTGTAGATGGGCGTCAGGCGGGCATTCGACTTGCTCAGGTCTTGGAAGGCCAGCGTGTTGCCGCTGGTGCTTTCAGCTCCAGCAATGAAGAGGAAGCGCTCGTCTTCGGTGGTGCCGGCGGTGAAGTAGCGGTTGGGGTGTTGAGGGTCGCGGTGCACCAAGCGGTCGGCGCTTTGCGGCTGGCCCAGCGTGTGGTAATAGATAGCGCTGTTTTGGTTGGCGCCTTTGAGCTTGTCGCCTTCTTTGGGTTCGGGGTAGCGGGTGTAGTAGAAGCCTTTACCAGCCCAACCGATAGAGGTAAACTTGGCCCACTTGATCTGGTCGGGCAGCAGCTGGCCTGTTTGCAAGTCTTTAACCAAGATGGTGCGCCAGTCGGATCCGCCTTCTGAGATGGCATAGGCCAGGTAGCGCCCATCGCGCGAAAAACCCAGTTCTTGCAACGAGGTGGTGCCGTCGGGGCTAAACGTGTTGGGGTCGAGCACGAGCTCCGGCTCGCCATCGAGCGTCGTTTGCCGATACAGGACGCTTTGGTTTTGCAAGCCGTCGTTTTTGAAGTAGTAGAAGTAATTGGCCTTCTTAAACGGCGTGCTGTATTTTTCAAAGTTCCAGATTTCCTCCAACCGCTCTTTAATTTTAGCCCGGAAAGGTATTTGCGCTAAATAGCCGAACGTAACGGCGTTTTGTTGCTTCACCCAACTTTTAGTCTCCTCGCTTTGATCGTCCTCTAACCAGCGGTAAGGGTCTTCGACGAGGGTACCAAAGTAGTCGTCTCGAACGGTAGTGTCGCGCCGTGTTTCGGGATAGGTTACGGGTATGGTTTTGAAGTCGTACTGGCTTTGGGGCTTCGGGTCAGAACCACAAGCCGCTGCAACACACATAATGAGCAGGAAAAGGGCATTTTTTAAAAAAGTTGTGGGCATAATCGAACAAGCTGTGAGAGGTACCTTTGTGGGGCAAAGAACGGGCAAAAGCCCGAATTTGAACAAAGAATAGAACAGCGCGCGGCATGACAATAGAAGCCCTCTTTCAGGATTACACGGCTTATAATTGCTGGGCCAATGCGGCTGTGGTAGCGTGGTTGCGCAGCAAACCGGAAGACGCCCTGACGGTGCCTGTGGCCTCGAGTTTTCCGACCTTACGCGACACGCTCTTGCACATTTGGGGTGCTGAGAAGATTTGGCTGGAGCGCTTGCGCCAACAACATCCCGAGCCTTTTTTGCCTACAGTTTTTAGCGGAACGGTAGCCGAGGTCTTCGATGGCTTGCTGGCAGTATCTGCCGCCTTGGCCGAGTACGTCGCTCAGCAGCCAGCTGCGTTCTTCGAGCAGACATGCGTCTTTCGCCTCTTCAGCGGCAAGGAAGACGCCCGCCCGCGCTACCAGATGCTGCTGCACTGCATACAACACTCCACTTATCACCGCGGCCAGTTGGTAACGATGGGGCGCGCACTGGCCTTCACCGACCCGCCGCAGACCGACTACATCTACTATGCACGGCTGATGGCTCACTGTTGAGAAGCCAAAGTAGAGAAGTCCCTTTAGGAGCCAGCCCAACGCATATTACCCATAAATTCACCGGCGTTCCTTTGCCAACCCTATGTTTAGCCACCTATCCACTGCTGCTCGACTCCTGCCTTTTCTCATACTGTTGGTGACCCTATCAATAGGCCCTGGTGCTCGCGGTCAGCACTACGACTTTCCGAAGATAGACTCGCTGCCGGCCACCCTCGACACGTTGCCCGATGATGAAATCGCCAATCTGGCGCTTCGCTTAGCCAGTCAGGCCGCTGACGTTCGGGAAGTGTTTTATCGGAAGGCGCAGCGCGCTACCCTTGAGCGCGAAGTGCTGGCGGAGCAACTGGCTGCTACCTTGGCCGATACAAGTGCCTCGGCTGAAGACGTTAAGGTGCTAACGCAAGCCGTTCGCGACGCCCAAAAGGCCGAAAAAGCCGCTCTGCAAGACCTTCAAAAGGCCGATCGCGTACTGAGTGCGGTGCAGAAGATGGCCGCTCAGCCGCCGCGAGTGGTACGCAAAAACCTACCCAAAGCCCACCAGCAGGTGAGCGCATTGTTGCCACCTGCCCCCGAACGCCCCATCGCCGAAATCCTGGAAAGCGTCGGGGTGCGCTCCGATACGCCGTCTGCCCTACCACCGCCCTCTGCCAGCGTTCCTTCATCCGAACCAGCGCCGCCTATTGCCCCGCCACCACCTCTGCGTCGCCTTACTTTCCGAAAATACGACCCCGTCGCCGACGTTATGCGCAACCCACCTGCTCGCGCCTGTGTACTTACGACCGACACTCGCGATGAATTCTCGGGCGAACGCCGCCGCGAAGTGCAGCGAGAAGAACTCTTCCGGTACACCAGCCCCGCTTTGCGGCCTTATTTGCAAGGCCGCGAGCACATCATCTGCCAGGCTTCCGTCAGTCAAAACGGTAAACACTTCTTCCTGAACCTCACTTTCACCATCAGCGACGCTAACGCCAAACGCACCTTTGGAAGCTTGCCCAAGAACAGCATCGCTCTTTTTAAATTTTTAAACGGCGAAACCCTTGCGCTGACCAACCTGCGCGCCGATGAGGGCCGTATGGGCGACGATAAAATTATTTATCTCTACACCGGCCAATACCTGCTAGACGCCATTGCTTTAAAAAAGATGCAGAAAGGCCTTTTAGACAAACTCCGCATCGCTTGGGCTACCGGCTATGAGGACTACGAAATCCATCAGGTCGACCTCATTGCCCGTCAACTCGGCTGCTTACTCAAAGGATGATGACGCACAACGTTTCGCTCCGGCCCTACAACACGTTTGGGGTGGAGGCCGTAGCAGCTGCTTTCCTGGAGGTAACTTCTGTGGGCGAGTTGCGTATTGCCTTGCGCCAGGCAAAGCCTCCAGTGTTGGTGTTAGGCGGCGGCAGCAACGTGCTCTTCACCCGAGATTGGCCCGGTACGGTGGTGCGCAACGCTATTCGGGGCATCGAGGTAGTGCGGCGTTTTCCGCATCGCGTATGGGTGCGCGCCGGTGGTGGTGAGGCCTGGCACGAACTAGTGATGTGGGCTGTTCGGCAGGGATTGGGCGGCCTCGAGAACCTAAGTCTCATCCCTGGCTCGGTGGGTGCTGCGCCCGTGCAGAACATCGGCGCTTATGGCGCTGAACTCCAAGAGGTCTTTGTCAGCCTCGAAGCCGTCGAGCTGGCTACGGGCCGCCTGCGTCGCTTCAGCCGCCGAGAGTGCCAATTTGGCTATCGCGACAGCCTTTTTAAGCAGCGCGAAAAAGGGCGCTGGTGCATCACCGCGGTTACGCTTTCCTTGACAACAGAGCGCCATCGCCTAAACACTTCCTACAGCGATGTGGCCCGTATGTTGGCCGACATGGGCATTGCCCAACCCACCCCAGCGGACATCAGCGAAGCTGTCGTGCGCATTCGGCGGGCCAAGTTGCCCGACCCAGCTCATTTGGGCAATTGCGGCAGTTTTTTCAAAAACCCTGAAGTTAACTTACAAGTGTGGGAAAACATCCGCCGGCATCATTCCAACCCACCACACTACCTCCTACCCAATGGGCGCATCAAAGTGCCGGCTGGCTGGCTTATCGAGCAGTGCGGCTGGAAAGGCCGCCGCATTGGCAATGTGGGGTGCTACGAAAAGCAGGCCCTCGTGCTGGTTAACCACGGGGGCGCTACCGGCCAAGAGGCCTACGCGTTGGCTCAGGCCATTGCGGCGTCGGTAGCCGACCGCTTCGGCATCGTTTTAGAACCTGAGGTGAACGTGCTGTAGATATTCCTCAAAACCCTTTTCGAGGACCTGTGGGTTGGCTGGTGCAGCGGCTCTCTCAACAAGCCCAGCATATCTCTTTAGGGTGAGGGCATTTCCGCCATCCGTTGCAAGATCCGGCGGATAAGCCCAGGCCCTTCGTAAATCAGCCCCGTGTACACCTGAATGAGGTCAGCGCCGGCTTGGAGTTTTGCCTGGGCCGCTTCTGGCGAGTCAATGCCGCCTACGCCAATGATGAGGCCCTGGGGGCCAAGGCGTTGGCGCAGGTCGCGGATGATTTCTGTGGAGCGCTGCTGCAATGGGGCACCGCTGAGGCCGCCTGAGCCAATGGCTTCGAGGCGGTGAGCATGAGTGTGTAAGCCGCGACGCGATAGGGTAGTGTTGGTGGCAATAAGGCCGGCGATTTGCGTTTGGCGGGCGATGAGAGCGATTTCGTCCAGTTGTTTGGCGTCCACGTCGGGGGCGATTTTGAGCAACAGAGGCTTGGGTTGGGGCAGGCGTTGGTTAGCGTTTTGGAGTGCTTCGAGCAGGTGTAAGAGCGGTTGTCGGCTTTGCAAATCGCGCAGGCCGGGTGTGTTAGGCGAGCTGACGTTGATGGCGAAGTAGTCGGCCCAAGGAGCGAGCGTATGAAAGCAATTTAAATAGTCATTGGTGGCTTGCTCGTTGGGCGTATCCTTATTTTTACCGATGTTGACCCCAAGAATAGGGATCGCCTCGGTGTTGGCGTGTTGGCGCCAGTGCTCCAAGCGATGGGCCAATGCTTGGGCGCCATCGTTGTTGAAGCCCATGCGGTTGATGAGGGCGCGGTCGGCGGGCAGGCGAAACAGGCGGGGTCGGGGGTTGCCTGCCTGCGGGCGCGGTGTTACGGTGCCCACTTCAAGGAAGCCAAAACCCAGGCAAGAGAGGGCTTTTAGATAGCGACCGTCTTTGTCGAAGCCTGCAGCTAAGCCCACCGGGTTGGCAAAGGTCAGACCCCAGTAGCGGCGCTCCAAATGGGCCGACCGGAGGCCGAAGCGCTGTCGTAAGGCCCGGCACCAAAACGGCAGGACAGTGGCTGCCTTGAACAGGGCCATGGCAGTCTGGTGTGCCCTTTCAGGCGGCAGAGCAAACAGCAGTGGGCGGATCAGTGAGTACATCAGGGCGGGCAGCGCGTCAAGCGTAGAGCGGGAAGCGTTCCATAAAGGTGTTGACGGCTCGGCGCACGGCGGCGTGGTAGGCGCTGTCGTCGGGGCGTGAGAGCACCGAGTCTATCCATTCCACCACTTGACGGCAGTCGTCTTCGCGCAAACCGCGCGTAGTGATGGCTGCCGTGCCGATACGGATACCTGAGGTGGTAGCTGGCGGTTGTGGGTCGTAGGGGATCATGTTTTTGTTCACCGTGATATCGGCAGCGCCCAGCGCATTTTCGGCTGCCTTGCCAGTGATGCCTTTGGGCCGAAGGTCTATGAGGATCAGGTGATTGTCGGTGCCACCTGAGGCGATGCGATAGCCGCGCTGCGTAAATTCATCGGCCATCACTTGTGCATTGCGCACCACTTGCTCAGCATACGCTCTGAACGATGGCTGGAGGATCTCGCCAAAAGCGACGGCTTTAGCCGCTATGACGTGCTCTAATGGCCCACCTTGCATGCCCGGAAAGACGCCGCTGTCCAAGATGCTCGACATGTATATGGGCGCTCCTTTTTTCGTCGTTCGGCCCCAAGGGTTCTCAAAGTCGCGCCCCATGAAGATGATGCCGCCGCGCGGGCCGCGCAGGGTTTTATGGGTAGTGCTGGTGATGATGTGGCAATGCGGTACGGGGTTGTTGAGCAATCCGGCGGCGATGAGACCGGCAGGGTGGGCAATGTCGGCTAAAAGCAAGGCACCCACTGAGTCGGCAATTTGACGGAAGCGGGCGTAGTCCCAGTCGCGGGAGTAGGCCGAGGCACCGCAGATGATCAACTTAGGGCGCTCGCGATGCGCTATTTCAGCCACTTTGTCCATATCAATGAGGCCGCTGTCTTCTTCCACGCCGTAAAACGAGGGCGTGTAGACCTTACCCGAATAGTTGACCGAGGAGCCATGGCTCAGATGACCGCCGTGGGCCAAGTTGAAACCTAAAATCTTGTCGTGAGGTTGCAGGCAAGCTAAAAAGACCGCCGCGTTGGCCTGGGCGCCCGAGTGCGGTTGCACGTTGGCCCATGCAGCGCCGAAGATTTCCTTCAAGCGGTCAATAGCGAGTTGCTCCACCTCATCCACCACTTCGCAACCGCCATAGTAGCGCTTGCCCGGGTAGCCCTCGGCGTATTTGTTGGTCAAACACGACCCCATGGCCTGCATGACCGCTGGGCTGGTAAAATTTTCGGAGGCAATGAGCTCTAAGCCGCGGCGTTGCCGCTCCAATTCCTTGTGAATGAGGCTAAAAACGATATCCGACATGGATGGTGGTTTTTGAAAAAGTGCTGACCTCCTAGAAGGAGGCGGCGCAAAGTTGCGCAAAATGGCCATGATACCCTCGCAGAGGGCGCCCATTTGCGCGCAAAAAAAATCCAAAAAAAAGGAACTATGTATTGCAAGGTACTCGTTTATAAATTTACCTTTGCATTGAAAAGTTAATGGTTAAACTTAGAATGGCGACTTCAAAGGCGCATTAAAGGCGAGGCAAGACCTATGGACTTAGAAAATGCGAAAGCGCAAATGCGCAAGGGCGTTTTGGAAATGTGCGTATTGGCTGTAGTAGCCGAGCGCGAGACTTACCCGCCCGAGATTATCGAACGGTTGGAGGGGGTCAACCTCTCGATGAAGGAAGGGACGCTATACCCGCTGTTGGTGCGCCTGAAGAGCGACGGGTTGGTAGACTATGTTTGGCGTGAGGGCGTCAAAGGGCCTCCGCGCAAGTATTTTACCATTACGGACAAGGGGCGAGTTTTTTTGGCCGACTTGGCCGCCAGTTGGCGCGAGTTGGTCAGTGCTGTGGATCGAACGCTGGCACTGCCAGCAAGCCGACAGGCGCCTTCACCCAGCCCTCCTCCGCCTTTGCTGAACATTGAACCACAACGGCCCTCAGACGACGAGCGCGCATGAGCGCGAAAAGCAGAAACCGCTTCTATTAACTACTCACTATAAATTCTTAAAACAGAGCAATGAACAAGATTTTGCAAATCAACTTGGGCGGCTATGCCCTAACCATAGATGAGGATGCCCATCAGCATTTGTCGGCCTACCTGGACGACATCCGCCTTCAACTGTCCCACCACGAGGGTCGCGACGAGATTATGCGCGACATTGAGATGCGCCTAGGGGAGTTACTCAGCGAGCGCTTAGGCGCGCGCACCATTGTTTCTTTGGCTGACGTGGAAGCGGCCGTTGAGGTCATGGGCAAACCCGAAGATTTTGGCAGCGAGACCAGTGGCGCTACTGGCTCCAAGTCGAGCCATGCGAAGGCCTTTCGACCCGGTCGCCGCTTCTACCGCGACGAGAACGACGCCGTCATTGGGGGGGTGTGTTCTGGCTTGGCAGCTTACTTGGGGCTAAACGACCCCGTATGGGTGCGCATTGTTTTCGTTTTGCTTGCGCTCATTTCGTTCGGTTTTTGGATGCCAGCCTACGTGCTGCTGTGGATACTCGTGCCGCCGGCGCGCACAGCAGCGGAGCGTTTGGCCATGCGCGGCGAGATGCCAAACGTGGAGAATATCGTGCGCGAGGCGGAGCAAGGGGCAGAGCGTTTTGCGCGCAAGGCGGAGGCTTTTGGTCAGGCGGCAGGCTCAAAGGTCAAGGCAGTTTCTCCCTCTTTAGCGGCGGGTTGTGCGTCCTTTTTCACGCGTTTCTTGAGAGGAGTGGCCATCTTCGTCGCCTTGGGGTTGGTGTTGGGCTTAGGCACTGTTTGGGTAGCGGGCACGATAGCCTTTTTCACCGGGCAGCCCTCCATTGTTCTTCTAAGCCCGCTGCCCATAGAGGCATCTTATGTAGGTTTTCTCAACCTTTTTTTTCTTATCGGCATCCCAGTCCTCTGGCTGTCGCTGTGGTTGTTGCGCACCATTTTTCGCTTTCAGGCGCCGGCGTGGTTGGGGGCAGGCATGGCTGTGCTGTGGCTCCTTAACTTTATATCGATAGTGGCATTGGCCACTTGGGGGGCTACGCAGTACCGCCGGGAGGGTTCTTTTGAGCGCACCATAGATTTTAGTTCGATGACTTCAGACACACTTTTCTTGCGCTTGGAGGAGACAACCTCTACCTCTTCAGGACGCTGGCAGTGGACTTTTGCTCCGGGCAGAGGAGGGTGTCCAGCGGGTGTCCTTAGTCTTGTGATAGAGCGCAGCGAGTCAGAACACTTCGAGGGTTCATACACCCTTTATGTGCGCGGCGCCTCGGAGGCCGAAGCTCAGGCTTTTGCCAATAAACTGCCGTTTAAGGCTGTGCTCAGCGGCCGTACACTGACGTTGCCCAGGCAAATTGCTTTGAGCGAGGGCGGCTGGCTCATGCGACAAGCCATCGTGCGCGTGCGCGTGCCAGAGGGTAAGTACATCGTTTTTGAGGAGGGTGTCCATCGCTGTGTAGGTGCCTACTACGCCGACGAAGCTTATGTGGCCAGGAACAATCCCGGCAAGGCCTTTCAGATGACCGCCTTTGGCTTGGTTTGCGCTCATTGTGCGCCCGACGACTACGGCGACCAAGAGGATAAGCCGGTGGAGCACTTCCGCTTTGAAGGCAGCCTCAACGTAGACATTGTATACGACGAGAAGTTCAGCATTTATTACCCCGACAATCGCTCGGATGCCTCTCGTATTTCGGCGGTGCGGCACGGCCACTCGCTGGTCCTTTCGGCGGCTGAAGCAGAAGGCAAGGCGCCTATTCGATGTATCGTCCACACGCCAGTCTTCACGAGTTTGGTGGTTAAAGGTCAGGGGCAGATTTCCATCCAGGGCTTCGAAGAAGGCAAAAGCTCTATTGCCGCTACAGGTCCGGTGCATGTGCGCGGTTTGTACCAGTCTGAACATTTGAGGGTAACGCTCGACGACAAGGCACGCCTTGATCTTTTAGGCGAGGGCCATAAGCTCGAGGCCTTTGTGTCTAATGGCGCTATGTTGAAAGCCAGTAGCTGGCCCGTCGAGGCGGCTAACGTGGTGGCAACCAACTACAGCGAAGCGTACATAAACGCCCAACGCACTGATGTGCGCGCCGACGCATCAAGTAAAGTGTTTACTGTAGGCTCTGGCGCTGTTCAGCATTTCTAAAGCGAAATTTTCAAGCAAATGCAACTGTACGGGCAATGTTTTTGTTTCTTGACCGCTTTCTGTCGGTTAAATAGCCGAAAACGCCGCAAAAGCACAACGCTTGAGCCATTATTCCTCCGTTGACCGGCAGCCGTGGAGTAGGCAATGTGTTTCTTAGTCGTTGCCTTGTTAGGGCTTCCGAATAGGGTTGACGGGTACACTGAGCCGATCAATTTCGGCCGAAAGGATTGCATATGCCCGCGATTTGGTACGACAGTACGGTTGTTCGCATTGAGCAGGCCACTCCTGCTGTGCGCAGGTATTGGCTGGCGATGCGACACGGGCCGCGCCCTCCGTTTAAAGCCGGGCAGTTTATTACAGTAGACTTGCCCATTGGCGAAAAGCGCCTCCAGCGCTGGCGCAGCTACTCAATTGCCAATGCACCGGGTGATGATCCAGACCTGATAGAACTTTGTATTGTGCGCGCGCCCAATGGGCTGGCTACGCGCTACTTTTTCGAAGAAGTGCAAGTGGGCACAGTGTTGCGCTGGAAAGGCCCGGAGGGCACCTTTTGCCTGCCCGAAACGCTGGAAGACAAAGACATCGTCATGGTGTGCACAGGCACTGGGGTAGCCCCTTTTCGCAGCATGTTGCGCGACTTGCAGCACACTGGACGACCGCATCGGAACATCCACCTCATCTTCGGCACGCGTACAGAGCAGGACATCCTCTATCGCGAGGAATTTGAAGCCTTGACTCGCACGATGTCGGGCTTCCGCTACGACATAGCGCTTTCGCGTCAGGCCGACTGGTCTGGCCACCGAGGCTACGTGCATCAAGTCTATTTGGAACACTACGCCCACAAGCGAGACGACTTGCTCTTCTACTTATGCGGCTGGAGCAACATGATTGACGAGGCTGTGGCCAACTTACTAATCCGCTTGGGCTACGACCGAAAGCAAATTTTGTACGAGCTGTACGGGTAGGGCAGAGGGCTGCGCGCTATGCTCATTTTCGCATCACTTCCAGTACTTGGAACGGCCGCTGCTGAGCATCTTCCAAAACAAGCAGGTAAGTGCCCTTAGGCTGTCCGGCTAACGAGTAGTAGTGTCCGGGCATTGAGGGAAAACGAGCTACCTCACGCCCGTCTAAGGCCAGCATGCGTACGGTGCGCACATCCTCGGCATTGGCCAACCAGAAGCCATCGGTTGTAGGGTTCGGATATGCCCTCACTACTGCCGGTGGAAGCGCTTGGCCCGTGCTCGAGAGCGGCGAGGTAAAGAGGAAGGTAACTACTGTGCTGTCGGCGGGTTGAGCCTCATTGTTCAACTTGAGCCGAATGACGGCCTCGGCGCCTAAAATGGTGTCGTAGTTGAGGAAGTGCATGATGATGGTGCCCGACTGGTTGGGCTGCATCTCAAAAGTTTTGGTACTTACTGGCGGAGTGTAGCACAGATTCAGGTCACAGACTTGTGAGTAGCATCCCGGAGTGATACTCACTTCGGTGCGCGTCCATCGGATGGTCTGCATCTGGTTGGTCAAATTAGTAATGGTGATGTGGCCCTCAACGTCTTGCTCGTGATGAGGCGCGATTTTCCATACTTCCGTAGCGCTTACGCTAAAAGTTGTTTGGGCCTCCAACAGCCCCGAAGCAGACAAGAACAAGAGGGCGAGGCTAGTAGCGATACATTTCATAAAATGTCCGAGATTAGCAATTGTGAAAAATAAACTGCACAAAAGTAGATGAAAGGCGCCTTTTCAAAGGTACTTTTGTCGGCAAAGGGTGTTAAAAATGCCGTTTTGCATGTCATTAGCCCAAGGAAAAAGAGTACAGCTGGCGGTATTGGTTTTATTGCTTCTCTTGCCGAGAGTAGCGCGTGCTCAGTTGCCTTTTGAGGCAGAGGATTTTAAGGCCACCGACCTGCAAGGGCGCGTGTGGAGCTTAGACAGCCTGCTCCGCGCGGGCAAGAGCGTTTTGCTCCACTTCATGACCACGCATTCTTTGCCCTGTTGGGCCTACCACCAAGGTAAAGCCCTGCAGATGCTTTACCAGCAACACGGGCCAATAGGGACCGATCGCGTCAGGGTATTCTTGGTCGAAAGCGATCCGATCACCAACGCCCACTGCCTAAGCGGAATGTCGGGCTGCAGCTATTCCACCCTAGGCAATTGGGTATCGGGCACGCCCTTTCCCATCCTCAACGATCATACCCTGGCCCTCCAATACAGCGTAAAGGAATACCCAACTCTGATCCTCATCTGCCCTACGCGAAAAGCCTATGCCTTGCGCCCAATGGAGGCCGACCTTTTGGCGGCACAAGTGCAGAAGTGCCCAGTAGCTTTTGGGCAAATCAATGCGGCCCTCATGGACTTAACTTCCGGCGCGCCCTGGAGCGATATCTGCCACTCCATTGATTTGGCGCCGCGCGTGCGGTTGGTCAACTTAGGAGAGAAGCCCCTGCAGCAGGCCTCTTTAGGCGTGTTTTGGAACAACGATCTGACATACACGATAGCTTGGCAGGGCCGCCTGACGACGTATCAGGAAGCAGTGCTGGAACTTGGCCGCTTGACGCGCCATGAGAGCGGCACGCTGCGCGTAGAGCTCCTACAGCTTAATGTCGGTGCTCAAGATGAAGACCCTTCCAACAACAGCCTTTCGCTCTCTTTTGAGGCGGCGCCTCAAGAAGCCGAAACGACCTTTTTGCTGAAGATTCGCACCGACCAGTTTGGCGCCGAAACTTACTGGGAACTGCGCAACGACCAGGGTCAGGTGCTCGCTTCCGGTGGCAATCAGGCCGTCGGCGCTCATGGCGGTGGCTTGGTCGCCAACATTAGTGGTGGCCCAGGCGCCTATGGCGACCATACGACCGTTTACGATACCCTCTATTTGCCTGAACCAGGCTGCTATTCGCTTCATTTCGTGGACGCCTACGGCGATGGCATGTGCTGCGCCAACGGGCACGGATACTTCCAGTTATACCGCCTCCAACACCCGCTGACGCTCCCCCTCCTTTCAGGGGGCGTTTTCCAAGACTATGAGCATCGTCGCTTCAGCACGGATCCGTCCGTTGGAATGGCTCCCCTCCACCCTCGGGCAAGCGTTAGCGTGCGCCTGTGGCCCAACCCTGCTGCCCAAGTGTTACACGTTGAGCTGCTCTGGCCCCAGAGCGACCTGTTGGGTCTGGAAATTGTCGATCCGCTCGGCCGGCAAGTAGGCCCTTCGCAATGGCTGCAAGCAATGGCGGGTGCGTCGCTAACAGCGGCCATCGAGACGAATACTCTGCCTTTAGGGCTATATTGGCTGTGCGTGCGCGGCCAAACCGAAGCCCTTGCCCGAAGGTTCGTCGTCGCCCGATAGTTAGCGGTGAGGTAGGGCTTCCGGTCGCTCAGCTTTAGGCACTGCCTCATGTCTGTCGGAGCGCAGACCTTGTCCTTACCTTTGCTGCCTCTAACTGTGCCGATGAGAGGCATCGGTTGTTTATTTTAAAAAAAACTGTGCTGTTGTGGGCATCAAAGTGTTTGCACCTGCTTCTATTGGAAATGTTGGCGTAGGTTTCGACGTGTTGGGTATGGCCTTAGAGCGGCCGGGCGATGAGGTCATTGCGCGCAAGAGTACAATTCCGGGGTTGCGCATCGCCAAAATCACGGGTCATGGTGGGCAATTGCCCTATGCCGTTGAGGAGAACACGGCAGGCGTAGCCGCTCAGCGATTGTTAGAGCATTTGGGCGCCCACGAAGTGGGTATTGAACTGGAAATTCACAAAAAGATGCCGCTGGGCAGCGGTTTAGGCAGCAGTGCTGCTAGTGCGGCTGCGGCGGTGTTGGCAGTGAGCGAGTTGCTGCGTACGGGCATGAGCAAGCGCGATTTGCTGCCCTTTGCCTGTATGGGCGAGCAGGTAGCTTCGGGCGGTTTTCACGCCGACAACGTAGCACCCTCGCTGTTGGGCGGCATCGTGTTGGTGTGCAGCAACGAACCTTTGGAGGTGCATCGCCTACATACGCCTGCTGGGCTGTATGCCGCTGTTGTCTATCCTCACATCCAGTTACTCACACGCGAGGCGCGGGCAGTGCTGAGAGCTGAAGTGCCGCTGCGCGACCACGTGCGGCAAAGTGCTTACCTGGCTGGTTTTGTCGTCGGCTGCTTCACCTCCGACCTCGACCTCATTGGGCGCAGCCTGAAAGATGTCGTCATCGAACCACAGCGGGCGCCCCTCATCCCAGGGTTTTACGAAGTGCAGGCGGCTGCCTTAGAAGCAGGCGCCTTGGGGTGTAGCATCTCGGGTGCGGGGCCATCGGTCTTTGCACTGTGCTCCAATAGCCTCATCGCCGAAAACGCCGGCACAGCCATGCAGAGAGCCTTTCAAGAGCGCGGCATTGCTACAGATCTATACTTGTCCAAGGTGAATCCGGAAGGCGCAGTGGTTTGCTGATGAAGTATTTTTGCTCAGCCTCAAGGGCGGCAGTGAAAAAAACCTCTCTCCCGTGGAGGCCCAATGTTTTATTTTTGGGCCGATTCTTGCTGTTTTTCAAGCGCTTTGCCCCAACAATTTTTGGTGTTCATTAATTGCGTCCCTCCATGAGTAGATCATTACACCTTTTCCCATTGCTCTTTTTAGGATTGGGCCTTAGCTTGCCGCTCTCTGCCTTTTCGGCCACCAAAACCGAGCAAGTTGAGCAATACTTAGGCACAGAGCGCTACAAGCGCGAACGTCCCGTAGGCATTGTCAAATTTGTCTTTCAGCGCGCCGTACTCAAGCGGCAGGGCGATGGCAAAAAGACCTACGAACAGCTCCTCACGGGCGAGCCGGGTTTTTCTAATCGCGACAATGCGGGCCGGCTCAAGTCCATACAAATCGTGCACAACGGCCAAACCGTCGTTGTCGAGCCGGAGGCAGTGCGGCTGGCGCGCAAACAAGAAGAGGAGGCCGCTGCAGCGCGCGCTCGAGAAGAGCGGCGAAAAAAGCAAAACACAGCGCCTCCTTCTGCCAACAAGACACAGCAGGCGGCTGCGCCGTCGCGCCAGGAGTCACGGCCGCCAGCCGCTCGCTCGGAGAAGCCGGCCCCAGTGGAGAAGCAGCCGGAGGCACCTGCTAAAACAGCGACACGCGCCAAACCCTTTTACCCCGACAAACCCAAAGACGGAGCACAGGCTACGACAGGCGTCGAAGAGCCACCTCAGACGCCTAAAGGAGCCTCCGTTGACCCTAAGCCGATAGCGTATAACGCTCCTTCAGCTGCTGAGGCGGCTCCCCTCCTCGTCAGCGACCCCGTTCGGCCGCGTCAAAACATACCGCCGCGCCCAGGCTCTGAAAATAAAGGCCTCAGCCTGCCCGACTCCACCACCGTGGTGCGCAACCTCGAAGAGGCCAAAGAGCAAATCACCACCTGGAAAGGTCGTCTGTGGCAAACCATTAAGCCAGCTTGGGAGTTTGTCATGTGGTTGTTCAGCAGCCTCATTGTGGTGCTCATCTGCTTTGCCGGCATCTGTCGGTATGTAGCGAAAACAGCTGCCTCGGAAAGCCTCATCAGCGCTTATGGGCGCATCATTGTGGGGCGTTGGATCGTCTCGGCTCACCAGAACGCGGCGGCTATGTTGTTGGTCATCACTTGGATCATTGCCATCGTGCTGCTGATCGATGTGTTCATGTGGTTGGTTTATCTGAACTTGCCCATTTGGACACTGTTAGTCATTTGGTTTCCGGCGCTGTGGGTGGCCGAGAAGCTCACTAGTTGGATTGTGCCCAACATTCCCATCGCCGACGGGCGTCATTGAGGGGGCGCTCGTCCAACCTGTGCGCGCTGGGCGGCGTCTTGAACGCGCCATGTACCGGTTCTTTGCCGCTTGGGGAGTCGTAGGTCTGTGTTTTTTCTCCAACCTATCGAGTGTCTTGGGCCAACGCGCCCAGCTGCGTTTGTGCGGTGTGCCGGAGGAGCTGGACGCTGCCGAGCGCCTATTGAGCGGCTTGCACATTAGCCGGCTAACCCCAGACACTCTGCTGGTGATTGCCGCCGATTCGGCAGCCCTGCATACGGCGCTAAGACAAGCGCTGGTGCGTTGGCGTGAGGAGGCCTACTTGTTCGCCTCGGTGGATGGCTGGACGGTGCTTTCCGATAGCGTGGCATTTGCCCAGCTGTATCTGGGAGAGCGCCTGCACTGGGCGCAGTTGCGCTTGCCCGAAGCGGACCTGCGCTGGCTGGACGCCATAGGGCTGCGCCATCGCCCTAAGGCGGGCGAGCCGGTGCGCCCAGCGCAGCTCGTGCGCTGGCAGGGCGCACTCCTGGAGCGGGCCGAAAACCGAGGCTATCCGTTTGCTTCTGTGCGCTTAGACAGTGTGCGATTGCTGCCCGACGGTGGTGTCGAGGCGGCGATCGTCCTGGAACGCGGCCCCTTCATCGCCTTTGCCGAACCGAAAGTGAACGGCAGTTTGCGCGTGTCGCCGCGCTATCTAGCCCAGTTTCTGGGCATTAAGCTCGGCGCGCCCTACAGCCGCGAGCGCGTGCTGCGCGTGCCCGAACGCCTGCGCACCCTCCCATTTGCCCAACAAACGGAACCGCCCAGCCTCTCTTTCAGCGGTAACGAGGCGCGGCTCAATCTCTTCTTAGAAAAAAAACGCGCCAGTCGCTTCGACCTCGTCATTGGCTTGCTGCCTCAACCCAATGATCCTGCTGGGCGCATGCTCATCACGGGTGCGCTCCAGATGGTGCTGCTCGACGCCTTAAACAGCGGTGAGCGCCTAAGCCTCGAGCTAGAACGCCTGCGCCCAGAAACGCAAAAACTTGACGCACAGGTCGTGTTCCCTTACCTCGTGGGCACTCCCTTCGGCGTCGAGGGCCGCTTCAACCTCTTTCGGCGCGATAGCACCTGGACCGAGGCTCAGGGCGATGTAGGGCTGCAATATCTCTTTGAGGGGGCTGACTTTGTCAAGTTTTTTGGCGATAGCCGAAGCCTTTCGCTGCAAAGTGTGGACACCATTCGCGTGCGTCAAACGCGCCAGCTGCCGCCCGTGGTCGACTTGCGCCAACAAGGCGTCGGTGTTGAGGTACAGCTCAACCGCTTAGATTACCGCTTCAACCCGCGCCAAGGCTGGGCCTTGTGGCTGCGCACAGCCGCAGGCTTCAGCCGAATCTTGCCCAACCTCCTCATCGTAACCCTGCGCGACCCCGCAGACACCTCATTCCGCTTCTCCTCGCTTTACGACGGCCTGACCGAGCGCAAGGGTCGGTATCAGGCAGACATTCGCGCGGAAGTATTCGTCCCCTTAGGACTGCGCTCGACAACCCTCATACGCCTGCGCGCAGGCGGTCTTTTTGCCGACAATCGGCCTATCTTCGCCAACGAACAGTATCGCCTTGGCGGGCATAAACTTTTGCGCGGCTTCGACGAAGAAACCATCTTCGCTACCCGCTTCGCTGTTGCTACTGCTGAGGTGCGCCTGCTCACCGGCAAAAACGCCTATTGGGCCGCTTTTGCTGACCTGGGCTATGTGGAAAACACGACCGACCGCAATCGCTTTTTTTTGCGGCCACAGGGCATTGGCGCCGGCATCAACGTCGAAACGCAGGCCGGCATCTTTGGAATTAGTCTCGCCGTAGGCAAGCGCGACTCCGGGCAGCCCTTCGACTGGCGCGCACCAAAGTTTCACTTAGGGTACCTAAACCTGTTCTGAGGGCAGACATCGCCTCAAACTTTTCAAAATGTCTTGCCTCACGCGCGCTCTTTGCGAGGTGAGTAATGTTGCCTAAAGCCTTTAACTACTCACAAGAACACCGCCCGCCCTGTTGGAGCACTGCCGCACCGTCGCACAGCAAATAGGCTCTCGAGCGCGTGCGACGGCCTCTCTACCCTTCAACAAGCATTGTTTGGGCAGCTGCAGCCGACGCATTAGCTTTGCCCCTGGCGCACCAATGCGCAGCCGCCTGATGACCGCCTTTTGGAGGGATACACACCCCTTGACTTAAAATGCGCATCCTTTTGATTGACACACCTCTTCACTTCAACGCTTTAGTATGTCTATACAAGAACAACACCGCGAAAATCGCCGCCGCTCCTTGCGTGGGCCTGCCATGATCTTCAGTACGGTCATGACTTTTCTGTACTTGGGTCTGGGCATTACCCTATTGGTCAACCGCACGATTTTTGGAGACATTCCCATCGAATTTCGCAACATTTTTGCCGTTTTGCTGGTCGTTTATGGTCTCTATCGGGGCTGGCGAGCCTACTGGGATTACTACCGAAACTAAGCTTCAGACGATGTGGGTCTGCCGAATTTAGTCAGCAAATACAGGCATGTGTGGTGTTGGCGCTGAGCGGTATTTATGAAGCAGCGAAGAATAAAACAGGGAAATAAGCTCCGCAATTTCGAGCGACCTTTGCAAGAAATTGGACTTTTCTCAAAAACACATGTTGCCATGAATATCAAAAAGATGCTGATTGCTTTGTGGCTGACCTTTGTCTTTACCTTCATTTCCTGCGAGCAGCGCGGTAGAGACGGCCGAGTGTTGGATACGCCGACCAGCGGCGAAATTCGCATCCTGGTGGATGAGGCCTATCAGCCCGTTATTGCTAGCGCTTTAGACGTGTTTGATACGATTTACCCGCGCACCCATGTACAGGCCGAATACGTAGCCGAAGGCGAAGCCATAGCCGCCCTCTTGCGCGACTCGGTGCAGGTCATTATCGTTGGGCGTGCTCTGACGGACGAAGAGGTGGAGCGCTACTTCAAGCCGCGCGGTTTCACGCCCAAAATGACGCTCATTGCCTACGATGCGCCAGCGTTCATAGTGCATCCGGACAACCGGGATACGCTGCTCACCCAAGAGCAACTGCGCCAAATAGTAACGGGCCAAAAGAGACGTTGGCAAGACATCAACCCGCGCTCGACGCTGGGCGACATCGTCCTGGTGTTCGATCATCCGCTTTCGGGCACGGTGCGCTACGTACGCGATAGCATCGGCGGTGGTGTGGCGCTTCCCGAAAACGCATTTGCGCTCAAGAGCAATGTCGAGGTGATCGATTACGTATCGAAGCACAAAAATGCTCTCGGCATTATCGGGGTGAATTGGGTCTCCGACGCCGACGATAAAGGGGTACAATCTTTTTTGCGAGAAATAAAACTGGTGGACATTGCCCCGGAAGTTGGCAAAGAGGGGTTCGGGCCTTATCAGGCCTATCTAGCGACTGGCCAATATCCCTACCGCCGCTCGGTTTACGTCATCAATGCTCAAGCGCGCACGGGCTTAGGGCTGGGCGTTGCCGCATTCTTGGCCTCCGACCCCGGGCAGCGCATCATTCAAAAAGACGGCCTCCTGGCGGCCCAAGCCCCTATACGTCTCATCCAGTTGCAACGCAAGTAAGGGTGCTCCCTGTCGGGGCAACGCAATTTGCCCAGATAGCATCGTAAAAGAGGCGATGCCTGTTAATGAGGCTTTAAATTTCGCCGAATTGTTCCCGCAGGATGTTGCAACTCATGACATCCGGCATCAACAAACGTCATAAAAATTAAACCTTTGCAGTCGTTTTACTCGTACACCAAAACTATCCTGTTGCTGTTCACTATTATTAACTGTTGATTCGATGAATTACCTGTTGAAAAAAGAGATGGTTGTGCTTTGCACAGCCCTATTGCTGACCTGCGTTATGTCGGCCCAGACACACTCCGATGGCATTGTTGCCATGCAGATGGGGCGCTGGGAACGGGCCATCCAGCTCTACACCCAATTAACGCAGAAAGATCCTACCGACCAAGTGGCGTGGTTGAATTTGGGCAGTGCCTATGCTGCTAAAGGAGAGATGGACAAGGCTAAAGACGCGTATGAGGCTGCCTATAAGGCTAAACCTGATGGTGCTTACGCGCTGATCGCTAATGCCCGCATTTTGCTGTTGGAAGACCGCAAAGACGAGGCGGAGGTAGTGCTCAGAAAAGTAGATAAGCTTGCCCGAAAAGATGTAGCGGCGCGCCGCACGGTGGGCGAGACATATCTGTATCCTATAGGCACCCGTAAGCCTGACTTTGTGCGCGCAGAGGAGGAACTTAAAAAAGCCCTCGAGATATCCTCTAAGGATTTTGCCACCCATATGGCCCTGGGCTACTCTTTCTTAGAGCGCGGCAACGGCGGGCAGGCGGCTGTTCATTACGAGATTGCCTCCTCTATCGAACCCCAGAACCCCCTGCCCCTCTACATGTTGGCCAAAGTTTATTATTACGCCAAACTGCACGATAAATATTTGGCTAACCTGGACAAGGCCATCGCCCTGAGGCCCGACTATACAGATGCCTTGCGCGCCAAGGCAGAGTTTTTGTACTTCGAAAAAGAGTGGCAGAAAGCCCTCGAAGCAGCTAAAAACTTAGTCAATAAAGCCGCTGAGGTAACCATCGAGGACGAGATGCTGCTGGCCAACTTGCTGTATATTAATAAAGACTGTGCTGCCTGCAGCGCTTTGGTAGAAAAAATCCTCAAGAAAGACCCTTCTAAGAATTATTTGCGCCGTCTGCAAGCTTACTGCGACTACGACAATGGTCGCTACGAGGAGGGGCTGCAGATCCTGGAGGAGTTCTTCCAAATGGTGCAACCCGATAAAGTGCTGGCCTCCGACTATGAATACCTCGCTAAGCTGCAGATCAAAATGAAACGCGACACGCAGCAGGCCATTCGAAACTATGAAAGGGCCATCGAAATGGACCCCAGCCTTTGGCCGCTGCGCAGCGACATTGCCAAACTGTACTACAGCAAAAAAGACTATTGCAGCGCCGCTATCAGCTATCAGGCCTACTTAGATTCGCTAGAAAGCGCGCAAGAGCGCGTCAATACGGCCTATCAATTGGGCATTTGCCACTACTATTGCATCGCCGACCCAGAGCACTATCAAAAAGCGGAAAAGGCCTTCACCATCATCACCGAACTGGCTCCCGACGCGCCCATCGGCTGGATCTGGCGCGCCAAGTCGGCCTCCAAATTGGAGCCCGACCTGGAAGCCAACCCACAAGACAGCACCCTTGTAGAACAGTACGGCATCGCTCGACCTTATTTCGAGCGCTACGTCGAGCTGGCCTCGGCCGACCCTGTGAAAAACAAGAAAGACCTGGTTACCTCCTACGAATACCTACTCTTCTACTATTTCCTGAAGAAACAGGACAGTGTGGCAAAAGAGTACCTCGCCAAGCTGCTGGAACTCGAACCCGAAAACCCTACAGCCTTAGAAATTCAGAAAATTTTGGAGGGAGGTACCTCATCGCCTGCAGGTAAAACACCGAAAAAAGGAGGGGGCAAATAGCCCCCTTCTCTTTTTTGTAGGCTTGCAACGGCAACCCTACTCTTTTTCTTTACTGCTTTCGCCCACAAAATAGTCGCTGCGGTTTTTAAACAACAGATTGAACGTCGTCATACTGCCGTAGCAGCGGGTGATGTACTGCTGAAGGTTGATCTTGTCTTCTTCGTCCAGCTTCTTGTGCGCGTTGATGTGCTGCTCCAGCACGCGTAAGCGGTCGCGCATCATGACAATTTTGTGAAAAAACGTCTCGATGGGCACCTCTTTAGGCTGCACCCCATCAGCTGTGAGAATCAACTTGCCGCCTTTCCAGCGCTCGCCTAAAGGCACGACCTCTAAGCTGACGCCCGACCAAGCGCGCAAGATGCGGATGAGCGACTGCTCGGCCTCCGTAAATGTTACCGGCTCTTCGGCTGGAATAGCCTCTACGACCTGCCAAGAGGAGTAGTCCTTGCTCACCATCTTTAGGCCAAACTGAATGAAACAGACCTCATAGGCGGCTATATGCAGCCGAACAATAACGCCATCGCCGTAGGCAGGGTGCTTTACGCGCGAACCGACACCCAGTAATGTATGACTCATGGGTAAATGCTGTTTTTTGTTTTTGGGCAACAAAAAAATAACAGGCGCAAATAAAGCGCCTTTCCGGCAAAACGAAGCTTTGGCTTTTGCATCTTTGGGCTTTGTGTTGCCTTTGCCAAACGAAGTGCCGTGTGTGAACCTTTAAAGCGCTCATTTGTCCATAATCTACCTTTTGCCCAAGTGTTGTTGCGCATGCTCAAGATTGCGTTCTCACCTTTGTACGTATACCCACTTCCCGCTGGGCACCGATTTCCGATGGCTAAGTACGAGCTCATTGCCGAGCAATTGCTCTATGAAGGTACGGTGAGCGACGACCATTTTTTTCATCCGGACTTGCTCAAGAAGGAGGATGCTCTGTTGGTGCACACAGAAGCATACTGGCAAAAGCTCAATGCGGTAGCACTCACCGAGCGGGAGGAGCGAGCCATAGGCTTTCCCATCACGGAGCGCTTCGTGGTGCGCGGTCGGCACATTGCACAAGGGACCATCCAATGCGCCCTTTTTGCGCGGCAATATGGCGTCGCCATGAATATTGCGGGCGGCACGCACCACGCCTACGCCAATCACGGTGAAGGCTACTGCTGTTTCAACGATCAAGCCCTGGCAGCCGCTTATTTGCTGCACCACCAGTTGGCTCGGCAGATCCTCATCGTCGACCTCGATGTGCACCAGGGCAACGGCACGGCCCACATCTTCCGCGACGAGCCGCGCGTCTTCACCTTCTCCATGCACGGAGCGCGCAACTATCCTTTGCGCAAAGAGCGTTCTGATCTCGACTTGCCTCTACCCGACGGTCTGGAAGACAAGCCTTATCTGACGCTCTTGCAGCAGACTCTCCCGCGCCTTTTTGACGAGGTGCAACCCGATTTTGTCTTCTACCAAAGTGGCGTAGACATCCTGGAGACCGACCGCTTAGGCCGCCTGCGCATCAGCCGACAGGGCTGCCGAGAGCGCGATCGCTTAGTGCTCGAACTCTGCTATCGCCATCGCGTGCCCGTTGCTATTAGCATGGGAGGAGGCTATTCGCTCCGCTTGAGCGACATCGTCGAAGCGCACGCCAATACTTTCCGAACGGCCCAAGAAATATTTTTCTGAAAAATAAAAGAGAGATGGCCTAGCCAAAAGTCGTGATCTTTTTATCAGAGGAGGTTGCAGGCTAAAGGTTCTATCGAACGCTAACGAAACGTTAAGGCAAAAAGTTGGAGAAAGGCATGAGAGCGTACCTCTCCGAAGGCCTCAACATTGGAGGCAGCCGATTCGGTCCTACTTTTTGCAGCTAACACCTGACCCGTACCTTTGCACTCCGCAATCGGCGCTGATTGCGCTCTTGCCTTTTTGAGTGCCTGCATACTATGGTCTACATCACTCGCATTGAACGCTTCAACGCCGCCCACAAACTGTGGGTAGACGACTGGACGGAAGAGCAAAACCGCATGGTTTTTGGCAAATGCTCCAACAAAAACTGGCACGGCCACAACTATACGCTACACGTAACCGTCAAAGGCCGGCCCGACCCGGTTACGGGCTTCATCATTGACGTTAAAAAGCTCAGCACTATCATCAAAGAGCACGTCGTAGATTATCTCGACCACAGCAACCTCAATTTAGATGTGCCCTTTATCCCTAAAGGCACACAACCCACTACAGAAAACTTAGCCATCATCATCTGGGAGCGATTGGTCGAAGCCTTGAAACCCTACCCCTGCCAACTGCATGCTATCAAGCTGTGGGAAACCGACACTATCTACGCCGAGTATTACGGCGGCGAATGAACCATAAATAAACCTGCGCCGTTTGAAGCGCATTTACAGACCGCACAGACACCTTTTCATGTCGACCTCTACGAACAACATTCGCCGTTGTTTCGAAACTATTCTCGAAGAAATCGGCGAGGAACCCAACCGGGAAGGTTTGCAAAAGACTCCAGAACGCGCGGCAAAAGCCATCCAGTTTCTGACCCAGGGCTATCGGCAAGATCCGGCAGCCATCTTGCGCTCGGCGATGTTCCAGCAAGACTACAGCGAGATGGTCATCGTCAAAGACATTGAAGTGTATTCGCTGTGCGAGCACCACATGTTGCCTTTCTTCGGCAAAGCGCACGTGGCCTACATCCCAAACGGTTATATCGTGGGCCTGAGCAAGATTCCGCGCATAGTAGATGTGTTTGCCCGCCGTTTGCAGGTGCAAGAGCGCCTAACTATCGAGATCCGCGATGTGCTCCAGGAAACTTTGTGCCCTTTGGGCGTAGCAGTCGTTATCGAGGCTCAGCACATGTGTATGATGATGCGCGGCGTGCAGAAGCAAAACAGCGTAACGACTACCTCGGCTTTTACGGGCGAATTTCAGAAGGCCGAAACGCGCGGAGAGTTTTTGCGCCTTATCGGCATGCAGCTGCATTAAGGTATAAGGCCGGTGTGGAGCTTCCGTTAGTCGCTTTCACTCCAGCGGTAAGTTTTTAAGTCAAAGCCGGCTAAGTCTAACACACGGTCTACGACGGTGGCAGCAATTTCTTCGGCTGTTTGGGGGCGCGAATAAAACGAGGGGCAGGCCGGGCAAATAACGGCGCCCGCTTCGGTGAGCAGTTTCATGTTGTTGAGGTGAATGAGGCTTAGAGGGGTGTCGCGCGGTACTAAGATCAGTCTTCGGCGCTCTTTGAGCATCACGTCGGCTGCGCGCGTAATGAGATCGTTGCTGACACCTGCCGCGATGCGCCCTAACATGCCCATTGAGCAAGGGCAAACGAACATGGTTTCGTAGCGTGCCGACCCTGAGGCAAAAGGCGCGTAGAAATCGTTTTTTGCGTAGAAGTCAAACGGATAAACCTCTAACGCTGGCGGCCCGATCTCTAACTCCCAATTGACCAGCGCATTGTCTGACAGCACTACTCCCACTGCGGCCCATTGTTCGCGCAGGGCGATCAGCTTGTCCAACAATACTTTGGCATAAATGGCACCCGAGGAGCCGGTGATGGCGACGACTATTTTTTTCTTCATAGTGCCTTTATATAGGCAGCGGGTGTGGAATGTTCGCACTTGCTGCGCTTGTGCCTATCCACTTCTGCCTCTTCGTGTGTCGGCGCGCCTGCCGGATGCCCGTTCGAACGCCCGGTGCGCTTCACTCCCACAATACGCTATGTCCGCGTCGGATGTATCGCCGAACATTGACCCAAAAGGCGATGATTAGATACACAATCAGCGGCGAACCCATAGCGATGAAAGACGTGTAAATAAAATATTTGCGCACTTCCGCTGGGGCTATTCGCATCTTTTCCCCGACATATTGGCAAACACCAAACGCCCGTCGTTCCGCTAAATCTTTAAGCCAATAGTGTAGCATATGGACCCATAGATTACGTGTTTACAACAGCAAATATACATAACAACACATGCGCGCTTGTGTTCAGGTGGGTTGTCCTCAAAGGGCTTTGAACCCAAGAAGAATTGTTCAAAATCACTGTGCGCAGCAACCAAACTCAATGCTGAAGTGTCGGGGCTACCCTTAATGTTGCTTTCTCTTGAGTATAGACGCTGTTTTATTATGATGCCATTTGCGGGGGAAGTGGATAAAGCTGCTTTTGAAGCGCTTCAGGCAGGGTTAGTTTATCAATTCGAGCACTCTTTTCCGGATCCTGTGGCGCCCAAAACCGTCATTGTCGTGCCCAGTCAAACGCTCGACCAGGAGATTTTGGCTAAGGTTTCGGGCATTAGTCACTACGAAGAGCGCTTGTTGTGCCTACTGATGCTCTTGCGCATGCCGCGTACTCGCTTGGTTTACATCACGAGCTTGCCGATAGATGAGACCATCATCGATTACTACCTGCATCTCCTTCCCGGTGTGCCTCCGCGCCATGCGCGCCAGCGCCTGACGCTGCTGAGCTGTTACGATGGTTCGCCGCGCTCGTTGACGGAAAAAATCTTAGAGCGTCCGCGGCTCATCGAAAAAATCCGCCGTAGTATCCCCGACGACCACGTCGCTCACCTCGTAGGCTTCAACATTACGCCCTACGAGCATCGCTTGGCTTTGCAGCTGGGGATTCCCATCTATGGAACTCCCTATTGGCTTAGCCATTTTGGCACCAAGAGTGGCAGTCGGGAATTGTTTCGCCGGGTCGGCTTGCTCTTACCACCGGGTTACGAGCGCTTGCGCGATATGGAAGACGTCCTGCAAGCGCTCCGACTGCTCAAGTACGAGCAGCCTCATCTGCGCAAGGCCGTGATCAAGCTCAACGACGGCTTTTCGGGCGATGGCAACGCCATCTATTCTTTCGAAAAATACGGCTTGCCCTTTTCGGATGACGACTTGCGCGCCCACATGAAGCCGGTAGCTAGGGACATGGAATACGATGCGTTCGCCCAAAAAATGAGGCAAATGGGAGGCATTGTGGAGGCTTTTGTTGACGGAGCTGAAAAAGCCTCGCCCTCTGTGCAGTGTCGCATCACACCGTTGCGGCAAATTGAGGTCGTCTCCACGCACGACCAACTGCTCGGCGGGCGCGATAATCAGGTCTATCTGGGCGCAACCTTTCCGGCCCACCGCGCATATGCTCATGAACTCGGCCAGCTGGGATATCGCGTGGCTCAGGTGCTGATGAGCGAAGGCGTCATCGGGCGCTTCGGCATTGACTTCGTTTCTGTGAAGGCCCCCAATGGTTGGTGGCAGCATTACGCTATCGAAATCAATCTGCGCAAAGGCGGCACGACTCACCCCTACTTAATGCTCCAGTTTCTGACCGACGGCTACTACGACCACCACACCGGCGAATACCAGACGCCGCAGGGGTATACGCGCTACTACTTTGCCACCGACAACATGCATTCAAGCGCCTACTGCGGCTTAACGCCCGATGATTTGCTGGACATCGCCGTTTGCCACGACATCCACTACGATGCTGCTGTGCAAGAAGGCGTGGTCTTTCATTTGCTGGGTGCCTTGTCGCAATACGGAAAGCTCGGCTCGGTATGCATCGGATCGACTCCAGAGCAAGCCAAGGCACTCTACCAAAAAACGAAAGCCGTGCTCGATGAGGCTGCGTCACTCTAAGAAATAGGCCCCTAAGAAGGCGCCTACGGTGGCCACGAAGCCCATGAGGAAGACGGTGTACGAGTAGGTAAGCAAGCGGTATTTCTTGTCTAACACTTGGCCGAGGTGATACAGGTCGCGCGTCATGTTGCCGAACAGCAGCCGCCCATCGCGCAGCATAGCGTCGGTGGCTTCTTCGTATTGTTCTAAGGTGAGGTGCACAAAGCTGCCGAAAAATACGGGGCTAGGGGGCTGGTTGGGCAATGGCGGCAGGCTCGTTACGCGCGGGCGCGAGGAAAGAACGGCGAAGGTGAGAGAGGTGAGGCTGGTCACCAAAAACATGATGATGGGCAGCACGTATAGCGGGTTTCGTTGGGTCAGCGTTTGGTAGGTCAGTAGCGAGATGGCTACCGAGAGGAGGATGGAGTTGACGCTGATCATGATGTGCGCCTTGTTGTCGGCGATGGCGCTTAGGCGGATGTGGTTGGCGTAGTTGGCGCGGAAGTAGGTCTGTATGCTCGAGCGCAGTGGGCGGCGGGCCAAGCGTTCGAAGCGTTCGGTCTTGTGTTCGCGTTTGCGCGGTAGTTCGGCCTCTTTTTCTTGGCCGTTGCGGGCCTGTAGTAGAGCAAGGGCTGGCTCGATGTGCCGTTTCGCATAGGCAGTGTAAAAGCGGATGCGCCGCCGTTCGGCATCGGTCCATTGGCGCCATTCGGCGTCGGAGAATGTTTTTTGGTGCAACCCCTCCAGCTCTAAGCGCAGCAGCGTCAAGCGCTCGGCGTTGTTAGGCCCCCAGTCGGTTAGGGCGATGGCGTCGTGCAGCAGCGTAGCCTCAAGGGTGGAGGGTAGGTGGTTGTCGTAAGCGCTATTGATGCACAGGCGCACGCGGCGAATGAGTTCGGGAGTGCAGCGCTCATTCACTAAGAAAAACTCCGCTCGTATGGCGCTGGCATCAGCCGGGGCCTCGGGTTTTTCCAAATATCCAATATTGAAAAACCAGGCAGCCAGCAGCGCCACTTCAGTCACATCAGCAGGCGCCTGCTCCTCTCGGGCCAATAAAGCGACCCGCTCGGCTACTTCGGCGGCCTGGGCGTAGTTGTGAAAGACCAGGCGTGCGTCGTGCCGTTCGTTCCACAGGCGCAATACGTGTGCCTGCACGGCGCCAAGCAGCGCCTCTGTTGGCGCACTATCGCGGCCAGATGCCGTTGTTTTTCTCTCCATGCACTCGCTGCTGATGTGCTGCAAATGTAGCAATCGTTTTCCTCGCAGCGGCGATGATTACCTATCTTTAGCGGAAGGCTTACCTAACAGAAAAGCCCGCCAAAGCGGGCTTTTCTGTGCAAAAACCGAAATTTGCTTCGGGTGACCACGACTGGAGTCGAACCAGCACATCCTTTCGGATACTACCCCCTCAAAGTAGCGCGTCTACCAATTCCGCCACGTGGCCGATATTGTGAACAATAAGATTGCTTAAAGTGGGTGCAAAGGTAGTGAAAAGTGAAAAATGAAAAAAGAAAAGTGTACAGGACAATTGTGGACTTTGGGAGGCCTGGTTTTCAGGCTCGCGGTGAGGGCGGCCATGGGGGCGTTTGGTAAGCGCTGGGCGTCTGCTTTTCAACAGGTCAGTGGGAAGGCATATTGGGCGAGTTGCTGCCGGATGAAGCCGGCTAATACGCTCAGCGCTCGGTCGAAATGATGGTTGTTGTTGATGACCAAATCGGCTTCTTCGCGGTAGGGTAGGATGTAGCGCTCGTAGGCCGGCAGGACGTGGTACTGATATTTGTAGAGCACATCCTCGATGGGGTAATTGCGCTCTGTCCGGTCGCGGTGGATGCGGCGGATGACTTTTAAGTTTTCTTTGGTATTGATGAAAATCTTCAGGTCGAGTTGGGCAGCTACCTTTTTGTAATGAAAGACGAAAAGCCCCTCTACGACGATGATGGGCGCGGGCTTAACGACGATCAACCGCGGAGTGGCCAGCGGGTTGTTGTAGGTGTATTCTTCGCGTTCGATGGGTTGGCCTTGGCGTAGGCGTTCGAGGTCGCGCCGAAAGGCTTTCTTATCGAAGGATTTGGGCAGGTCGAAGTTGCGCTCGCCGCGGTCGTCGGTGTGTTGTTGGTCGCGCGGCAGGTAGTAGTTATCTTGTGACAGCAGACACACCTCTTGAGGGGAGAACTGCTCGCACAGGCGCCGCACGAAAGTGGTTTTACCGCTGCCACTTCCGCCGCTAATCCCAATGGTAAAGGCGGGGTAGGGTAGTGGGGCGTTGTTCATGCCGTATGTTTTTGCGCGCAAAAATAACGGGGCTGCCTGGGTGCGTGCTGCAATTTATGCTTGTTTGAGCGCTTGCCGGCAGATCAAGAGTTTGTCCACCGCTACGGGGCAGGAGTTTCGCCGTCTTTTTTGCCCAGCAATGCTTTGGCTTTATCGGCCAAAAAGCCCAGTGCGCCTCCTTCATGTTCGGCGATTTTTTCCTTTGCGGCCTGAGTTTCGGCGGCTTCTTGCTCGGCTTCGCGGCGCTCTTCGGCGGCCATTTGCTCGGCTTCGGCGCTCCAGCTTTCGATGCGCTCGCTAACGGCCTCTTTCAACTGTTCCAGTTTCTCGCTCGCAGCGGCCACGAGGGGAGCGGTCTTTTCGGCGGCTTTGTCGCCCAGTTCGTTGAGCGCTTCAGCGGCATGCTCGGCCATTTGGCGCATGCTGTCGAGCAATCCTTCCATTTTACTCTTCTCTTCCATGAAAAAGATTTTTCTTACGTGAAAAGGTTATCTTTCGGAGCTGCTTAGCTACGCTCTTCCCAGATTTGAGCCAAATGTACGATAGTCTCGGCCGCTTTTTCCATGTCTTGTACTGACACCCACTCGTATTTGGAGTGGAAGGCGTGTTCACCGGCAAAGAGGTTAGGACAGGGCAGGCCCATGAAAGACAGACGAGAGCCGTCGGTGCCGCCGCGAATGGCGCGCCGCAGCGGTTGTTCGAAGCCAGCGCGTTTTAGGGCTTCGATGGCGTTTTCTACCACTTGAGGATGGCGGCGCAGCACTTTACCCATGTTGCGGTACTGTTGTACGATGGTGATCTCAGCGCGCGAATTTGGGTATTGCTTAAGGACGCTGTCGACGACTTTTTGCAGCGTGCGCGCATGGCGGCGCAGGCCAGCTTCCGTGAAGTCGCGCAGAATGAATTTCAGGGTAACTTTTTCTAAGCCGCCCTCTATAAAGGTGGGGTGGAGAAAGCCCTGGCGGCCTTCGGTGTGTTCGGGGCTGAAGCGGTCGGGCAGCTTGGCCAATATCTTGCCCGCAATTTTCATGGCGTGTTCCATTTTGCCTTTGGCAAAGCCGGGGTGGGCCGAGACGCCGTGGATGACTACGGTGGCGCCGTCGGCGCTGAAGGTCTCGTCTTCGATGCTGCCGGCGGTTTCGCCGTCAATGGTGTATCCGTATTTGGCTCCCAGTTTCTTGAGGTTGACCTTGTCTACACCCCGGCCGATTTCTTCGTCGGGGGTGAAGAGTAGGCGAATCTTACCATGTTTAAGTTGGGGGTGGTTTACCAAAATATGAGCAGCGTCCATGATGGCAGCGATGCCGGCCTTGTTGTCGGCACCCAATAGGGTAGTGCCGCTCGCAGTCACGATATCGTTGCCGTGTTGGTGTTTGAGGTCTTCGTGTTCGCTTTCGCGGATGACGATGCTGGGGTCGTCGGGCAGCACGAGGTCTTGGCCCTGGTATTTTTGGTGTACGATGGGTTTCACTCCTGCACCAGAGCAGTCGGGGGCCGTATCCATGTGGGAGCAAAGGCAGATGACCGGCACTTTTTTGCTCGTGTTGGCCGGGATAGTGGCGTACACGTAGCCGTATTCGTCCAACTCAGCATCGGTCAAACCCATGTCGTGCAGCTCTTGCACGAGCAGGCGGCCCAAGTCTTTTTGTTTTTCGGTGCTGGGCGTAGTAGTGCTGCTGGGGTCGCTTTGCGTGTCTATTTGCACGTAGCGCAGGAAGCGCTCTAGGACGGTGTGCTTAAACTTAGCCATGTGTCTTCGTCGCAGGTTCGCCGGCCACTGCATCGAGGGCCGAGTTCTTTTTTTGTATTTTTTGATGAAACACTCGCATTTCCTCTGGAAGTTGATGGGGGTCAAAGGTGATGTTGCTCAGAATATCCAACAGGCAGTGGATGCGGGCCTCAGTGTCGAAAAACTTATTGATGACCACTATACGCCGTTGTTCAACAATGCAATATCCGCTTTGGAAGTGGCCTTTTTCGTAGCGGACGGAGTAGTGGAGCTCTTCGAAGAGCTTTTCGAGTTTTTTTAGCGTAGATTGGGTGTAGCGCATGGGCTATGTCTATCTTGCGGCGGCGAAGGTATGGCTTAAATTTAGCTAAAATGAGCATTTATGCGAAGAAAGAGGCTGAGTATTCTCATTGGGTTGTGGTCCATGGCAGTTTTAGTGGCTTTTGGCGGTACCGCATATGCCCAGCGTTTTGGGGCGGGGGTAATAGCGGGGCTGACGGCCTCTCAAATTGATGGCGATGCCTCGGCGGGCTACCACAAGCTGGGCTTGCAGGGCGGCTTGCGCGGCCAAGTACAGCTGAGCAATAATCAAGCGGTCAGTGTAGAACTGCTCTACACCCAGCGCGGATGCCGCAGCGAGGCCCAAGATCCTGTGTTCTTCAAAACAACATTGCACTACGCTGAAATTCCCTTTCAGTGGCATTGGCGCATCTGGAGCAACGACGGTGGGCGGGCTGTTGTGCTCAATGCCGGTCTTTCGTATGGTAGGCTCTTGGGTCATACCAACGAAGCTGAACTCGGCGGCGGCATTACGGCTGCTTTGCCCGACGTGCGCCGCAATAGCTTTTGCCTGCTGGCTGGGGCGAGCCTGCATGCTTCGGAGCACCTAGCCCTCACGTTCCGCTATCAGCACGGTATCAATCGGCTCTATGATCCGCTGGCCAAACCCGGCACTAACTTCGCCAACTCACTCCTGGAGCGCTTCCTGGCCTTTCAGCTGATGTATCTGTGGTAGCTCAGCAGGGGTTGGGGCGGTGTTTCGCATCTCGGTATTCGAACCAACACTTATGAGTAAATGCGCTATCATTGACTCGGGAACCAACATTTTCCACCTGCTTATTGCTCAGGCCGATCCCTCTCAGCCCAACGGCTGGAGGGAAATCCAGCGCGATCGCGCGCTCGTATTTTTAGCAGAGGAGGGCATCGAGCGCATCGGTCCGGCTGCTCTGTCCCGTGGCTTAGAGGCTATGCACCGTTTTCGCCAGCAAGTGGTGGCGCACCATATCGCCTTGGCGGACGTTCGCGCTTTCGGCACGGCTGCCCTGCGAACAGCCCAGAACGCTCCCGATTTTTTGCAGGCTGTCGAACAGCAAACGGGTATTCGCCTCGAAATCATTTCAGGGCAACGAGAAGCCGAGCTTATCTTCAAGGGCGTTCGGCAGGCCGTGCCGTTTGTGGAAGAAGGCGCGTTGGTGGTCGACATTGGCGGCGGCAGCGTCGAATTTATCTTAGCTCGGGCAGACCAGGTGTTTTGGCAGCAGAGCTTCCCCGTAGGCGCCACGGTGCTCTACCACCGTTTTCATCAAAGCGACCCTATAGCGCCAGCAGAAATTGCTGCGTTGAGGGCCTATTTAGAGTTGGAACTTCACGAGCTATGGGCAGCTCTGGCGCAATGCCCTCCCCATACGCTTATTGGAGCAGCGGGCGCTTTTGATACTTTAAATGAAATGCTCAATCCCCCAAAGGAGCAGCTCGCTCTGCATGGGCGAATTGCGCGTGAGGGCTTCGAGCGACTCTACGCCCAGATTGTCTCTTCGTCGCTGGCAGAGCGCGCTTCTTGGCCCAACTTGAAGCCTGAGCGCCGCCTGACAATTGTGGTGGGCATGATTCTCATTCGACATTTGCTGGAGCGCACTCAAGTGCGCGAGGTTTACGCCTCTAAGTATTCGCTGAAAGAGGGAGCCGTAGCAGAATGGATAGAGAGCCGCAAGCATTCGCGCGGGCAAATTCGCTGAGGCGCAAAGAGTGACTATACTCCGCCTAAGCATAGGCTTAGGAGGCTCTCGGCTCGGAGGCTCGTCGTCTGAGGTACCTCTTGGCCTTTAGGCGTTTGAGCGCCGAGACGGCTCTGCTCCTTTATTGGTTGCCACCGCCCGCGCGGTAAATGTACTTTTCGATGTCGGGCCATTCGCTTATGGACTGATCGGCAAAGTCGCGGCGCAGGCGCTCGTAAGCCGCTATGGCAGCCTCTTTATTGCCGCGGTATTCGTGCAGCATGCCGAGTTTTTTCAAATAATAGGCAGCTAATTGCGGATGGTTACCTGCTTTGGAGGCCTTTTCGTACATTTGAAGGGCTTTGTTGTAGTCTTGTTTTTCCGAGTAGGCATCGCCTAAGGCGCCGTACTTAGTGATGGGCAGCAAGTCGCCGTCGGCATCGAAATCTTCTAAATATCGAATGGCATTGTCAAACTCACCCAGTTGCAAATAGCAGATGCCGGCGTAGTATTTAGCCAAATTACCAGCTTTACTGCTGCCGTATTTGTCAATGATGCCCAGAAAGCCATCGTAGCCGCCGCCGGGGTTTTCGAGGGCTAGGCGGAAGGAGTCGCGCTCGAAGGCGTATTGGGCCTGCCACATGGCGTTCACTGCATCTTTTTGTTGTGGTTCCACTACAAGCACTTTGTAGCCCCACCAGCCCAATACTAACAAAGCCAAACCGCCCAGTACGTACATGAAGATATCCTGGCGGTGCTTAAGGTTATTCCACAGTGCGTTTAAGCCATTACCGCCGCTGTGCACTTCTTCTACGTCGACCACAGGGAGTTCTTCCGTCTGATTCGTCTTGCGTTTTGCCATTTTCAAAAAAATTGTCAGCAATAATCCAAAAGTGTTGCCTTTCTCAAAAGGGCGTGCAAAGGTATAGAAAGTTTGTGCGGTCAAAAGCACCAGGCAAAAAAATGCGCTACATGCGTTGCGGCATTTCGATGCCAAGCAGATGCAGGGCGGCTTCGAGCGTTTGGGCGACGGCTCGGCTCAGTTGCAGCCGAAAGGCACGAACTTCTGGGCTGGGAGCATTGAAAATGGGCAGGTCGTGCCAAAGGCGGTGATAGTTCTTGGCCAATTGATACGCGTAGTTGGCCACGTGCGAGGGGTCGTACTCTTGCGCAGCGGTAAGCACGACGCTCGGGTATTCGCGCAGTGCTTTGAGCAGTTCTTTTTCTTGAGGCTCTAAGGAGGTATATTGAGCAGCGGCTGATAGTTGAATGCCCTCACGCTCTGCGCGCTGCATCAGACCGTGGATGCGCACCCAGGAGTATTGGATGTAGGGGCCGGTTTGGCCTTGTAAGTCCACAGACTCTTCGGGGTTGAAGACCATGCGCCGTTTCGGGTGGACGCGAATCATGAAAAACTTGAGGGCGCCCATAGCGATGCGTCGGATGTTTTCCTCGGCTTCAGGGCCTTCGATGGAGCTGCCCCGTTCGGCGGCTTGTTGGCGCGCCAATTGGAGCACCTCAGCGATGAGGTCGTCGGCATCCACTACGGTACCTTCGCGTGTTTTCATGCGGCCCGTGGGCAGTTCTACTAGCCCGTAAGAGAGGTGGTACAGCCCTTCTGCGTAGGGTTCGCCTAAGCGGCGCAGGGTTTCGAACAGCACGGCGAAGTGGTAGTTTTGCTCATCGGCTACCACATAGACCATGCGTTGGCATCCGAAATCCTCATAGCGCATACGCGCTGTGCCCATGTCTTGAGTGATGTAGACTGATGTGCCGTCTGCGCGCAGCACCACCTTTTGGTCGTAGCCGGCATCGCTGAGGTCGATCCACACGGAACCATCCGCTTTTTTGAAAAAAACGCCCTTCTGTAGGCCTTCTTCCACAATGTTCTTGCCCAGCAGGTAGGTGTCGCTTTCGTAATAATTCTTGTCGAAGCACACGCCCAGCTGAGCATAGGTGGCTTCGAAGCCCTCGTATACCCAGCTGTTCATTTGGCGCCAAAGGGCTAAGGTATCCGGGTCGCCAGCTTCCCAGCGCAGCAGCAGGTCGCGCACTTCAGCGCCAAGGCGCGAGTGCTCGTTGAACCATCGGTTTTTGTATTCTTTAAAAAACTCCTTTTGGCTCTGTTCGGGCTTGCGATGGGCTTCGTAGAGCGCCTGAGCCTCAGGCGTTTGCTGCCAAGCGGCGTATTCTTCCTGCGTTTTTTGCTCGAAGAGCACGTAGTAATCACCGACGAAATGGTCGCCTTTGAGGCCCTCGGTCTGAGGTGTTCGGCCTTGGCCAAACTTCTGCCAGGCCAGCATGCTTTTGCAGATGGCTACACCACGATCGTTGATGATTTGCACCTTGATGACATCGTAGCCGGCAGCATCCAAGATTTGGCTGCACGACCAGCCCAACAAGCAATTGCGCACATGTCCCAGATGCAGCGGTTTATTCGTATTGGGCGAGGAATACTCGACCAATACGCACTCACCTCGGCGCGGATGGCGCCCGTAACCCGGTGTGGCCAATACTTCTTGCAACAGCTCGTGCCAAAAGTGCTCCTTGAGCTCGAGGTTGAGGAAACCTTTGGCAATGTTGTAACTCTTTACGTACGTCGTCTCGCGCAAAAGGCGCTCGCCTACCTCCGCCCCCAGTGCTTCCGGAGCCTTCTGAGCTAACTTAACAAACGGAAACAGCACCGCCGTGTAGTCGCCCTTGAACTCGGATACCGTAGGGTTAATCTGCACTTTGGAGGGGTCAATAGACTGGCCGCAAAGCTGGGCTATCGCCGCGGCAACCTCTTGTTGGAGCGCCAGAACAATGTCATTCATGTGGGCAAAGGTAATAGCATTGCCGGGGCAAGAGGCTCTGTAAGTCAATCTTCTTGAGGAGCGCCTTAGCTGCTCATGTGCCAAAGGCGCATTTGTGCTGCAAAGACCTGATAAAAAAGCCCGAAAATGCTTGCTGAAGACAATTGGATAAAAAATCTGTTAGCTCTCAATTAATATATCGAAGCCGTATCCTCACCTTTGCCTACCGTTTCTATTGCCCAAACACCGATTGAAGTTGGCTGCGTCGTTCCATCAACATCTTTCACTAAACCTGCAACTGCTTATGAGCAAACCAGTTACAATCAAAATTAAGAACGGTACTGTTCGTATTTCGGGCACGCGCTGAACGGCCCGCTTTCTACCAAAAAATACCAACTGTTCATAGGTACGGGGCTTCGTTGAAAGATCGAAGCCCTTTCTTTTTGGTTCCTTTTCGGGGGAAGAAGTTGGCGGATGCGACGCTGCAATGACCGTTAGGAAAGTTAGAACTGGAGGAGAGGAGGGAGCAAAGGTATTTGAGGAAAACTTTTGAGGAGCGCATGAGGTTTAGAAGGCCTGCGAGAGGAGCATAGTTGAGGCGCACCCATTCGCTGTTTTTTCGCTTTTTTGCACTATGTCGCTACTTGCACGAGCAGAGGCTTTCTGGCGGGAGCACGCCCTGCTGCCCGTAGAGATGAAGGTGTTGGTGGCCATTAGCGGTGGAGTAGACTCGGTCGTGTTGGCCCACATGCTGCGGGAGCGGGGGCAGCCCATAGGGTTGGCACATGCTAATTTTCAGCTGCGTGGGGCGGAGTCGGCAGAGGACGAGCACTTCGTGCGCGCGCTGGCCGAGGGTTGGGGACTTTCGCTATATGTGGAGCGCTTCGATACGCGCGCCTACGCTGAGGCGGAGGGCGTCTCCATCCAGGTGGCGGCGCGTCGGTTGCGCTATCGGTGGTTCGAAGCCTTGTGCGAGGAGCACGGCTGGGAAGGCATAGCCACAGCGCATCACCTGAACGATGCGGTGGAGACGGCTCTGTTTCATTTCGCGCGCGGTACGGGTCTGAGCGGCATGGCCGGCATTCCGCTTCGGAACGGTCGGGTGGTTAGGCCGTTGTTGTTTGCCACACGGGCCGATATTGAGGCTTATGCCCGGGAGCACGGCCTCGAGTGGCGCGAGGACAGCAGCAATGCAGACGAGCATTACATGCGCAATGCGCTGCGGCATCGGGTTTTGCCCATACTGGAAGCGCTGTTTCCGCATTTTGTTGAAAACGCCGGCAACACGCTGCGCCATTTGCGCGCTGCGGATGCAAATGCACAGCACTTGCTGAGACGCCTACTGAGACCCACAGAGGATGAGGGCGTTTTTTCCATCTCCATAGCAGAAGTGGAGGCAATGCCCGCCCCGACAGATGCGCTGTTCGACTTGTTGCAACCCAACGGATTTACTCCGGAACAGGTGCGGCAGATGTGGAGTAAGCGGCATTCAGCGGGTGCTGAGTGGTACTCTGAAGCGGGCTATCGAGTGGTGGTGGGGCGCGGGGAGTGGTTGCTGACTCATAGGTTGGTTTGTTCGGAGATGCTGCGGTTGCATGCCGACGACTTGATGGTGCGCTTAGCCGATGGGAGCCGCATGTTTTTGACCGAGACATCGGCGCAAAGTGCCCTGGCGGACGCGCCCAACTGTGCTGTAGTGGATGCGGATCGGCTGCGCTTTCCGCTCCTTTTGCGCCGTTGGCAGTCGGGCGATGTGTTTCAGCCTTTTGGCATGGGTGGCAAGAGCCAAAAGTTACAAGATTTTTTCACCAACCAGAAGTTGTCGGTTCTGGACAAAGAGCGCGTTTGGGTGTTGGAGAACGCCGACGGTCAGATCATCTGGGTAGTAGGGCTGCGCTTAGCAGAGCCGTTTCGAGTAACGCCTCAAACGAGCCGATGCCTGAAGTTCACTTGGATAAAGCATTGACGTTGGCGCTACGACGGCTTGGTGGTTTTTGAGGTTTTCCCCTGTGGGAAGGCAGCTTTTTGAGGGTTGTCGCGCAGGAATGCCTTCCAGTTGCGGTAAGTTTTACCGGCTCCGCCTGGGCGCGAGCGCTGGAACCAATGGCAGACGGCTACGGCCAGAGCGTCGGTGGCGTCGAAGTACTTATCCTCAAAGGTGTGGTGCAGAATGTTGCCCAGCATGCCGGCGACTTGCTGCTTGGAGGCGTTGCCGTTGCCTGTAATGGCGCTTTTCACTTTTTTGGGCAGGTACTCGGCAATGGTCAGCCCATTGACCATGCCAGCGGCAATGGCTACACCCTGTGCTCGGCCCAGCTTGAGCATGGACTGCACGTTCTTGCCGTGAAAAGGCGCCTCAATGGCCATTTCGTTGGGGTGATATTGTCGAATGAGGTCTTGTACTTGTTCGAAGATGTAGCGAAGTTTAATGGTGTGCTCGGCACCTATATGGGCGAAGGTAACGACCCCGATTTCGAGCACTTCAATGCGCTCCTTTTCGGCCTCGATGAGGGCGAAGCCGAGGATATTAGTGCCAGGGTCAATGCCAAGAACTCGGATGGGCATCATTGCGACAGCGCTCTTTTACCGCTCAAAGTTAGGGTAGGGCAAGGGGTGTACGTTCGTTTTTTCTCTACACCTGTCGAGATTTGATGTTCCAATGTGGATGGCGTTTTTACTTTCGCCTTCCGAAAAGTTTTTCGTCAAAACATACCACCGAACAGATTTATGGAAATTGTGGGTGTACTGGGCGCCGGAGCCATGGGCAGTGGCATTGCACAAGTGGCAGCGGCACAGGGGCATAAAGTAGTGGTTTGCGATAATTTAGGGCCGGCGCTTAAGCGGTCGAGCAGCAACCTCAAAGCCACCTTGAAGGGCCTGGTAGAGAAAGGCAAAATGACGGCCGATGATTCGGAAGCCCTTCTGGGCCGCATTGTGTACACGGACCACATGAGCGAGTTTCGCGACTGCGACATCGTTATTGAGGCCATTGTAGAAGACTTAGAAGCCAAACAGATCGCTTTCAAGAGCTTGGAAGCCATGGTATCGCCTAAGACCATTCTGGCCAGCAATACGTCATCATTGTCTATTTCAGCTATCGGAGCACACTTGAAACACCCTGAGCGCGCTTTAGGTATTCATTTCTTCAACCCAGCTCCGGTGATGCGGCTGGTTGAAATCATTCCTGCGCTGCAAACCGACCCCCAGTACGTAGACAAGGCCCTCGCTCTTATCCGCAGCTGGGGCAAAACGGCGGTCTTGGCTAAAGACACTCCCGGCTTTATCGTCAATCGAGTAGCACGGCCCTACTACGGCGAGGCACTGCGCATTCTGGACGAAGGTATTGCTGATGTGCCCACCATCGACTGGGCCATGCGCACCTTTGGCGGCTTCCGCATGGGGCCTTTCGAGCTCATGGATTTCATCGGCAACGACATCAACTACACCGTTACAGAAACCGTTTTCCACTCCTTCTACTACGACCCGCGTTACAAGCCCTCGTTCACGCAAAAGCGCCTTGTGGACGCTCACTATATGGGGCGCAAGACAGGGCGCGGCTTTTACGACTACCGGGAGGGCGCTGTCAACCCCGAGCCTACGCGCGACGACATGCTGGGTAAACAAATCTTCACCCGCATCGTGTGCATGCTCATCAACGAAGCCGCCGACGCTTACTACTTGCGCATCGCCTCGCGCGACGATATCGACTTGGCCATGACACACGGCATGAACTATCCGAAAGGCTTGCTGGCTTGGGCCGATGAAATCGGCATTCCTAACATTGTGGAACACTTGGATTGGTTGCACGCCGAATACTGCGAAGACCGCTATCGCTGCTGTCGCCTGTTGCGCATCATGGGGCGCGAACACCGTACTTTTTATTAAAGACGACGACATGGCCCTAACACCCGAAGAAATTTTTCGGCGCATGTACAACAACGATCCCTTTAGCCAATGGATGGGCATGGAGTTGCTCTCTATCGGCTTAGGACACTGTGCGCTGCGCATGACCGTGCGGCCCGAAATGACCAATGGCTTCGGGGTGGCCCACGGCGGCATCGCCTTTTCGTTGGCCGATAGTGCTTTTGCATTTGCGTGCAATTCGCGCGGTCGCCACGCACTGTCCATTCATTGCGCGATTGAGCACGTAGCTCCCGTGCGCGCAGGCGATGTGCTCATTGCTACGGCTGTTGAGGATAACGTCAGCAACCACTTGTCGCATTATGCCGTTCGCGTGCAGCACCTCGACGGCACACCAGTGGCCTTTTTTCGGGGGGTTGCCTACCGCAAGTCGCGCGAATGGGAATGATTTGTGCAGTATTTTAGGCCCGGCTGCATAGCCTTGCGCCGATACCTGTTTTTCTCTTCTCTTCCCCTTCATCCGCGTTTTTACCCGTATTTTCGGTAAGCTGCCTTGCGGATTCGGCAGCGGGTATATTCGCATGACCCCAATGTCGTTATTTCATGAAGAAGAGAACGCTTACAGGGCTATGTGGTTTGCTGGGAGCTTTGCCCTTTGGGGCGTGGGCACAGCTGGTGGTGGCGATGGCTCCGACGCCGCCGTCTTGTGCGGGCGAAGCCAATGGCCGATGGACGTTGACGCTTCAACAGGGAGAAGCCCCAGTGATGTTTACTTGGTACAACCTTACCGTCGGGGTGCAGAGCACAGGTGTGCTGAGTGCGGCGGGAGTGCCGCTGCACTTAGGGCCGGTACGCGCAGGCAACTATCGCTTCGACTTTGTGGCCAACGACGGCGCCCTCAGCCACTTGGAGGCTGTCTTACCCGAGCCGCTGCCGTTGCAGGGACATCTCTTCGTGTTTGACCCTCCTGAGCCATGCACCCATCCGCAATGGGCCATTGGGGTGTTTAAAGTTAATGGCGGTACGCCTCCTTACACCTATCAGTGGTCAAACGGTGCGATGGCCATGCGGATAGACAGCCTCACTTCGGGGCGTTGGCAGATTACGGCTACGGACGCCCAGGGCTGCCGCATCGAAATAGATACCCTGGTGCAATTGACTGAGCCACTGCGAGCCGATGTGCAGGTGTTGGGCGAAAGCTGTGCCGGGCGCAGCGATGGGCGCGTGCATATCAGTGGAGTATGGGGTGGTGTACCGCCTTATGGGTTTTCGCTCAACGACGGCCCTTTTAGCACTCGCACGACTTGGGACTCGCTTGCGCCTGGGTGGCATGCGTTGCAGGTGCAAGACGCCGCAGGCTGTTTGCTTTCAATGGCTGCGCTGGTGCCTTCAGGGTTGCCCTTCGAGTTCGATGTGGGTGCAGACACAATGATTTTTCGGGGAGATACGCTCTATCGAGCAGTGGTTTCGAGCTTACCCTTGCGGGCCTTACACGGGCAGCCCGCGTCGGGGGTAGATGTGTTTTTACCTCACCAAATTGCTTTATCGCCCTATTTCACCACCACCTACCGGCTAACAGCCGTCAGCGAAGAGGGCTGTATAGCCACTGCCGAGCTTCGCGTGGAAGTGCGGCGCCAGCGCCACGTGTATGCGCCCAATGTGTTTTGGCCAGAGGCTGCTGCAGCCGAAAACCGCGTCTTTACCCTCTACGCTGAGGCGAGCGTCGAGCAGGTGGTGTTCCTCCAAGTCTTTGACCGGCAGGGGCAACTGTGTTTTGAAGCCCGCAATTTCGCACCCAACGACCCTGCCGCTGGGTGGGACGGCACCACAGGTGGCCAGCGCGCGGCTCCGGGTCTGTATGTTTGGCAGGCGGCGGTGCGCTACGTCAACGGCGTGGAAGAGCACTTCGCAGGCGATGTTTTACTCGTCCGCTAAAGGATTGCGGCCCGCGTGGCATCCAGAATGCGGCGACATTCGGCGGGGGTAGGCCCTTGCGCATAAACGCGCAAGACCGGCTCAGTGCCACTGGCGCGGATCATGACCCAGCGCTCGTCGCCGAGTTGGAATTTCCAGCCGTCCAAATCCTCGACCGATTGAATGCGGTAAGGGCCAAAAGCCTCGTACTGGCGCGAGCGACAGGCGGCGATGACGGCTTGCTTCTGTGCTTCGGTGATGTGCAGGTCATCGCGGTCGAAGGCAAAGGCGCCTACGACGTCGTAGACCTCTTGCACCAGCCCTTTGACGGTCTTGCCCGTTTTGGCCATGAATTCTAGGACGAGCAAGCCCATCCAGATGCCGTCGCGCTCGGGGATGTGGCCTTTAACGGCCAGGCCGCCCGACTCTTCGCCGCCGACGAGAACGTCTTCGCGGGTCATGATTTCGGCAATGTACTTGAAACCCACAGGAGTAATGGCGTAAGGCAGGCCAAAGATTTCGGCCATCTTGCGCAATTTGTCGCTAACGGAGAAAGTGAAGACTATCTTGCCGCTCATGCCTTTGTAGCGGTGCAAGTAGAGCAGCAGGATGAGCAGGAGGTGGTGGCTATCTACAAAGTTACCGTCCTCGTCGTACATACCGATGCGGTCGGCATCGCCGTCGTTGGCCAGGCCGGCAGAGATTTTTGGGTTTTTGCGCACCAAGTCGCTCAGGGCTTGTAAGTTGCGGTGGATGGGTTCGGGAGCTTGTCCGTGCATGCCGGGGTTCCAGTCGCAGCGCAAGAAGACGGAGCGGGGCAGTAGTTTGCGCATGGCGTTTTGACCAGCGCCGTACATAGCGTCGAAGGCGATGCGGCCAGCTTTAGCTTTGATGGCTTTGAGGTCGAAGTTTTTGCGGACATGGCGCAAGTAGATGGCCTCTAAATCGGCATCCAGGTAGCGTTTTTGGGCGCGCAATTCCGCTACGGTGGGCAGATGGCTTATTGTACAGGCTTGGGGAATGAGGGCCTCTACGGCAGCAATGTCGGCGGGGGTCATAGGGCCACCGTAAGCGGCTTTGAGCTTGTAGCCGTTGTACGCCGGAGGGTTGTGGCTGGCGGTAATGACAATGCCCAAATCGCTTTTGGTTTTAACGACGCCCAGCGAGACCATAGGTGTGGAGACAAAGCTGGAGCTGACGTAGCACTGAATGCCGTAGGCGCCCAGCACGCGCGCGGTGGTGTCGGCAAACAGTTTGCCGCCAAAACGGCAGTCGTAGCCGATGACAGCGCGCTTCATGCGGCGTTCTTTCATGTAGAGAGCCGTGGCCTCAGCCACGCGCTTGACGTTCTCGACGGTGTAATCGTCGGCAATGATGGCGCGCCAGCCGTCGGTGCCAAACTTGATAGGTGTTGCCATGCGCAAAAGGAAGGTTTTGTTTTTATCTTTTTAAATCACAAGGGCTAATGATGATTTGGCTACCTCGCCACGTTTGAGGATGCAGGTCTGTAAGCGCACGTATCTTGTGAGTGGGTGCAGCGGCAAAAGTATTAGTCGCCGGGCGTACTTTTGCCCACAAAAAGCCACAAGGATTGCTTGCTGTTTTGAAAAAAGCTCATGAAGTCGCCTATCTTGTTCACTGCCGCTCTTTTGTTGGGTTTGCTGGCTACTCAGGCCCGCAGCCAAATCGTGTACCATCAGCCCAACTACCCCTTAGACACCCTCTATCCGTTCAACATTCCGCTGACCGACATGGACAGCGCGCAGGAGTTCAACAGCCGACAGCTTCTGGCTCAGCCCACAGTAGGCCTTAAGCAGCCGATTGTCTTGGCCTTTTGGCTGACCACCTGCATGCCTTGCCACCTGGAGTTGAGTACCTATACGGCGAACTACGAAGCCTGGAAGAAGCAGGCTAACTTTCGCCTATTGGCTATTTCGATCGATTTTCCGCACCGCTTTCGCGATATTGCACGCATCGCTCGAGAAAAAGCCTTCCCCTTCGAGGTCTATTGGGATGTGTATCGCCTATTCCGCGCCGTCATGCCGGGAGGGTTGAATGGCTTGCCGCAGGTGTTCATCCTAGATAAAGAGGGTAAAATTGCCTACCACCACAAAGGTTTTCGACCGGGCGACGAACAGGAGCTGTTTCAGAAAATTTTAGAGCTGCAGTGATTGATAGGCCCTTCGGCAGGTGTATAAACCGGGCGATTAGGAGGTCGTATCCGCCGCTTCATTTGTCTTTGCCTCGTGAGGGGGGCTAAAGGCGCATTTTTTGTGCAACCTGTGGCGTTTTGCCTTGTCTTTTGCTGTAGAACGGCAACATGAACGACGCTACGCAGACGCATCGCCCTCTCGTCGAACGCTGCAAGCAGGGCGACCGAAGTGCGCAGTTTGAACTGTATCAGCGCTATTCCAAAGCAATTTACAACACACTGCTGCGCATGGTGCGCCATGCGCACGACGCCGAAGACCTGTTGCAGAGTGTGTTTATTGAGGTCTTTACCAAAATAGACACTTTCCGTTACGAGAGCACTATTGGCGCTTGGATTAAGCGCATCGCCATTAACAAAGGGATCAACTTTCTGAAAAGCCGGCGCCTCGTGTTTGAGGAGTTTGGCCCTCAGGATGACCGGGCTGAGGAGCCTGAAGAAGACAACGGGGTGTGCCTCTCTGTTGAACGCATCAATGAGGCTATTCGAAAGTTGCCCGATGGCTATCGCTTAGTTTTCACCCTGTATGCCTTAGAGGGCTACGATCACGAAGAGATTGGTAAAATTCTAGGGGTTAGTGAGGCCACTTCGAAATCGCAGTACAGCCGCGCGCGAGCACGGCTGCGCGAACTACTCAAAACCAATGACTCATGAGCACAGGGCATCGCATAGAGCAGTTTATCCAACGGCATCGAGGCGCCATGGACGCTGCAGTACCTTCGCCGCATGTATGGGAAGCCATAGAGCGCAGCCTCGACCGGTGGCCGCAAGCCAGCCCTATCGAGCGCTTTATCGACACCCACAGGCCGCTGTTCGACGCTGCCGCACCTGAGGCGCGCACTTGGATGAGCATGGCGGCTAACCTATCGGCACCTCGAGAAAGCCTCGAGAACGTTATTGGCCAGCACCACAGCGCCTCTGACGAGTGTACCCCTGACCCAAGGGTGTGGCAACGGCTGAGCCGGCAGTTGCCCTCCAAACCCTCGTTACGCGTGTCTGGGCTGCGCTACTTATGCCGGGTGGCCGCCGCCGCAGCGCTTGTCCTGCTCGGTGTGGCCATCGGACGGTGGTATGATCACATAGGCCTACAACCGCCAGAAGTGCTCTCTTTGAGCCAAGTATCGCCCGAATACGCCGAACTGGAAGCCTATTTCCAGCGCGAAATTCAAGCGCGAAAAACGCGTCTTAGCCATCTGGCAACCTACGGCCAGGCCACTATTTGGGAAGACCTTCAGCAAATGGACGTCGCTATGGCCGAATTACAGGTTGAATTGGCGCGTGTGCCAATGGCGAATCGGGAGGCGGTCGTGCGCGCCATGATTGAAAACTACAAAGCTCGCCTAGCCATCCTTGAGCGCGTACTTCAATACCTCGAACGGCAGCACCTTCAGCCAGCAAACAGCACCAGCATCTATGAAGATCAAAAAATATAGTCTTGCGCTATGCCTACTCTGGCTCTTCGGATGGTTGTGGGCCGCTCCACTCTCGGGTAACAACCCAGAGCCAGAACGGGAATTCGCTAAAAAGATAAACCGAGAGTTCCGCATCGCACCTACAGGCACTACGGCGCTCTATAATAAGTACGGCAACGTCAAGGTAAATACTTGGGCCAATCCCTTGGTCAAATTAGAAATCACCATCCTCGTCAATGCTCCTGACCAGCGAACTGCCGACCGTATCCTCGAGCGCATCCAAGTCAACTTCCTCAACACAGCCGATTATGTGAAGGTCGAAACCGTCATTGAACCCGAAGAGCGCTCCCGCTCTAGGGTCTTCAGCATTAGGACAACTGACTTTCAAATTCACTACGACGTCTGGTTGCCCGCCGACAATTCCTTGGATGTAAAAAACCGCTACGGCGATGCCTACGTGTCGAACCTCAAGGGCAAGCTCATGGCCGACATCCGCTACGGCGCTCTGCGCGGCGAAAACCTCAGGGGCGATGCCGACGTGTCGATTCACTACGGCAAGATCTCGCTCAACCAAGTACACAACCTCACCGGCTACCTCAGCTACGCCGAACTGCTGGCCGATCGCGCCGAAGAAATAAGTCTGGATACGCGATACTCCGATATCCGAATTAGACAAGCCGAGCGCGTGAGCTTGACCTCTAAATACGATAAGTTGAACTTCGGCGAGGTGTCCACTTTGCGGCTTCAAGCGCGCTACGGCGATTTAGGAGGGCAACAGGTGAACTCGCTTTTTATAACGGGTCAATACATGAACTTGCGCTTAGAGCGCGTCATCGAAACGCTCGACGCCGACCTCAGCTACGGCAAGATTGATATACGGTCCTTGGGGCGCCAGTTTTCCCAAGCGCGCGTACAGGCCCGATATACGGATGTGAAGATTGCTGTAGAGTCGGGCGCTGCTTTTCGGTTGGATGCTGAGGCCAAGCGCACGGCGGTGCATACCCCTCACTTGTTGCATTATACACGAATGGAAACTTTGGAAGGACAGGTTAAAGTTTCCGGATTCGTGGGCGATGCGCGTGCGCCACGCGTCATTTTGGCCCGCCTGCAGTACGGCGATTTTGTGTTGAAGTAAGCTGGTAGAATAGGGCAGCAATGCTTCGAAGGTGCTCGGCTCAAGAGCGTATCTTTGCCTGGCTTTTCACGGGTCTGGGCGAAGGGCCTTTCGAACTATTTGCCCGTTTTTTGTTTTTAAGGGTGTTTTAGCGGAATAAAACCATGTTTCCGACGTACGATGTCATTGTGGTAGGCGCCGGCCACGCGGGTTGCGAGGCGGCTGTGGCAGCGGCTAACTTAGGTTGTCGGGTGCTGCTGGCTACGATGAACCTGCAGACCATTGGCCAAATGAGTTGCAACCCGGCCATGGGCGGCGTGGCCAAGGGCCAGATTGTGCGCGAGGTAGATGCATTATGCGGTTATTCGGGCATCGTAACCGATCACACCATGGTGCAATTTCGGATGCTCAATCGCTCCAAAGGGCCGGCCATGTGGAGTCCGCGCGCGCAAAGTGATCGCATGGCTTTTGCCGCCAAATGGCGGCAGATGTTGGAGGCGCATCCGAACATCGACTTTTGGCAAGAGATGGTTTCGGGGTTGCTCGTTCGAGAGGGGCGCGTTCGCGGGGTGCGCACTGGCTTAGGCTTGGAAATACCAGGTCGGAGCGTGGTGCTGACCAACGGTACGTTTCTGAACGGTATCATCCATATTGGCGAAAAGCAATTTGGCGGCGGTCGCGTGGGCGAAAGTGCTGCGCGCGGCATCACCGAGCAACTCATCGAGTTGGGCTTCGAAGCCGGGCGCATGAAAACCGGCACCCCGCCGCGCTTAGATGGGCGCACGATTGATTATTCGCGCATGGAGGTGCAACCCGGCGATGAGCCACCCGGCAAGTTCTCCTACACCGATACGCCCCCACTGACTGACCAATTGCCCTGCTATATCACCTACACCAATGAGCGCGTCCACGAGGTGCTGCGCAGTGGCTTCAATAAGTCGCCCATGTTTACTGGCCGCATTCAGGGCATTGGGCCGCGCTATTGCCCCAGTATTGAGGACAAAATAGACCGCTTTAGCGAAAAGCCAGCGCACCAATTGTTCATCGAGCCAGAGGGCCGCTACACTTGTGAGATTTATCTCAACGGCTTTTCATCGTCGTTGCCCGAGGACGTGCAGTATCGGGCGTTGCGCCTCATTCCCGGGTTGGAGCACGCGCGCATGTTTCGACCGGGCTATGCCATTGAGTATGACTATTTCCCGCCTACGCAGCTACAGCCGACGCTGGAGACCCATCTGGTTAAAAACCTGTTCTTCGCTGGCCAAATCAACGGCACTACAGGCTACGAAGAAGCCGCTTGCCAAGGGTTGATCGCCGGCCTCAATGCCGCTTTGGCCGTACAAGAGCGCGATGCTCCGCTGGTGCTCAAGCGCTCAGAGGCCTACATTGGCGTGCTGATTGACGACTTGGTCAACAAGGGTACGCAAGAGCCGTATCGGATGTTTACTAGTCGGGCCGAATACCGCATTCTGTTGCGGCAAGACAACGCCGACTTGCGCCTAACGCCCATTGCCTACCGCTTGGGCCTGCGCGGTGCCGACGAGCGCATGGAGCGCGTGCGGGCCAAACAGCAAGCCGCTGCCGATATCGAGCGCTTTTTCCGCGAAACAGCGGTGGCCCCCGAGCAAATCAACGGCTACCTGGCCGCTGTCGGCTCCAGCCCAATTACTCAAAAGGTTAAGTTGTTCAATATCTTAGCCCGACCGCAAGTAGACATCCGAGGGCTGACAGAGGCCCTTCCCTTCGTATGCACCTTCTTGGCCCCCTACGACCAGGAGTTCGTCGAGCAAGCCGAGATCAGCATGAAGTACGAAGGCTACATCCGCCGCGAGGAGGAAATGGTAGAAAAAATGAACCGCTTAGAAGATCTGCATCTGCATCCGGATTTCGACTACCAGGCCGTGGCGGCGCTCAGCGCTGAGGCGCGCGATAAACTGAGTCGCCACAAACCCCGCACACTTGGGCAGGCCAGTCGCATCTCGGGGGTTAGCCCGGCCGACATCAGCGTACTGCTCCTTCATCTGGGTCGGTAATTCCGCTACTGTTGCACTGTGCACCCTACTTTCGCGGCATGCTTTTGCAGGGAATACTTTTAGGGCTGTCGCTCAGCTTTCTGGTGGGGCCACTATTGTTTGCCATCGTAGAAGCCAGCCTAGACCGTGGCTTTAGAGCTGGTGTCGCCTTAGCATTCGGCGTTTGGGTGAGCGATTTACTCTACATGCTCATCGTCTATCGCTGGGTAGATGTGCTAACACAAGTGGTAGAATTGCCTCATTTTCGCTTATGGGCAGGGCTGGCCGGCAGCTTGGTCCTACTCCTTTTTGGTGGCATTACGCTGATGAAAAGGCCAACACCTCCTGTAGACCGGCACAACACGCCCGCCGACCAGCTGCTGGATATCTTGGATGGGCCAGAGCCGCCCGGCGTTACGCACAACTGGATGCAATGGGGGTATCCGGGCTACGCGTTGCGCGGCTTTTTGCTCAATTCAGTCAATCCATTCACTGTATTTTTTTGGTTGGGCTTGGCCAGTGCGTTCGTGGTGTCCAACCAGCTGACGCCTTCCGAAGTGCTGGCTTTTTTCGGTGGCATGTTGGGAGCACTCGTGGTTACCGATGTGTTGAAGGCATATGCGGCTAAGCGGGTCCGTATGCTGCTGCAGGCGCGACATTTGCTGCGTCTGCAGCGCGCCATTGGCTTTGGTTTGCTGTTGTCGGGTGCGGTGTTGTTGGTGCGAGTATTAGCAGGTTGAGCGAGGGTTTTTGGTGTCCATTGAGTTTTACTTTACGAGAAAATTGGGCTGCACTCCGCACTGGAGCAAAGGCAGCCCAACGGTTTCTGATTGAACAGTTACTGATGATTTCTTACAATCGCCACCACATAGGGTTGCTGAAAATACCTGTGTTGTCTATGCCTTGGCGTTGGATGGCGGCTTCCAAATTAGCCTTGTTGTTGCCGGTTTCGCTGGTCGGGTAGGCGAAGCGCGTAGGCACGCCTTTGCCCGGAAACGATGACCCCGGCACCTCTTGTACTTCGGCAGGAAAACTGGTGCGGCGGTATTCCGTAAAGGCCTCACAACCGTCTCCGAACAGGGCGATCCATTTCTGCGTGATGATGGCGCGCAATGGGTTCGAGTTGTAGGCCGCTTCGACGGCTGCCATAAACGCAGCATCGGCGCTTACACCGTGTTGTTCGCAGGAAGCCATGACACCTTCCAAGTAGTGTTGCTTGCTGTTGAGCGCTTCGGCCATGATGAACTTCACCTCGGCGTACGATATGAGCACCGAGGGCGCGGCTGGGTCGTCGCGGAAGGCGCGGCCAATTTGCGACACAGAGGTGAACGGGTTTGGCTCCACAGTGCCGTTGGGCTGGCCTTTGTAAACGCCTTGGTCGTTCTTTTCAGCATAGACGGGCAAGCGCGGGTCGTTGGTAGACAGCAGTAAGTCTACCAGTGTTTTCGATACGGCGTGGTCGTTTCGCCCGTCGTTGTACTTGTTGTTGTAAATAGGGTTAGAGTTAACGGTGTTGTCCGGATACGTGATGAAGGCATTCTCTGCATTGCTGGCGATGAGGTTGTTCGGATTGGCCAGCAGCGCTTGTAATTCGGTGGCATAGGCCGGGTTTTTGTGCTTAGCCCGGTTGAGCAGGCGTGCGCGAAGCGAATTGGCGAATTTCTTCCATCGGGCCACGTTGCCTTGGTACAGGATGTCGCCTGGGCCGAGGTCGTCGCCGGCGGGGTCGAACATGTCGGCAGCCGTGCGCAAGTCGCGAATGAGACCGTCGTAGATGGTGGACTGTCCGTCGTAGCGCGGCGTAGTGGTCAGGGAAGGACTGAGGGCCTCGGTGTAGGGCACCTCTCCCCAGTGGTCGGTAATGATGGCGAAATAATAGCTCTTCATCGTGAGAGCTGCCGCCAACATGTTGCTGGGGTTGGGGGCCTTGTTGATGATGCTCTGTAGGTCGGCCAACGGGCCAGCGTACAGGCCGTCGAAATGAGCCGTGAAGGCATCCGGGCGATAGTCGTAATAGTCTTCGTCGATGTATTGAATCTTAGCATAGTGCTGGACCCACAGACCGGCGTAAGTCATGTTCATGTTCGCGCCGTGGGTGCGCCGCACTCCTTGGGAGATGGCCGAGATGAGTACGTTGGTCAGCGGCACGTCTTCCGGGCGGTTGGGGTTGGTGTTGATTTCGTCGAAATCTTTTTCGCAGCCAGCGCTCGAGACCAATGCGGCCAGCATGAGCAACCAGATTTTGATATTTTTCATAACAGTGGTTGTTTTTTGATGAAAGAATAGCGCCCATTCGGTTTAGAACTGAGCGTTAAGCGTAACGCCTACCGTGCGGGCCGACGGCAGTTGGCCGAATTCGATGCCTTGCATAGCGTTGCTGTTGTCAAAGGCTGTTTCAGGGTCAATGTGAGGCACGTTGGCGTGGAGCAGGGCCAAATTGCGGCCATAGACGGCTAAGCGCAGGCCACCGATACCCGAGTTGGCAAACCATTTTTTCGGGAAATCGTAGGCGAGCGTTACCTCGCGCAGTTTGATGAAGCTGGCATCGAATACGCCGCGGTCGTGGCGGCGGTTGTAGAAGTCAGCGTTCCAGGCTTCGGCCGACCGCTTGGTGGTGTTGGGCGTGTAAGTGCCGTCGCCGTTGTCGATAACTCCGCCAAAGTTGTAGCCGTTCTTGATTTCGTCTAAGGTGTTGCGGCCCTCGAGGGTTTCCTCGAGCACGCCGGCATAGCGGCCAAAAATGTAGGTCATCGAGAAGAGGTCGGAGCCTTGCCGCATATCGATGAGGGCACTGAGCGACAGGCCCTTCCAACTGAAGGTATTGCGCACGCCGCCTACCCAGTCGGGCGTGATGGTACCCAGTACGAAGTTGTTGATGTTGCCGTTTGCGTCAGCGTCGTACACCGGCCGACCGTTGGGAGCCACTACAATTTGGCCGTCAGGGGCACGTTTAACGCGGCGGCCCACAAGGGTGCCATAAGGCTCGTTTTCGCGCGCCACCAAGCGCAAGCCCCAGTTGGTGTTGAGCGTGATCTCGGTAACGCCTTCGGGCAGGTCCTTGACGGTCGAGTTGTTTTTCGCCCAGTTGAGGTCGATATCCCAACGGAAGGCTTTAGCGCGGATGGGCGTCAGGCCAAATTGTATTTCAACACCGTTGTTGTTGATGGTGCCGGCGTTAGCAAAGCGGCTAGTGAAGCCCGTCGTAGAGAAGACGTTGAGTGGGATGATCTGGTCGATATTATCTGTGTTGTAGTACGTTACATCTAAGCGGACGCGATTGTTAAAGGCTTGCAGCTGCAGGCCGGCCTCGATGGATTGCGCGCGTTCGGGCTTCAGCTCACTGTTGGGCGCTGCGTTTGGAATGGTGAAGGAGGGCGTTCCACCCCACGGAATATTGGGGGCATATACCGGTGCTAAGCGATAGGGTTCTGTGTCTTTGCCCGCCTGGGCAAAGCCGCCGCGCAATTTGAGGAAGCTGATGCCCGGGATTTGGACTTTCTCCGACACCACGACGCTGGCGTTGAAGGCTGGATAGAAATAGCTGCGGTTTTGAGCGGGCAGGGTGGACGACCAGTCGTTGCGCGCAGAGGCATCTAAATAGATGAAATTCCAAAAGCCCAAAGACACTTGTGCCAATACCGAGTTGACGCGCAGGCGATTGACAAACTGATTGACGTTGACGGCTCCGTCGGCGTTAGAGAAGTTGAACAGCCCAGGCACTACTAAGGCATTTGCCGTCTGCTCGATGCCCTGGAAGCGCGAGTCGCGACGAACAGCACCTACGGTCGCATTCAGCGAAAAGGCGTCGGAGAAGTATTTATCTACCGTGACGAGCACGTCGGAGTTCGTCTCTTGGAACACGTAAGACTGTGCCTGAAACTGGCCATTCGGATAGTCCACAGTCTCCTTCTCAAAGCGGATTTCGCGGTTGTCGGTGTAGTAATCGGTACCGGTGCGGCCCATGATTTTGAGCCAGGGCAGCAGTTGGTACGTCAGAGCGATGTAGCCGTTGGTGCGGTCGCGGCGCTGGGGTTTGGTGTTGTTGTAAAGCGTAAAGAAGGGGTTGTTTTGGTAGTTGTGGTTCCAGTTGACGATGCGCCCGAATTCGTCGCGATTCTTGTAGTTAGCGCGCAGGTATTCCCAGTCCACTTGTCGGCCCGTCCAGATCGTCTGTTGCAGGATGTTGTCGCCAGCGTAGCCAATGCCGGGGCGATTGTTGGAGCGCAGCGCGGTGTAGGTGATGTTGCCGTCGAGGTTGAGTTTCTCGCTCATCTTCATGCCGAAGCCGAGGTTGAAGATGTTGCGACGCAGGTGTCGGTGTTGGGCACCATGCCCTTTTGGTCGAAATTGGTGAAGGAGAAACGGCCGTGCATGTTTTCGCCTGCAGCGGTGATGGCAACGCTGTTGTTGAGCGAAATGCCCGTGTCGAAGATGCTGCGCACGTTGTCGGGGCGAGCCACCCAGGGTTGGTTTTTGCCGGTAAACTGGTCGAAGCGCTCGCCCTCGCCGGCTTCATCCACCTGGCCGTTGCCGTTGTTATCAATGCCGTCTTGCTGGCTGATGGAGGCGTCGAAGGCGGGTCCCCAGCTTTCGTCTACGCCGTCCCAAAGACCACCGCCGGCTCCATCCACGTAGTTGAATTGGAAGCCGACACCCTGGCCAAACTTGTTCTGATAGTTGGGCAGGCGGAAAGGCGTGGAAAACCCTACATCGCCCGTATAGGACACTCCTAAGCCTTTTTTAACGCCCTTGCCCGTTTTCGTCGTGATCATAATGACGCCGTTCGCCCCGCGGGCGCCGTAGAGCGCTGAAGCGTTCGGGCCCTTGAGCACGGTGATGGACTCAATGTCGTCTGGGTTGATGTCCTGAATGGCATTGCCAAAGTCCACTCCTCCATACTGCGTGTTACCGGCACCTTGGTTGCGGTTGTCCATGGGGATGCCGTTAACGACAAACAGCGGCTGGTTGTCGCCCGTGATGGAGGTGTTACCCCGAATGACAATGCGCGCTGAGGCGCCTACATTGCCCGACGAGCTGATGACGTTTACGCCGGCAATTTTGCCCGAGAGTGAGTTGACAATGTTCGCATCGCGGGCTTGCACCAATTGGTCGCCCTCTAAATGCTGCACGGCATAGGCTAACGACTTCTGCTCGCGCGATACACCCAGAGCCGTAACCACCGTTTCTGCTAACTGCAGACCGCTGCGCATGACGACCTCTATCGTATTGGAAGCCTCTAAGGATACTTCCTGGGTTTCATAGCCCGTGTAGCGAACAACGAGTACGTTGTAGCCCTCTGGCACTTGCAGGGTGAATTTCCCTTCGCCATCGGACGTGTGCCGGCAGTAGTGCCTCTAACGGCTATCGAGGCCCCAATGAGCGGCTCGCCGTCGTCGCCTTTCACCGTTCCCATGACGGTGCGTTGTGCCCATGCTGCCCCACCCAAGAACAGCAATAGGCAGACAGTTGTGAGTAAATGTTTCATACGAGATGCGTTTTTAGTGAAAAATAATCGTGTTTGATTAAGAAAAAAAATAGACGCGCCTTCTCTTGATTTCGCTAAAAAGGCGCACAAAAGACAAGCAAATTTAGGTACTAAAGTAAGAAAGATTGAGGCTATCTCTTTTTTACCCCTACCTCACTACGGCAAGTAACTTTATTTTTAAATGGTTTTTTAGTTTTTAGGCCGAAGCGCCTTTTGGTATAGGCGTATGGCATTGGCGATGCCGAAGTAGAGTGCATCGCTAATGAGAGCATGGCCGATGCTTACTTCCAGCAAGTGTGGGCAATGACGTCGGAAGTAAGGAAGGTTGTCGAGGTTTAAGTCGTGGCCTGCGTTTAAGCCCAGCCCACATTGGTGAGCAGCTTCGGCAGCAGCGAGGTAAGGAGCGATGGCAGCGGCAGGGTCTTGGTGGAAATGGGCGGCGTAAGGGCCGGTGTACAATTCCACGCGGTCGGCGCCGACGGCTTGGGCGCCCTCCACCATGCGCGGGTCTGGGTCTACAAACAGCGATACTCGGATGCCCTTTTCGTGTAGGCGAGCAATGACTGAGCGCAAAAAGGCTGTCTGTTCGTGCGTATCCCAGCCGTGGTCACTGGTCAGTTGGTGGGCAGCATCGGGCACGAGTGTGCACTGATGAGGCGGATAGGTCAGGACTAGGTCGAGAAACTCCGGAGTGGGGTTGCCCTCGATGTTAAATTCCGTGGTGATTACGGCTTTCAGGGCCGGAATATCGCTGTAGCGGATGTGGCGCTGGTCGGGGCGCGGATGTACCGTAATGCCCTCAGCGCCGTAGGCCTCGCAATCTCGGGCGAATTGGATGAGGTCGGGCAGGTTGCCGCCGCGCGCGTTGCGCAATAGGGCGACTTTATTGATATTAACGGAAAGGCGAGTCATGGCGATGTCGTATTTTTCGGGCTAAAAGTAAAACCGACGCCGATTTGCTTGGTTTTTTTAGCCTCTATTGCCGAACAAGCGTTATGGACGGAGAGCAACAAACATCGCAGCAGGAGTCGTCTACAGAAGTGCTCACGCGCCTGTCGGCGGAAGAGCACTCCCCCTTGCTCATTTTGAGCGTTCAATTACTGGCTGCGTTAATGCTGGGGACGGTGGCTGCGCTGGTGTATCAGGCCATAGCAGTGGCCGTGGGCTGGGAGAGTAACCTGATCTACACCGGTTTGCACGCCGATGCTTCGGCGGCACAGCGCTGGCAAATGCGCGCTTTTTTGGCTTTAAGCCACCTGATGACCTTTGTGCTGGCCGGTTGGATAGTGGTGCGGCTTTTCTATCCGCCTGCGAGGCGTTCGCTGGGGTACTTGCGCGCACATCGGGAGCCTCCGGCTCGGGCAGTATGGGGCGGGGTTTGGCTAATGCTGCTGTCCGTACCGCTCGTGTTGTACGTGTATCAGCTCAATCGCGCTTTGCCTATACCGGAGGCATTGCGTCAGGCTGAGGAACAAGCCAACGAAATGCTAAAGGCGCTCCTACGCATGGACGACGGCTGGGAACTGTTGGCCAATCTCGGCCTCATCGCTCTTCTGCCTGCCGTAGGCGAGGAGTTAGTTTTTCGCGGCGTGGTACAGCAGCAAATAGAGCGGCTTGTCCGCTCGCCCTGGCTTGCCATTGTGTTAGCAGGCACCGTATTCAGTGTGGCCCATTTTCAGTTTGAAGGTTTTTTACCACGTCTACTGCTGGGCATTTTGTTAGGGTGGCTCTACTGGCGCTTTCAAAATTTTTGGGTTCCCGTAGCGGCTCATTTTGCCAACAATGCCGTTCAGGTCGTGGCGCAGTATTTGTACCACGAGGAGGTGTCTTCGCTCAACCTAGAAGACGACATCACCGTGCCGCTGTCTCTTGCTGCGCTTTCTGCAGTGCTCACTTTAGGGCTGGCTTGGTGGTTGCCTCAGCGCAAAACTATTTTTTAGCACTTAAACAAATACCGTTGGTTAGATATGCCATTTGCACATGAAGTAGATTTTCGCATTTACGGCGAAGAGATGCAATGCGTCGAAATTGAATTAGACCCACAAGAGACTGCAGTGGCCGAAACGGGGTCTTTCATGTTCATGGAAGACGGCATCCAGATGAACACGGTCCTTGGCGACGGTCGAGAGCAGGGTCTTTTGGGCAAACTCTTATCGGTAGGCAAGCGCGTGCTGACAGGCGAGAGCCTCTTTTTGGCCACATTCACCAACACCTCCACGGGCAAGCGTTGCGTAACGTTTGCCGCCCCGTATGCGGGAAAAATTGTCCCCCTCAACTTGGCGCAATTGGGTGGTCGAGTCATCTGCCAAAAAGATGCCTTTTTGTGCGCAGCTAAGGGTGTTGCCATAGATATCGCCTTACAACGCCGCTTGGGTACGGGTCTTTTTGGCGGCGAGGGCTTCATCATGCAAAAGCTCGAGGGCGATGGCATGGCCTTCTTGCATGCCGGTGGTTATGTGTTGGAGCGCTCGCTGGGGCCGGGTGAACTGTTGCGTATTGATACGGGCTGCATCGTAGCTTACACCTCTGAAGTGGACTTCGACATTCAAATGGTGCGCGGTATTCGGAACATATTTTTTGGTGGCGAAGGCTTCTTCTACGCCGTATTGCGCGGCCCAGGCAAAGTGTGGCTACAGTCGCTGCCGGTGAGCCGACTGGCCTCTCGCATCTTGCAGTACGGGCGCGGCGCTCGGCGCGAAGAGGGCAGTGTTTTGGGTGGCTTAGGCAATTGGATCGACGGCGATTGAGTTGCTCGAATATTTCTCCATTGAGGTAGAAGGTGGTCAGGCTGTTGGTAGAAGAGGTGGCCTTCTGGGCAAAAAAGACGCTGGTAGGCGCCAAAAGTATACGGAGCCGTGATAACCTGTGTTTCCTTTGTTGGGTGTCTATGTTGGCGTATTGCCCTTTTGTAGGGCGTCACGCCAACTATTTTTCGATGTGCACTTCTCTGCGGTGAGGCTACCCTGGGAAAGCACTGTTTTAAATTCTCTAACGCGTTGTTTACAAGTATGGCCACACCAGAAGATCTCATGCGTCGTTGTTTTGCCCTAGCTTGTCGCGGGGCGGGCTGGGTTTCGCCCAACCCGATGGTAGGGGCGGTGTTGGTATGCGAAGGCCGCATCATTGGCGAGGGTTGGCATCAGCGCTATGGCGAGGCTCACGCCGAGGTAAATGCGGTGGCCAGCGTATCGGCAGCAGAGCGCCCTCTTTTGCAGCGTGCTGTGCTTTACTGTTCGCTAGAGCCGTGCGCACATTACGGCAAAACACCGCCGTGTGTCGACCTCATTTTGCGCGAAGGCATTCCGGAAGTAGTGATCGCCAATACCGACCCCAACCCCCTGGTGGCGGGTAAGAGCATTGCCCGCTTGCGCGCTGCGGGCGTGCGTGTGCGCACGGGCGTGCTGGCAGCCGAAGGACGCTACCTCAATCGGGCGTTCTTCACCTGGATCCAGCAGCGACGCCCGCATGTCATCTTAAAGTGGGCACAAAGTGCCGACGGCTTCCTGGGGCGCATAGGCGTACGCACGCCCATCAGTAGCCCTTTGGCTCAGCGCTTGGTGCATCGCTGGCGCGCCGAAGCCGATGCTATCCTCGTGGGTACGCGCACGGCTCTGGTAGATAACCCGCGCTTAGATAACCGCAATTACTTCGGCCCCTCTCCTTTGCGCGTTGCTTTGGATTTTGAGGGCAAATTACCGCTCTCTGCGCATCTGCTCAACGACAAGGTGCCCACTTGGATTTTGGGGCCAGAGCGCCCCGGGCATTGGCAAAACACGCGTTTTTGGCCTTTACCCGCTCGCCAGCCCGATGGCCGCTACCGCTGGGTTTCCTTTCTGTTGGAAAAACTGCACGAGGCGGAAAAGGGCATACTGCTCGTGGAGGGCGGCGCCGATGTGCTGGGCCAATTTATGGCGTTGGACTGCTGGGATGAAATTCGCCTGTTGCGAAGCCAGCAGCATCTCCACGACGGCGTACAAGCGCCGCGCCTGCCCGTAAATGCCCTTTTGCGCGAGCGCTGGCGCGTTGGCGATGACGAGGTGTGTGTGTGGACGCGCGCGGAAGACACGTGAGGCGAGCGCTGGCATTCATGGGCAAGGGATATTTTTCCGCTCCCTCATTTCGAAGGGATTTCTCCGCGCGCTTTCGGTTACTCGTCGCACGTGTACTCTACGAAGTACATGGCTACCTCTCCTTTGTTTTTGGCGCTTAGGCGGCCGCGATAGGTGCAGTTAAATAAGTCTTTGACGGCTTGGTAGGTGGTTTCCGAGATGTTGATCTTGCCGGGTTGGCTGGTTTGCTCCAATCGGGCGGCGGTGTTGACGGTGTCGCCCCAAATATCGTAGGCGAATTTGTGTCGGCCTACGACGCCAGCGATGACAGGGCCGGTATGGATGCCGATGCGCATTTCGAAGACGGGTCGGCCTTCGGCTTTTTTGCGGGCCATAAGCCCTTGCAATTGACATTGCATGGTGATGGCAGCGCGCACCACGTCGGTAGGGTGGGTGCTGTTAGGCAGGGGGAGGCCACCGGCACACATGTAGGCATCGCCAATGGTCTTTATTTTTTCTAAGCCGTACTGCAACACGATGTTGTCGAAGAGGGTGAAGCACTCGTCGAGTTCGGCGATGAGCACTTCAGATGGGAGGCTTTCGGCGATGAGGGTGAAGCCCTTAAAGTCGGTGAACATGACGGTTACGGACTCGTAGCGGATGGGCCTGACGCGGTTGTGGGCTTTGAGTTCGGCGGCGGTAGCAGTAGGCAGGATGTTGGTCAGCAAGTCGTCGGCACGTTGTCGCTCGCGTTCGATGACGGCGTTTTTGGCGGCCAATTCGCGGTTGGCGCGGGCGCGCAATTGATTTCGGCTGAAGAGTAAGGCGGCGAGCACGAGCAGAGCGATGACGCCAGCTAGGGAAGCGTATAGCTCCAAGCGCGAGCGGGCAAGTTCAGCGGCTTGCAGTTTTAGGGCCGTTTCTTGCTCTTTGAGCAGGCGTTCGCGGCGCTCGGCCTCGTAGAGCACTTCTTTGCGAGCGAAGTCGGAGCGCTCTTTTTCGCGCAGGCGAGCGTATCGAAACTCGTCGTATTTGACGCGGTAGGCATAGGCGCGTTGATAGTCGCCCATAGCCGAATAGACCTCGGAGAAGTCTTTGAGCGCGCTCTGGACGAACTTCTGGTTTTTGGCCTCGCGGGCCAGGGCGTAGTACTTCCGCACGTATTCCAGCGCACGTGTGTGCTGGCCCATGCGGTCGTAGATATCGCTCTGGACGTTGTAAATTTCCATGAGTAAGAGCGGATCCTCTAGCTCGCGGGCGATGGCTTCGGCTTGTCGGAGGAGGCCGAGGCCTTTGTCGTATTGACCTAAGCGCTTGTACACGTCAGCCATGTTGGTGAAGACTTGGGCTTTGCCGGCGGCGTTGTCCAGTTGGCTCCAGATGGTTAGGGCGCGTTGGTAGTAGTGCAGCACGGTGTCGGCGCTGCGGCTTTGAGCGGTGCGTCTTGGAATGGAGGTTCGCTCGAGCAGGGCAAAGACATCGGTGAGTGTATCGACACCGCGGGCCTGGTACTCGTCCAAGGCATTGGCGTAGTCGCTCAGGGCCATGGCCAATCCTTGGGGTTCACCGAGTTGTTGCCGCAGTTGGAGGGCCTGTTGGTACCAGCGAAGGGCCTCTCGATATCGATCGAGTTCTAGGTAGATATGGCCGAGTTGGGTGTAGACTTTAGCGATGCCGTCGAGGTCGCCCACGCGTTCGAGGATGGCGCGGGCTTCGTAGAGTTGGTTTCGGGCTTCGGTGTAGTCGCCCGACTCTTGGAGAACGGCGGCGATGTTGAAGCGGGCGCGAGCGATGCGCAACGTGTCTTGAAGGGTCTCAAGAATGGCGAGGCTTTGTTTGTGATAGGCCAGGGCGCTATCGGGCTGGCCAAAGTTTTCGTATAAGACGCCGAGATTGTTCAGGGAGCTGGCAATTTCGGCTTTATCGCCCAGCTGCTGGCGCAGTTGAAGGGCCTTAAGGTAGTACTGCTGAGCGGCGTTTTTGTTTTGTCGAATCTCTTCGAGCACCCCCAAGCCGTTCCAAGCTTTGGCCTCGCCGCGCCGATAGGCCAAGTGTTGGGCCAAGGCGATGGCTTCGCGCAGCAAGCGCTCGGCCTTTTCGGGTTGAGTTTCGTTGATTTCCCAGGCGTAATCGACGAGCAGCAACACGCGTTGGGTGTCGGCAGGCGCGCGTTGAAGCAAGCGGGCCAGCGAGTCAGCAGCCGATTGAGCACTTAGAGTGATGGCACTTGCTACCCACCACAGCAGCGCGCCTATGAATGCCCCTTTTTTTGTGCGATGTTGTCCTCTCATTTTCGGACGGAAAAGTACGGCGTTTGGGCGGGGCCAATTAGGCCAATCGAGGGAATGGTACCTCGAGGCGCATCACAAAAATGCCACTGATGCGTTATTGGCGAGCAAGACACCTTCACTATCGCTAAAGGCTATCTTTGCTATAGTTTCTCAACTCAGCGCTACTGCGCTTTTTACCCAAACGCGTTTTTTATGAATACAAGCATCCGTTTCGGAGCTATTCTGGCCTGGCGTCGGGCGCTCGGAGGGCTGTTGTTGGCCGCTGTTGTGCTCGGCGGAGGGGCTACTCTGCCGGCCTGTAGCCCTAAATCGGGCTGCCCTTCTACCGAAAGCCTGCGCGCTCCGGTAGACAGTAAAGGCAACCTCAAGACCAAAGGCCATGCGAAATCGGGCCTGTTTCCCAAGGATATGGAGCGACGAATGAAAAAAGGCTCGCGCAAATGAATTTTTAACCAAAGTAGGCAGCCCAAAACGGAGTGCTTACTTGCTAAGAAGGATTTATGAAATGGATATTGGTCATAGTTGGGTTTTGGGCTGGCCTGTGGGTGCCCTCGCGCGCTGACTGCCAGGCGCTTCACGACCGTTGGGATGCGTTGCTGCGCCGTCACGTCAGTGCCGATGGGCGCGTTAATTACAAGGGCTTTATCGCCGACCGAGCAGAACTGAGGGCTTACCTCCATGCATTGGCCCAAAATCCGCCTACTGCCAACTGGTCCCGTGCTCAACAGATGGCCTATTGGATCAACGCCTACAATGCTTTTACGGTAGACCTCGTTGCAGAGCATTACCCCATCAGCAGCATCATGCAACTCGACGGCGGTAAAACCTGGGAGGTGAAGCGCATCGAAATCGGAGGAAAAAAATACAGCCTCAACGACATCGAGCACGGCATCTTGCGGCCTCAGTTTGCCGATGCGCGCATACACTTTGCCCTCAACTGTGCCGCGCGCTCGTGCCCACCGCTGTACAACCGCGCCTACACGGCGAACCATTTGGAGCGTACTATGGAGGAACGCACACGCCGCTTTGTTCGCGACAAGCGATTTAACCGCATAGGCCCGGAGCGCGTCGAAGTGAGTAAGCTTTTTGAATGGTATGCCAATGACTTTGGCGACCTGCGCGCTTTCTTGAGCCGCTATTCGGGCTTGAACATAAGCCCAACGGCAACCTTTGCCTTTTTGGAGTACGACTGGGGGCTGAACGAATGAGGCTTTACCAAGGCTCAAAGGATTTCTTCAAAGGAAGGTGGCGTCTCCGATGGGAAGGCGCGCTTTTCGGCTTCTATGCGGCTGCGGTGCATGTCTTCCATGCGGTTCAGCACTTCGGTCAGCAGCGTTTCGTCGGCCCATTTTTGGATGGCTTCCAGGGTTTGGTAGCGTTCGTCGGCGCCGAGCTTGAAGGTCTGCTCGTAGGCGGCGTTTTCGAACTTGACAGAGATGCGGCTGTCCATTTTGAAAACGGTAATCTTCAGCAGCGGATGCGGTAGAGTGCCCAGGATGCGCATGGGAGGGTGTAAAGAATGTAAGAAGAAAAAAGTTAGGCTGCTCGGAGTTGAAGGGCTTCGGTGCTCATGTTGCCAAAGAGGAGGTTGCCTCTGAGAGCCTTGGTCGGGCAGGCCGTCAATGTGTTTCTTTCAGAAGCCGATGTTGCGGCGTTGGTAGAGGGTCAGTTTACTTTTATCCAGAGTAAAGGAGGCTACGTCGTCGAGGAGGATGGTGTGTTGCTGCTCAGGGGTGGGAGGGGTGTGGGGAGATTGGGCTAGGCGGAGGTTTTGGTTTTTAATCGCCTCCAAGACGACTTGGCGTACGGCGCGAGCATTTCCGAAGTATCGGTCGCGCATTTGGTAGAGGAAGGTTAGGTACTTGCCCAGGTGTTCGCGCGCGCGCTCGTCGACGCGGTAGTGTTCTTGCTGGAACATGTGTAGGGCGATTTCGAGCAACTCTTCGGGCGAGTAGTCTTCGAAGCGCAGGATTTTATCGAAGCGGCTGGCCAGGCCTGGGTTAGCCTTGAGGAAGTTCTCCATTTGTTCGGGATAGCCGGCCACGAAGACGAAGAACTCGCCTCGGCTATCTTCCATGCGCTTAAGGAGGGCTTGTATGGCTTCATCGCCGAAGTCGCCCTGGGTGCCTCGCCCGCTGTGGGTGAGGGCGTAGGCTTCGTCAATGAAGAGGACGCCGCCCATGGCTTCTTCGATGCGCTCGGCGGTCTTGATGGCCGTTTGGCCAACATACCCGGCGACGAGGCCCTGGCGGTCGGTTTCCACCATGTGACCGCGCTCCAAGATGCCGAGGGCTTTATAAATTTTAGTCAGGATGCGAGCCACGGTGGTTTTGCCGGTGCCGGGGTTGCCTACGAATACGGTGTGGAGGAAGAATCGGCCCAGGACATCGCGTCCGGTTTCGCGGTAAAAGCGCACTACTTCGACCATTTCGCGGATGTCCTTTTTAATTTCCCGCATGCCAATAAGGCTGTCCAGTTCGTGCAGGGCTTGTTGCAACAATGCATGGTCAATTGGGATGTGAGGGGGCATGCGGCGCTGCGGGAGTGCCTGGACTTTTTCCATGTCTTCGCGCTTGATAAGCCGGAGCGTTTCGGGCGCCATTTCGCGCACATTGGGATCGGCCATGAGGCGCAGGGCCAGTTGGATTTTTGCCTTGTCCAGGAGGTCGTTGACAAATCGGGCGTTGCCGAAAGAGCGGTCGCGGCGGCGGTAAGCTTCCACGATGTACTCGCTAAGCAGCGCCTTTGCTCCTTCGTCTAATTCGATCTCTTTCTCTTGGCAGGCGTACTCGGCGATACGGATGAGCTCCTGCGGGAGGTAATCGCGAAACTCGAAGTGCATCTTGAAGCGGCTGCGTAGCCCTGGGTTCGAGTCCAAGAATATCTTCATTTCGCGCGGATAGCCGGCTACGATGACGGCTAAGTCGCCCGGCCCATTCGACATTTCCTTGACGAGCATTTCCACGACCTCTCTGCCAAAGTCTTTGTTGTCTTCGGGGGAGCGGGCCAACGAGTAAGCCTCGTCGATGAAAAGGATGCCGCCGCGCGCCGCCTCGATGGCCTCTTTAACCTTGGGAGCCGTTTGGCCGATGTACTCGCCCACTAAATCGGAGCGATCCACCTCTTTGACGTGTCCTTTCGATAACAGACCCATGCTGCGGTACAATTGCCCCATCATGCGGGCCACGGTGGTTTTGCCGGTGCCGGGGTTGCCCACAAAGACGGAGTGAATGTTGAGCTCTTCTTTTTCCTGAAAGCCCTTTTCGCGGCGCAGCTGCAGAAATTTGAGGTATTGAGCATGCTCGCGTACCTTCTGCTTAATTTCCGTTAAGCCAATGAGCGCGTCTAAGCGCTGGAGCACTTCCTCAAACTTTCCGCCTTCTTCAGAGACCGGTAGCAGGGTGGCAGTGGTATGAGGTAGCCAAGCGGGGTTGCTGCCCTCTTCCCACTCATTGCCTACCTCGAAGGGGAGAACAGCCAACAGATGCTCCATAAATACGACCTCTACTGTGTAGTGATCGTTGCGCCAAGAGCCTTTAACGTTGCTGCCCCAACCGGCAGTAATCTTGATGACTTCTTCGCCTTTTTCCACCCGATGGAGCCGGACTACTTGGCCCTTGAGCTCGCGGGCGTCGTTGTAGAATTTGATGAACAACTCGCACTGCCACGGGCGCGCCGGCAGCAAGTTGTTGAGCATCACCTCGGCGTAGATGTAGCGCGTCTCGTCACCCAAAAAGCGGCGCATGTAGCGGCGCTCTGCCTCCGGCAGGTCATCGTATGGGCCTTCGTATAGGCGCAGCGATGCAATTTGGCAGTAAGGGTTGTCGTGTCGGCTGATGGGGCGCCCGCCGTCTTCGATGTAGAAATAGCGCGTGGCTACTTTTTCACCCTCGATCCAGGCCTCCCAGTAGTAGGCGCCTTTTTTCCAGAAAAGGCCTTCTTGCTTATTGCCCCAGCCCTCGCGCACGTAGCCCACCGGGTCGTATTTGCTCACCTTGCGGGTGAATTGCAGGGAGCAAATCTCCTTCTTTTGCTTCCTAACGGCATAGCAGCGCAGTTCCACCTTGACCTCCCAATCCTCAATGTCGAAGTTTTTGTTAAAAAACGACAGCTCCGCGTAGACGTAGGTCGTCTCGTAACGGTCGAACACCTGGCGATACTTCTTCTTGTTGTCGGCCAGCCATTCGGTGGAAGAGTAAATCTTCAAGTCCCGAAATTTCCAGGGCTTGTAGGTGGGGTTCTCTTCCGGCGGATTCAACTGCTGGGAGCTGAAATACATAGGTGAGGTGCGTGCTTGAAGGGATGAGTTGGATTTTTGAAGGCGTACGGAAATGCAATCCGCGGCGAAATAACGAAAGTTCAGCAAAAAGATGCACAGCCTTTCGATGATTAGGCCGTTTGCATCGCCCATTGCTCGGCGCCTCTTCGCCAATGGGGTATTTCTAGGCCAAAAGCCGTTTTGATTTTGGCTTTATCTAAGACGCTGAAGGGCGGTCGAGCGGCGGCGGTAGGGTATTCTTCGGTGCGAATGGGGGTGATGCGGCAAGGCAGTTGTTTGAGGTCGGCAATGGTTTGGGCAAAATCGTACCAGCTGCAGACGCCCTCGTTGGAGTAGTGCCAGACGCCGCTAATGCTGTTGGGTTGGCCGTGTGTCTGCACGCGATCGACGATGTGCAAGACCGCTTCGGCCAGATGTGGAGCGTAGGTGGGGGTGCCGATTTGGTCGAACACGACGCGCAGTTCTGGGCGTTGTCGGCCCAAGCGGGCGATGGTATGGGCAAAGTTGTGGCCATAGGGGGAGTACAACCAAGAGGTTCGGATGACCATCCCGCCAGCGGGGCAGTAGCGCAAGACGGCGCGGTCGCCGCTTAATTTGCTGCGGGCATAGACGCTGCGCGGATGGGTGGGAACATTTTCCCGTAGAGGCAAATAATGCCGGCCGTGGTAGACATAATCGGTAGAGAAATGGATGAGGCGGCTGCCTATTTGGGCGCAGACCTCAGCCAAATAGCGCGGCCCTAAGGCATTGACCCGCTGCGCTTGTTGCGGCTCGTCTTCGGCCCTGTCTACGGCCGTGTAAGCGGCGCAGTTGAGGCACCAGTTGGGCCGATGATTTTCGAAAAAGCGGCGGATGGCGCGGCGATCGGTGATGTCGAGTTCCTGAGCGCCGGTGAGCAGGAATGCCCATTGTGGGAATTGTCGGCTTAGGTCCTCAAAACAGCGCCCCAGTTGGCCGCGCGCACCGGTGACGAGAATAATAGGGTGTTGGCGCATAAACAGTTAATCGGTCGTTTTTTTTCAGCGAAGTTAGGGCGGCTTTGTTCGAACTTTCGGCGCTATGAGTGTCCTCTTACTTTGGGCTGTACTTTGGGTTGTGCCGGTAGTGGCTGCCTCAGGGGCCTCGTCCGCGCGAGGTTGGGTGATGGTTGCCGATACGTTGCGCGAGGATACGCTGCGAGGCATAACGATTTCGGTGGCGCGCCTGCCTCTTTCGTCTGGAGGGGTGCCGCTTTCAGTGTCGAGGCTTCAGGGCGAGTGGTTGCGCCGGGCAGAGCCGCAGCTGACGCTGCGCGAGAGCTTAGCGGCCGTACCGGGCGTGTGGATGTTGGGTGAGGCCAATTTTGCTCAAGACATCCGCATTGCCATTCGGGGCTTCGGGGCGCGTTCGGCTTTCGGCATCCGCGGTATTCGGCTGCTGCTCGACGGCATCCCAGAGTCTGCTCCGGATGGTCAAGGGCAGGTGGACAACCTCGACTTAGCGGTTGTAGAGCGCATTGAAGTGCTGCGCGGCTCGTCGGGCGGCCTGTACGGCAATGCCTCTGGCGGAGTGGTGAGCCTACATACGGAGCGCATTGCTGACGCTCCGGCGATGCGTGTGCGCGTAGCGACAGGCTCTTGGGGGTTTGGGCAAGGGCATGTTTCAGGCAGCTTTCGCCGAGGGCGCCACGGCGTTCGCTTGGCGCTGACGCATCAGCGCTTGAGGGGCTATCGCGAGTACTCGGCCATGCGCACCTCACTGCTCAATACTCGTTGGGAGTGGCCCTCACCAGACTCATCTCTCCGCTTGCGCCTGCTGTTCAACTACGTCTTTAGCCCACAAGCCGACGACGCTGGTGGCCTTACGGCAGAACAAGTGGCTGCCCATCGGCGCGCTGCGCACCCGACGAACACGCGCTTCAACGCCGGTGAACGCGTAGAGCAGGGACGGGTAGGCTTTTTTGCGGAAAAAGATTGGAAAAAGGGCCATACCTCCTCCGCCCGCCTCTACGCTTTGCGCCGCAATTTTGAAAATCGCCTGCCCTTCCAACGCGGCGGACAAGTGCAACTGCAGCGCTGGGCCGCCGGAACGGGAGTACAACACCAGTGGTTAAGCCCTCGCGCATCTTTTTCAGCAGGCCTTGACTTTGACTATCAGTGCGACGACCGCCAGCGCTTCGACAACCTCGACGGCCAGCGCGGCCCGCTGCAATTGAACCAAACGGAGCGTTTTGCTTCGGCAGGCTTCTTTGTTGCCGCTCAATGGCGCCCTCGGTCTTCTTGGAACCTCGGCGCCGGTTTGCGTGCCGACCGCGTATGGCTGCAGGTAGAGGACGCCTTCGATGCCGACGGCGACCAATCGGGCCGCAGAGCTTATTCTTACCTCAGCCCATGGGCCGGCTTGACGCGCCATGTGGGCCGCTACTTGCGAGCGCGGGCTAATTGGGCCACCCATTTCGAGACACCTACGCTGAGCGAACTGAGCAACAACCCCGATGGCAGTGGAGGCTTCAATCCTAACCTGCGCCCACAGCGCACCCATACCTGGGAAATCGGTGCACAAACAGCGGAGGGCGACCTATTGCAAGCCGATGTCGCGCTTTTTTGGGCCGTTACCAACGACGAGCTAACGCCTTTCGAGCGCCCGCAGACCCCCGGACGACTCTATTACCAAAACGCCGGACAAACCCGGCGGATGGGCTTCGAGCTGACGCTGCTCGCCTACCCAGTGCCGCGTTTGGCAGCTGAGTTGACTTGGACGTCGGCCCGCTTTTGGTATGCCCGATACAGCACGCCCGCGGGCGACTTTAGTGGAAACCAATTGCCGGCTCTGCCTCAGCATTGGGGCATGCTCGACTTGCGTTATGGCGGGGAATACCGCTGGTTCGCCCGCGCTCAGGCGCGCTACGCAGGTGCCTACTTTGCCGACGACGCCAACCAAACGCGCGTAGCTCCTGTAACGCTGCTGCAAAGCCGAGTGGGCTACCGCTGGAGGCGGCCCACATGCCTCGTTGAGGCTTTTTTCGGGGTGGATAACGCCACTCAAGCGGCTTATTTTCACAATGTGCGGCCCAATGCTGCCGCTGGGCGTTTCTTCGAGCCTGCCGCCGGACGGACTTGTTGGGTGGGCTTGCTGTGGGAAGCCCACCCAACAAGTGCTGTGGCTCCGGGAAATGTCTATTTAAGCATGCCTCCGAAGAGATACAGAGTAGTAGGAGGCCCTATGCCTTTTGGGCTTTAAAGGACGTTTAGCGGTTGTTGCCTGAGCCTGAGCGTTGCTTGCGGGCCTCCTCTTGGAGGCGCTGCAGTTCGGCCTGGGCGCGTTGGATGTCGGCCTGCAGCGCGCTGAGCTGCTGCTGGATGCGCTCCACCTCTTGTTGCTTTTGAAGAAGTTCTTGCTGTTTTTGCGCGATTTTTTGCTGCTCTTCACGGATTTTTTCCGCTACTTCAGCGCGGACGCGGGCGATTTCAGCTGCGCTCTCTTGGCGAGCGGTCTGGACGGCTTGCGCCGCTTCTTTCTGAGCGGCGGCGGCCTCTTCGGCGGCGCGTTTGCGCGCTTCCTCTACCTCGTTGGCGTATTGGCGGCGCTTGTTTTCGGCTTCTTTGCGAGCGTTGGCCACTTCTTGGGCAGCCTGGTTGCGCGCCTCTTCCATTTCGCGGCGGGCGCGCTCCTGGGCTTCGCTGACTTCGCGGGCGAAGGCTGTTTTGCGCTCTTCGGCTTCGCGGCGAGCTTGGGCAATGGCTTCTACGGCCTGTTGCTTGGCGGAGGCCACTTCGCGGGCGGCCTCTTCTCTGGCTTTGGCCACTTCGGCAGCGGCCTCTTCGCGCGCTTTTGCGATGGCTTCAGCGCTTTCTTGCCGAGCACGGGCGGCGTTTTCGCGGGCGTTCTTGGTTTCTTCTGCTGCTTGTTGGTTGGCTGCGGCAATTTCGGCCGCAGCGCGTTCGCGGGCGCTGGCCAGTTCGGCTGCTAAGCGCTGGCGCTCTTCGGCAGCGCGTTCGCGAGCGATGCGGATGCTGTCGGCTTCAGCACTTCGGACGGCGGCAATGGCTTGGGCGCTCTGGCGCCTGGCCTCAGCAATGGCATTGGCCGACTCTTGCTGGGCACGCACGGCGGCTTCTTTGGCAGCGGCTACTTCTTGGGCGGCGCGCTCGCGGGCAGCGGCAATTTCAGCAGCGGCGCGCTCGCGAGCTGCCTGCACTTCTTGGGCGGAGGCCTGGCTGGTCTCTTGCTGCTTGCGCCGAGCCTCAGCAACGGCGGCAGCGGCCTCTTGTTGGATTTGCTGCAGCTTTTGTTCGGCGGTCTGCTTAGAGGCGTTAATTTCTTCGGCGTACTTGCGCTGGGCTTCGTCGGCATTGGCGTTTGCCGCTTGCACTCGAGCGCGAGCCTCTTCCTGAGCTTTGGCCACTTCTTGGGCGGCGCGTTCGCGGGCGCGCTGCACTTCCTCGGCGCTTTCCTGCTTGATGCGCGCTTCTTTTTCTTTGATGGCGGCTAAGGTTCGGTTGGTCTCTTCTTGAATCTTGGCTATCTCTTCAGCGGCGCGCTGGCGGGCGGTTTGCACGGCTGCAGCGATGGAGTCGCGCTGCTGCTGAGCGCGTTTTTGAGCCTCAACAATGGCCCGATTAGCCTCCTCTTGGATTTGCTGCACGCTCTGGGCGGCGCGCTGGCGGTTTTCGGCTACCTCTTTGGCGATGTTGGCCTTCTCGGTTTCGGCCTGCTCGCGATAAAGTTGCACCTCGCGGCGGATGCGCTCTATCTCATCGGCCGCCCGCTTTTTGGCCTCTGCTACCTCTAAGGCGAGAGTTTCTTTTTGTTTGGCGGTATTCTCGCGCAAATCGGCCAATTCCGATGCATTGTTCTGTTCTATAAGGGCCTTTTCTTGGGCAGCTTTTCGGCGGGCTTCAGAAATTTCGTTGGCGATGCGCTGCTTTTCCAAAACGGCATTTTCACGGGCACGAGCCACTTCGTTAGCCGACTCTTCGCGCACTTTGAGAATCTCGTCAGCAGCGGTGCGTTTGGCTTCCTGTACGTCGCCTGCGGTTTTTTCTTTTTCCTGAAGGGCACGCTGGCGGGCTTCGGCAATGACACGCGCATTTTCCTCGCGGATGCGGCGAATCTCTTCCTCAGCGTTGGCGCGCGCAGTGGCAATTTCGTCGCCGTACTGCAGTTTAGATTGTTCGAGTTGCTCTTTGATGCGGGCGATTTCCGCCGAGGCATTCTCACGGGCTTTTTTGACCTCTTCTGCCGCGGTAATGCGCGCTTTCTGGATTTCCTCGCCCGCTTTACGCCGTTCTTCTTCGACGTTCAGATGTAGGCGAGCGGTGATGGAGTCGGCGCGCATTCGGCTTTCCGCAATGATGGCTTGGGCTTCGGCGCGCGCTTTTTCAATTTCAGCCAAGCTGGCCTTGCGCGCTTCGAGCACTTCGTTGGCGTATTCCGTTTTTTTCTGGTTGGCGGCCTCTCGGGCGGCGGCAACTTCCTGCTGGATTTGCAACTTGATAGCATCGGCGCGCTCGCGCTCGGCTTTTATCTCGGCCCGAACGGCTTCTTTCGTCTTTTCTAAGTCGCGTCGAAGGCTAACGAGCTCTTCGTCACTGACTGGAGCGCCGGCAGAAGTCGGACGCGTTCCTCCACCGCTGGGTGTACTGCCTGAGCTGGGTTTGTTTGTTGTGGTGTTGGTTGGTGCGCCAGCACTCGAAGTGCTGCTCTTGCGTTCAATCTCGGCTCCTGGGTTATCTTTCACTGCGCCTTCCTCAAGAGCGTTGTGGAAGCATACGCATAGGTTGCGAAACTCTGTTTGCCGGTTGGGGTTTACCGTAAACTTGTACTTCTGCCGTTCGACAAAGTTGATGAAGTGAATGTCAGTGATGGTCGTGCTCGCCAACCAGCGAACGGCGTCTAAGTCTAAGCGCAAGTTGTTGCGGTGGGTAGGCACATTGCCGCTCACCACTTCGCCCAAAGAGGTGAATTTGTAGACGCGCTCTTTGCCGGAGAAGTCCACGAAAACGACTTGATCGTCTTGGTTCAGCTCTGTGCCGCCGGTAGAAGTTACACGGGCATAGATGCCTTTTTCATCAGCTACAAAAGCAATGCTGTAATTATAGCTGCCGCGTACAACGACAACGATGTTGTCAGTCCGAACGACTTGAACGCCAGCGACCTTCTTATTTTCTTTGATCAGATTGGAGCAGTCTTGGGCGGGCAAAAGGAGGGAAGCGGTGCACAATATGGTCGTCAGGGTAAGGCTGCGGAAGGGAGTAAAAAATTTCATAAGAAAGTTATGTGTGCTTGTGATGATTTGCAGAACGCTTTAAAGAGGGCGCTATTTCCACATTAACAAATACAGCCTTAGCACTGGGCCTTCCTGTTGCTGGGAGGAGGAGGCTGCAAAAGGCAAAAAAAAGGAAAAAGTCGCAGTAAAAGGAAAAAATCTAATAGGATTGCATCTCGCCGTCTGATGGAGTGCGGATCAGGCCACAGCGTGTACGGCGATTTCGCACCGAGAGCCTAACGGCTGTGGTGTTCGGAGGAGGCTGTTGGCTGCCTACTTGTGCGTGCGGCGTTTGCGCTGCGGCTAGACGGGATCTACAGGAGCAGGCGCGGTGGTTTTACGGGGGATTTCAACCAGTGCAGTACCGCTTGCTCACCGACTGAATGTGTTGGGGCGGCGGTGTGGCCGAAACAGGAAAAGGCCCTCCCTCGGATTGCGCTCGGCATTTGGCTGGCTTTTTCTAAGTGGACTCACGAGTGAAGGGGGCGCGCCTTTGTGAGCGCGCGCAAAAGGACGTTAGGTGGCCTTGTCTTTTTACTCAGCAAATCGCTTGTCGCGCAAGAACCCCTCGTCGGTCAAGGTGCCTAAGAAAGCGATGATTTTGCGTTTCTCATCTGCCGTGAGTGGGATGCCTAATTTGCCGTCGGGTTGGCGCAGCAGAGGGTCTAACGTAGGCGATTCCTGCACGCCTGAGGCGTAGTGGTCGAGCACCTGTTCAAGTCGCTTGAAGCGGCCGTCGTGCATGTACGGGCTTGTAGAAGCCACGTTTCGCAGCGAGGGAACGGCAAATTTGCCCTCGTCTTGGGGCAGAGCACTGACCTCGAAGCGGCCCTGGTCGAAATAGAAGGACTTGTCTAAACCGTTGTTTCGGAAGGATTGGTCGGTGAACAGATCCGTCGCATGGCAAGAGGCGCATTTTTGCCGGAAGAGGTTGAGGCCTTCGAGTTCGTCAGCGGTGAGCACGCCTCCGGGTTCGTTGCGCACGTAGCGGTCGTAGCGGCTGTTGGCGCTCACCAGCATGACCATGAATTGGGAGAGAGCCTGCAGAAAGCGCGCCGTATTGATTTCCTCCGAGCCGAAGGCGGCCTTAAATAAGGCCGGATATTGCGGATGGGCGCGCAGTTTTTGTAGGATGCGTCCAGGGTCTTCGTCCATTTCCACGGGGCTTTGGATAGCGTTGAGCGGCACGAAGTCCAGGTGAGGCACGCCGCCGTCCCAGAAGAAACTGGTGCGCCAAAGGACATTTTGGATGGGCAGGGCGTTTCGGCGGCCCAACAGGTCGTCAATACCGTGGCTAACAGGGTGGTCGGGGTGAGTGAAAGCGGCGTAGGAGATATGGCAACTGCCGCAGGAGATGGTGTTGTCGCGCGAGAGGATGGGGTCGTAGAAAAGTTTTTTGCCCAAGGCGAAGCCGGCTTCCGTCACTGGGTTTTGGCTTAAGTCGTAAGCGGGTTTGGGGAAATTGGCCGGCAGAAAAGGACCTTCGAAAATAGGCTTAGGGTCGTCTTTACGGCAGCCGGTAATCATGAATACAAGGGCAGCCAGCAGAGCGGCTGTTGGCCTAAAAATAGAAGGAATGGTCATGGCTGTAGTTTAATGTTCTTCCGTAACATAGAGAATGGTATCCAGTTTTCCGCGCCCTTCGTCCAGCGAGATGTAGACCGGAAGATTGCCAAAGACATCGTGTGGATAGTAGAGGCTATCGTACCCAATACCAATGAGCCAGTGGCGGCCTTCAGGTACGCCTTTAAGGCAGCCGCGACCATCGCTATCGGTAATGAAAACGGCGTCGAAATAGGACATAGGCCGCTTATAGCCCGGAAAGGAGTCTGCAAAGTATTTCACGTAAACGGTGCAAGCGGGAATAGGCCATGTATGGTGAACCGTGCGTACACAAATACTCGTGGGCAGCGGAATGGAGTCTGGCGGCTCTGGGCGACAGCTAGCCAGCCAGCCTAAGGCTGCCACGGCAAGTACGTAAAAGCAAATTCTCATAAGAAAAGGCTTTTGAGTGTACAAACACCCAGACGAGAGCTTGGTTGTATGAAAAAGGCCGGAGCCACCCGCGAGCAGCAGGTGCCCCGGCCCAGTGCAAAATCAAGGATTGTGAACGTGATCGAGGATGAACATGTCGGCGTAGTTGTCCGCTAAATTCTTAGAGAACGGCCCGGCGTGTACTTTCGGGTTGGCGGCTACACTGATGTTGTTAGGGCGCGTAAACATCTCTAAAATGTCCACGTAAATGTGGAAATGCGGTCCGCCATTGCGGCGCACTTTGGCTACCTCGCCGTGGTGGAGTTCCAGCGTAACCGTCTTAATGTTGTTGAGCGTCGGGCTGGAATAGCCCCCAAACAGACCGATGTGGTATTGAAAAATGCGGTCGTTGACACCCGGATCAACAGGAGCCTGCGGCGAGGTGCCCTCTGCTTTCACGAAGATATAGCCGGCGTTCCAGTTCCAATACATACCCTTGGCGCCGTCGGCCGGGTCGAGTACGCCCAAACGCTCGCTGGCAGGGCTGACGCTCTTGAGGCTATCTACACCGATAATGAACCGAATGGCCTTATAGTCGCCAGCAGGTACGTTGCGGATCTTCACCTTACGCGTCTTCGGATCCTCGTGCTTGCACAAGAAATAGCACGAGTCTTTCGGAACGATGAATTCCGAACCGTCGTTTTTAATGAGCACGAAGTTGCTGACGTAGTAATTGAAGGTCGAAAACTTCATGACTTCGCCCAGCGCGTTCTCGTACTCCACACCAAAGACCAGCGGCTTGTTGCCGGCGCGGTTTTCAAATTCGATTTCGACATCGTTGAAACCGGTTAAGTCTTCTTCTCCTTTGTCTTTTTTGCAAGAAGCAAGACCTGCCACCAATAATGCAGAGATGAAGATGCCAAACAGATATTTTTTCATGATGAATTGGCTAATTTTAAAAATTTAAAAGGATGAAAAAGCAGGGCTTATCCCCTGGACTAAAACTTCAGAAGTGCGCTGAAGAAGCCTGCCCACAGGCGGCTGCTTAGCGAATGAGCAAACGCTGTTTTTTCTTCTCAAATAAGGAAGCACCCCTCCCTTCGCGCAAGGCCTCAGCATATGCTCTACTTCAGCTGTGCTGAGTACGTCGCAGAGCCAATATTCCTGGGCACATACGCTTAGAGGCCTTCCCAATCGAGTTGCGCGAGGTTAGCTTTCAGGAGGGTGGAAGATGCCGAATGTTTCGGACTCTAAAAGCGGAAAGCGATAGGGGCTGTTTACCAAGTGCTTGGTCATGCTCAACGCGCCTATCCTCCAGACCCATGGCGTTTCTAAAAACAACGTGATTTCCTTCACTTGCCGAAACGCCTCAGGAATCGGCGGATACGCATCGTTGCCCTCGGGCGACTCACTTTTTTTTATCTGTTTGAGCAAATAGCACTTCCCATCGCAGTGCAATTGAGGGCGCGCCTTATTCTCGCATTTTTTCTCATAAACAGAGCGACGCCATTGGTAATCTATGGTCCATGCAGTGCGTATCCACGCCTGCATAAGTATAACGCTAATTAGGCCGCTGATGAGAACAAGGCGCATGACGCAAAGGTAAGAGTCTTAGCTCTTCTCTCGCCTATCGAAGTGAGTGTTTGCCAAAATGGGCACATCAATTTTATGCAGTCTTCTTGCGCGAATTCAGATAGGTCTTCAGCGGGCACCACCCTAAAAGCCCCCGCAGGAAAAGTGGAAACCCTAACGCTACTAACCAATGTTGGTGGGTGAAAATGCCCACAATGACCACTGCCATCATCAGGAGAAAGGAGGCGATGATCTCGCCGATGGACAAGTTATATTCGAATTTCATGACCAAGTCCAGTTTTTGTTGAAATTAAAAGAGTAAAACAAAGTTGGACTCAAGCTCCTTGGTGTTTTGATGACGGGCGTCAAGGCAAAGGCTGATTTTGTCGTGCTTGTCTCAAGGCCATTTTGGCAGTCTATTTAAGGCTCTAGCTTTAAGGGATAATGTGCGAGAGGGGAGCAGAAATTTTTCGCACAGCCTTTGTTATAGGCGCGAAGCCGAGTTTTTGGCGGGCATTTTGGTGGTGCGCTTCGGACAGAGCGAGTGCGGCCCTTTTTTCTTGGCGTATTCTCTGCTATTGCCCTCAACTTTGCGTCTGTTATGTCTGGGCCTCCGTTGCTTTCCGTTTGCGATTTGCGCGTTACCTACGGGCCTCCGGGTTCGGCGGTGGAGGCGCTCAAGGGGTTGACGTTTGAAGTGTTGAAAGGCGAGTCGTTAGGGGTGGTAGGCGAGTCGGGTTCGGGCAAGAGCACGTTGGCATTAGCACTGGTGGGGCTATTACCTGCCGGTGGGCGCTTAGGGGGCAGGGTTCTGTTGGGTGGAGAGCCGTTTTCGGCGCGCATGCGCGGTCGCGAGGTAGGGATTGTTTTTCAAGAGCCTGCCACGGCGCTTCACCCGTTGTTTCGGTGTGGCTTTCAGGTAGAGGAGGTGATTTGGCAGCACGGAGGGCAGCGCGTGCCACGAGTGCGCTCAGAGGCTTTAAGCCTGTTGGAGCGCGTTCATTTAGCGGACCCGGAGCGGGTTTATAGAGCCTATCCGCACGAGTTGTCTGGAGGGCAGCGGCAGCGAGTTATGGTGGCTATTGCTTTGGCTGGGCGTCCGCGGCTGCTCATTGCCGATGAGCCAACTACTGCCTTAGACACGGTTACTCAGCAAGGCATTTTGCAGTTGTTTCAGGATCTGCAGCGCAAGGATGGGCTGTCGTTGTTGTTTATCAGCCACGATTTAGGGGTCATCAAGCGGGTGGCCGATCGGGTGCTGGTTTTGCGCTGCGGAGAAGTGGTGGAGCAGGGGGCTGCGCAGGCATTGCTCCGCGAGCCGCAGCATCCTTATACGCGGGGGCTGTTGGCATGTCGGCCCACCACTGGAAAGCGCTTGGAGCGATGGCCGTCATTGAGCGAGGCCATGCGCGCAGGAGAAGGATATACTCCTCCTGCACAGAGAACTACTGAGGGCGAGCTGCGTCGGCGCGAGCAGCTGTACGCCCAGACGCCAATCGTGTGCCTAGAAGACGTGGAGGTACGTTATCCCGTGCGCCGCTATTTTTGGTCGGGTGCGCAGCAGCAAATAAGGGCCTTGAGCCAGCTTAAGATGGAAATTTTTCCTGGCGAAATCTTCGGCATAGCGGGCGAATCTGGCTCGGGCAAGAGCACTTTGGGCCGCCTTCTGGCGGGTCTGCAAGCCCCCACAAAAGGGCGTATTTATTATCGCAGTGTGCGACTCGATGCGATGTCGCCCGAAGTGCATCGGCAAAGGCGCCGCGAAGTGCAACTCATTTTTCAAGATCCCTATCGCTCGCTCAATCCCCGCCTGACGGTAGGTGAAGCCCTACGTGAACCTATGGCGGCACACCGCCTCTATGCCACTGAGCGCCAGCGACAAACTGCGGTGGTGGGTCTGTTAGAGCGCGTGGGTCTGCCGTCGGATTTTTGCTGGCGCTACCCACACGAGCTCTCTGGCGGGCAACGCCAGCGCGTTTGTATAGCGCGTGCGCTTGCAGTACAACCGCGCTTGTTGGTGTGCGATGAGATCACTTCCGCCTTAGACGTGTCTGTGCAGGCCGATATCCTCAACTTACTGCTCGACTTGCAGCGCGCCTTGGGGCTGACGTGCATCTTTATTTCCCACGACCTGAGTGTACTCTACCAAATGTGCGACCGCATACTGGTGCTTCGCCAGGGCTGTATAGAGGCGCTGGACATTCCTGAGCGCTTGCTGGCCGACCCGCCCACGCCCTATGTACGGCAGCTGGTGGAGGCCATCCCAGATTAGTCGCTGCGATCCTCTCTCTGTTTCATCTGGCTATGGACTTTGGAAAGTTGCCTTCTGTGGATGCGGTGGACTTCTCACTGCCGCCCGATCTGCCCGAAAATGCCGAAGTTTTAGACGGCATTCCCCGTCGCGTGCGGGTGTATGCAGGCGCTACGGGCTATCACATGAAGGCCTGGGTAGGGCGCTGGTATCCGTCGGGTACGCCAGAGCGTCGTTTTTTAGCTTGCTACAGTCGGCTGTTTAACTCTATTGAGTTCAACGCGACGTACTATCGCATTCCGGATGTTGCTGCGGTGGCGCGCTGGCGCGAAGCCGTGCCGGAAGACTTTCGCTTTTGCCCTAAAGTGCCGCAAGTGGTTAGCCATGCGACTCGCCTGACCGATGCCTATGCCAGTATGGAGCAGTTCTGCGAGGTTGTTTGGGGCTTGGGCAACCGTTTAGGGTGCTGCTTTATGCAATTGCCCCCGCATTTTGGGCCGCAGCGCTTGGAGGATTTGGCCGCTTTTTTGGCAGCCTTCGCCTCAAAAATTCCACTGGCTGTCGAGGTGCGTCATCCGGCTTTTTTTGCCGATGCTGAGGCGGGGCGGGCGCTGTTTTCGCTTTTACGCCAGTGCCGAACGGCTGCTGTTATTACCGATGTGGCAGGGCGACGCGACGTATGTCACGGACGCCTGACAGCGCGCCGAACCCTTATACGCTTTGTGGGCAACGCCTTACACCCTACGGACTTTTCGCGCACGCGAGCATGGGCCGAACGCCTTGCCTATTGGGCCAACAACGGACTGGAAGAGGTCTATTTTTTCGGCCACGAGCCAGACAATCTGCTGGCACCCGAGCTGCTCGCCTTTTGTGTAGAGGTCTTTCGCCAGTACCTGCCGGAGGCTCAACTTCGCGGCCCAGACTTCAGAACGCCTCCTCCTTCTCAGCAAATGACCCTCTTTAAATAAACGAGCCTGTGGTATTCGAGCTCTGTGCCTCGTGCGGCGGTAAATGTGGAATTTTGCCACCGGTTTTTAAGTCTACCTCTTTAGCATGGCAAAATTCCCTTTCGTACATCGAGATATTTCCTGGCTTTCCTTTAATTATCGCGTGTTACAGGAGGCCAAAGACCCTTCAGTACCGCTTTTGGAGCGCCTGAAGTTTTTGGCTATTTACTCGTCGAACCTCGACGAATTTTTTCGCATCCGAGTAGCCAACATTCGCAACCTTAAAAAAGTAGGCAAAAAAACTAAGGCAGAGCTGGACTTTTCGCCGGGTGAGGTACTCAGGCAGATTCATCACATCGTCAATCGGCAGCAAGAGGAAGTCTCGTGGGTCTTTGAAAACCAGATTGTCCCGGAATTGGCCCAACACAACATCTATATCTTGCGCCGTTTAGACCTAAATGCCGAGCAGCGCGATTTTGTAGAGAACTATTTTCACGACCACCTGCTGCCGTTCGTTATGCCGGTGTTGCTGGTCAAGCACCGCATTCGGCCGTTTCTGGCCAATGCGCATCTCTATTTGGCGGTGCATCTGCGCCCTAAAAAGAAACCGCTGGCGCGCAGTGAGTATGCTTTGGTCAAAATTCCTTCCGACCAGCTGCCGCGCTTTGTGTCGTTGCCTTCTGAGCCGGGCAGTCACAATATTATTTTGTTGGACGACATCGTGCGCCACTCGGTGTCTTGGCTTTTTCCGGGTTATGATATTCAGGATACCTATTCCATCAAGCTCACGCGCGATGCTGAACTCTACATTGACGATGAATACTCGGGCGATTTGGTGGAAAAGATTAAGGCCAGTTTGGCTAAGCGGCAAGTAGGCCCAACCAGCCGCTTTGTCTATGACCGCGAAATGCCGCAGCACCTGCTGGAATACTTGAAGGATACCTTTGACTTGGGTAAGAACGACATGCTGCCGGAAGGGCGTTACCACAACAACTTTGATTTTTTTCGCTTTCCGGATTTTGGGATGCACCACCTGAAGAACAAGCCATTGCCTCCGCTACCACATCCAGTACTGCATCAGACCGATTCGCCTTTCGACGCCATTCAGGCAGGCGATCAATTGCTGCACTACCCTTATCACTCCTACGAGGCAGTAGTGCGCTTTTTTCAGCACGCCGCAGAAGACCCGCGGGTTACGCACATTAAGGTCATTCAGTACCGAGTAGCGCGTAGAAGCCGCATTATGGAGGCGCTTATGGAGGCGGTGCGCCGCGGCAAACAGGTGTCGGTGTTCGTGGAAATTAAGGCTCGGTTCGACGAAGCGGCCAATTTAGAGTGGGGCGAACGCTTAGAGCGTGCCGGCGTACGCGTCTACTACTCCTTTCCGGGCGTTAAGGTGCACTCCAAACTCGCCTTGGTGCGCCGCATGGAGGGCGGTAAGCCACGCTTGTATGCCTATCTATCTACCGGCAACTTTCACGAAGAAACCGCTCAAATTTACGCTGATTTTGGCCTTTTCACAGCCGATACGCGCCTGACAAGCGAAGTCAGCAACTTGTTCTCCTTTCTGGAAAACATCAAGCCACCCCGGCAGGAGTTCAAGCATCTGATGGTGGGTAAGTTCAATCTGCGTTCTGCTCTCTACGCGCTTATTGACACCGAAATAGCGGCTGCCCAGGCCGGGAAGCCTGCGTATATCATCATTAAAACCAACAATTTAGAAGATAAGGAGGTCGTTCGGAAGCTCTACGAGGCCTCTCAGGCGGGCGTCAAGATTCAGCTCATCGTCCGAAGTATCTGCTGCTTAGCACCCGGTATTGCCGGCATTAGCGACAACATCGAGGCCATCAGTATTGTAGACCGCTTCTTAGAACATGCGCGCGTATTTATCTTCCACCACGGGGGTGAAGAACGCATATATCTTTCGAGCGCTGATTTAATGCAGCGCAATCTGTCTTACCGCATCGAGACGGCTTTTCCCGTTTACGATCCCGCACTCAAAGCGGAAATTCGAGATATCATCAATCTGCAATTGGAGGATAATGTCAAGGCGCGCTGTGTCGATGCTTCGGCACTCAACCGCTACCGCCGTACGGAAAGCGATATTCCCGTGCGCGCGCAACTAGAAACCTACTTCTATTACAAGCGCAAAAGTGAGGGGGGGCCTCTACGCAGAGGCAACTTCGCCTCGGCCCAACAAAAACCGCCTGACATTTAGCGTACCTTTGCCCGCCTTTATTGAGCAGTAATACCTCCGCGCGATATGAGTTTCTTCCTCGAAATCCTCAAATTAACCTTGCCCTCGTTAGTGGTGTTCTTCACCGTCTATTTTATGCTCAAGCTGCTTTTAGAGGAGCGGCAGCGTATGGATGCCGTCTTGCTTCGGCAAGATGCGCAAAAGATCACCCTTCCGCTGCGCATTCAGGCCTATGAGCGCCTGACGCTGCTGTGCGATCGCGCCGCCATTCCTAATACCCTGTTGCGGGTACGTATGCCCGGCATGACCGTTGCCCAGTTGAAGCACGCCTTGCTTATAGCCATCAACCAGGAATTCGACCACAATACCTCGCAGCAGCTTTTTGTGTCTGAAACGCTTTGGCGCATCATCACGGTAGCCCGACAGCAAACCCTCCTCCTCATCACTCAAGCTGCAGAAGGCCTCGACCCCCAGGCTGCTGACGAAGCCTTGGTCAGCCGCCTCTTTAAAATGCTCGAAGCGCAAGGGGAAAACACTCCACTGCAGCAGGCTATCGTGGCCATACGAACCGAAGCTGGTCAGCTCTTTTAATCGCTTGCCTCACTTGCACTCTTCTCCCACTGTTAGTTAAAGGAAAAGTTTTGAGCATCTCCTCGCCAAACCAGCGCATGGGAAAGGCACATAACTGGCTGTTAACCCGTTTATTCCATTATTTGCCTAAAAACAATGCTCTTACGAAAACGCTAAGCCCTTTTACAGTAGGGCCTGTCTCCTCTTCCCTCTCCGAAGTTATCTCGAAAGCCGCCCCCAAACGCTTCGGCTCTCCTGACGTAAAGGCGCAGTTGACTAGGCCAAATGCATAACCACTTAAGGTACAATTAGTACGAAGGTTTGTTTTGCAAAATTCGCTTATGCTCTGCTTTTTAAAACAAAAAGAGGTTGATTTCCGAATATAAGCGCGAAAAAGATGCCCTATAAAGTGCCTTTACTTATATGCGCTTGATTGTCAAACGCCTGCCAACCTAGCGCTGGCAGAGGAAAAAATTTTCGTCGAAAAGTGTGCTCCAGCTTTTTGGGTTTCCAAAAGAAGGCGCAATCTTTGGCCTCCAATCCGGCAACAGCGATTCTTGTAAGCGTCATTTGGGGAGACTACTCCGAAGAGACAAAACTATCTTGGCTATGACGAATAACTGCCAGGTGGTGTGGGATAACTGTCTACACATCATTAAACGAAGCGTGCCTCCACAGAGCTATCAGACGTGGTTCGAACCCATTCAACCCGTACAGCTAGAGAACTCGGTGCTGACCATAGCAGTGCCCAACAGGCTCTTCTACGAGTGGTTAGAGGAGAATTTTGTTCAGGTGCTTCGCACGAGCATCCTCCAGGTGCTGGGCCAAAATGGGCGCCTTCGCTATTGCATCTTAAACTCGTCTAATGCGCACAGGTCCATCCCTGCAAACAAGGAGTCGTCGGCCTCAGTTGCCGTAGCTGAGCCTCCTATGGTTCCGGGCACTTTTGACATTGAGAAGATCAAAGATCCTCGTATCATTCCGGGTATTCGCCGCGATAAGGTAGCTTCCAACCTTAACCCTAATTACACGTTCGATTTGTTCATCGAAGGCGATTGCAACCGCTTGGCGCGCAACGCGGGCTTGGCCGTTGCCAAAAAGCCGGGAGGAACCGCGTTCAATCCGTTGTTTATTTTTGGCAACGTAGGGTTGGGTAAAACCCACTTAGCACAGGCGATTGGCAACCAAATCGTGCAACAATCTCCGGATAAGTTAGTGCTCTATGTGTCGGCAGAGGAGTTTACCAACCAAATCATTCAGGCCATTAAGAAGAATGACGTCAACGCTTTTGTGAATTTTTACCAGTCGCTCGATGTGCTCATCATGGACGACATTCACTTCCTTGGGGGCAAGCAAAAAACCCAAGAAATCTTCTTCTTTCTCTTTAACCAATTGCACCAAAGTGGACGCCAAATCATTCTGACGTCGGATCGCGCCCCGCGCGATCTAGAGGGCATTGAAGACCGCCTAATTTCGCGTTTCCGCTGGGGGTTGAGTGCTGATTTACAAGCCCCCGACTTAGAGACCCGCATGGCTATTTTGAGCCATAAGCTCGAGCGGGCTGGGGTCAAGGTCAACCATAGCGTACTCGAATACATCTGCTACAACATCAAAGATAACGTACGCGACTTAGAAGGCATCATGGTTACCCTTTTGGCTCAGTCCATGCTGATGAGCCGTGAGGTAGACCTAGAATTAGCCAAAAGCGCCATTCTCAACTTCATCAAGTCGCCCAGTCGTGGCATCACCATTGAGGCCATACAGAATCTGGTGGCCGAGCATTTCAATGTACCTGTTAAATGCCTTTCGGAAGAGGGGCGCAAACGCAGTCTGGTAGTGCCGCGCCACGTTGCTATTTATTTGTGTAAGCAGCTGACCAATCACTCCTTGAAGGCTATTGGAAAAGCCTTTGGCGGGCGCGACCACAGCACCATCCTGTACTCGTGCCGAACGGTGCAGGATATGATGGATACCGACCCGACGTTTCGCGCCAACGTGGAGGAACTGGAGAAGAAAGTTAAAATGAGCCTTATGCACTGATGTCTTTGGGCATGGGCCAAAAAACACGCCGAAAAATTTGGTCATGCCTTCCATTGTGGCCTAACTTTGCCCCCACATTGAGCCACAAGTCCGGATGGGTGGGTGAGTGGCTTAAACCAACGGTTTGCTAAACCGTCGTACGGGGTAAACTCGTACCGCGGGTTCGAATCCCGCCCCATCCGCTTCTACACTCCACAGCAAGCATGAGCATTCGGGATGTAGCGCAGTCCGGTAGCGCACCTGCTTTGGGAGCAGGGGGTCCCAGGTTCGAATCCTGGTATCCCGACGCAGTTTAAAAGCCCGCTGAGACGCGGGCTTTTTTTGTGCTCATTGGGTAGTTTTCTTGGTATTTGAGGTGGGTAGAAACCCAATTTAAGGCCGATGAGTGCGTTCTTGCCGGCCAAATTCGCGCCCGTAAATGCGGAGGGTGAGCAAAAAGAGGGCAATCAGAATAGGCCCAAAGACAAAACCGATAAACCCAAAGAGCTGTAACCCAGCGATAACGCCGAACAACGTAATGAGGGGGTGTGTCTCGCCCAGGCGTTTTTGGAGCCACATACGCCCAAGGTTGTCCACGGAACCGATGACAATAAAGCCGTAAAGGAAAAGGGCTATTGCCCGAACCGGCTCGCCGTTGGCCAGCATTAGCACCGACATGGGCACATAGGCCAGTGCCACTCCTACCACCGGCAACATACCCGAGATACAGGTTATGGCAAACCACAGCCATATGTTGGGCACTCCGATAAGCCAATAAAACGGCAAGCCTGCCAGCCCCTGCGTGATACCCATGAAGGGGATGCCTAGCGCATTACTAAAAACTAGGACATTGAGCCGTTCCTTGAATTCCGCAGTGTTGCGCTTGCTGAACGGGAGCCAATCGTAGAAGGCTTGCTCGATGCGCTCGCGGTTGATGAGCATAAAATAGAGCACAAAGGCGACAAGAAGCGTCATAATGATGCCTTCTATGGTGGCCGATAGCAACAAGCTTGCTTGCTTGCCCGCCCAAGTAGTAAGGGTTCGGATGTTCTCCGGCGTAATAAGGTCTAAGTCGTATTGTTGCTGCAAGTAAGTTGTGATGTGCTCGATGTTTTGGATGATTTCTGGAGAATGCTCAAACGCCGACAGCAGAGGCTGTTGCACCAATTGAACGAGCGCATAGATGATTAGCCCCAAGACGGCGCCTGAGAGCAAGACGAGCAGCAAGGCTACTACCGGTGGTGACCAACGCTTTTTCTCCATGAAAAAAAGCATGAGAGGCGACAGCAGCACATACAAGGTATAAGCGCCCAACAGAGCAGGCAGATAGGGGTACAAAGTGTAGAATAGGGTACCTGCCAACCCGATGATGAGGAGAAGCAGTGCTATCTGGCGCAGCAATAACCCGGGAATTCGCGTCATCATAGGCGCCCAAAGATACAGCGAGCACGCGCTTTGCGCTTCTTTCACCAAACGTCTGCGACGACCACTTCGCCCCTGGCCGCTGCGGGGCCGGGCTGCTCGTAGCGCCGCATGCGGCTGAGTAAGTGCTCTTGCACTTGTGGCCACTCCTCGACAATGATGCTGTACAAGGCCGTGTCACGGCATCGCCCATTGGGCAAGATGCGGTCGTTGCGCAGAATGCCCTCGAAGGTAGCGCCGAGTTTTGCCAAAGCCTGCCGCGAACGCTGATTTTGAGGCGAGGTTCGAAATTGAACCCGCACCAAGCGCAAATCCTCAAAACAATAGCGCAACAGCAGCCACTTGCTCTCGACATTGATGCCGCTGCGCCAAAAGTCGGGGTGGAGCCACGATCCCGTCTCTACGCGTCGGCAGTCGGCATTCCAGTTGTGCAAACGCGTGAAGCCCGCTATTCGACCGCTTTCGGGGAGGAGGATAACGTAGGGATGCTGTGCGCACGCTTCGCGTGCGGCGCTGATTTTTTCCAGGTAAGCCCAGTGGTGGGCTGCATCGGCTCGGCTTTCGGGGAAGTGCTCCCAAATGCGCGGGTCGCTCCCTAGAGCGATCAAGGTAGGGAAGTGCTCTTCTTTTAACGGTTCGAGGAGGACTCGCTCGCTTCGAAGAGAGGTGTAAGGGTTGGGCGGTAAGGGCGGCAGCATATGAGCAACTCTCGAGGTAACACATGCAAACTTCTTGACATGGCTACACATCGCCCGAAAACGTGTGTTACCAAATGATGAATAGAGTGTTACGTTGCCCTACCGAGGGAGCTACAGGTGGTGTTGGCCTCTGAGAAGAAGGAAGGTCATTAAGGTGCTATGTTATTGACAGTCGGTTTTGATCTGGGCTGGTCTCTGCTTTCTAAGGGTGGGGTGTTAATCTGTTCGAGCAGGCGGTCGCGTTCTTGTTGGAAAGCTTCCAACAGGGGGCCGGAAATAGGCTCGGGCTGCGGTAGGTTGAGGCGCAAGTGGTCTACTTGCTGGCCGTTTTTCCAAAAGCGGAAGCAGACGTGGGGGCCGGTGGCCAGTCCTGTGGCACCGACATAGCCGATAACTTGCCCTTGAACGACGCGTGCCCCTGGGCGAATGCCGGCAGCAAAGCCGCTCATGTGCAAGTACTGGGTTTCGTAGGTTTTATCGTGGCGGATGCGCACGTACTTGCCATTGCCGCCGCGCTGGGTGGCTTCTGTAACGATGCCATCGCCCACAGCAATGATCGGGGTGCCATGGGGAGCGGCGTAGTCGGTGCCAAAATGCGGGCGATGGTAACCCAAAATTGGGTGTAAGCGGCTCAGGCTGAAGCGGCTGGAGATGCGGCTGTACTTTACGGGCGCTTTTAGGAACGCCTTTCGAGCCGGGCGTCCGTCGTAGTCGTAGTATTCGGCCTTGCCATCTTCGCTTTCGAAGCGAAAGGCGTAGTAGATTTTTGCGTCGCGCTCGTAGACGGCAACCAGAATTTTGCCTGCGCCTACCGGCTGCCCTTCCACAAAGTCGCGCTCGTAGAGCACCCTAAAGCGGTCGCCTGCTTTTTGGCGATAGAAGTCTACCGAAGCAGACAGTGCATCAATCATAGCATCGGCCAAGTTGTCGTTCAATCCGCTTTCCATGAGTGCCTGCCATAAGTTGCTTCTAACCTCGCCTGCCGAAGTGCATGTCTGCACCGTTACCGGCCGTTTGACGACCTCCACACAGGGTTGATCGTGCAAGTGAAAGACTACGTATTCGTAAGGCGAAGGCTCGTACACCAGATACATGGGCTTGCCATCTTCACCCTTTTGACGATACAGGAAATGCAGCGACTTCCCGATGCGCAACGAATGAATATTGAAAACACCTTTGGCGCTTTCAACGACGGCGGCTACTTGTAAAGGGGTAAGGCCTTTTTGTTGCAAAACCGAGCCGAGAGCATCGCCGCGTTTGAGCACATACTCTTCGATGCGCAATTCATTCAGAGGGAAATCCCAGCGGCTTTCGGGTTTTGTGGGCAGGGCCTTTTCCATTTGGCCGATGGCTAAAGCAGCAGCGGCGTTGTTGGGTTGGAGCTGAATGCGAGTAGCTAGGGCAGCGGTCAAGGCAACAACGGCCAAAGTGAGGAGCAGGGTAGTAGGGGTAACGTGTTGCTGAATTGTTCGCAGCCACTGCGAGGTCTTCGAGTCGTCTGTTTGCACGGATAGTATCGGATTTAGCGATGTTATGGCGTAAGAGGATAGGCGGCAAAAATAGGACAGCATTTGAACTTTGCACCCATTCGCGGTTTTTACCTATCGTTTATGCTTTGTAATACCTATGCCTTTTGTATTACCGGATTTGTGGCGCTGTTTTTGAACGGCTTTTCAGCGGTTGCTCAGCGCAGCATTTTCGATACCGACAACGAGGGATGGAGTGCCGTGGGCGACCCCGCCAGCACTGTTCCCGTTTGGGTCCCCAACGGTGGTAACCCGGGCGGCCACATTCGCGTAACCGATGCAGCCACTGGCGATTTATGGTACTTTTCGGCTCCGCCCAAATTTCGAGGCAACAAATGCGGCGCTTACGGGCGCTACTTGCGCTGGGATCAGTACGCTAGCGACACCTCCCAAATCAACCCTGTGGGCGGCCGCCCCGACGTGGTGCTCATAGGTGGGGGGCTGACACTGGTCTATGATTTTGCGTACAGCCCCCAAAAAGCCTGGACGCCCTTCGAAGTGCTTTTGCGCGAGGATGCGGGCTGGCGTTTGAATAGCCTCAATGGTCCGGTGCCGACGGGGGCTGAGTTTCGGGCTGTATTGGCCAATCTGACGGCACTGCGCATCCGCGGTGAGTACTTCACTGGTCCCGACTTTGGCGGTCTTGATAATGTGGTACTTGAAGATTCCTTTGGCCTCGACCTGGATGCTGACGATAGTTCTGGCGTCGGCGACGACGGCTTTGCTGCCGATACGCTGTGCGCACCGCCATATGCCTCGCCCATTGCCGATGAGGACGTCTGGATAGCTTTCGAGAGGCCTGTAGATTCGATTGCCCTGCGTTTGCTGTTGGTTAAAGATGCCGGTCAGGAGCGTCTTGAAGTAGCGGGTGTGCTGCCGGGTGGGATCTTCCTCGTGCAGAACGGTCCTACTTGGCTAACCTTAGTCAATGTAGGCAGCGCTGGCGCAGCCGACATTGCTCAGGCACTTCGGCAGGTTCGCTATCGGCACGATGATTGGTCGCCCACGGGTGGGGAGCGCTTGATTGCAGTACAAGCCCATGGCGAGTGTGGTGCTTTAGGAGTGCGTTACGCTTACGTGTATATTGCTCAGCGCGGGCACGCGGGCCTTTCGGGCGACACTACCTTGTGCGCTGGCGGAGCGGCTGTGGATCTGTTTGATGTTTTAGGCGGCTCGCCTACTGCCGGCGGCCGGTGGTTGCCCAGCTTGCCCAGTGGGCGCTTCGATCCATCTGTGCACGCCCCAGGTATTTATCAATACCTCGCGCCCGCATCGGCTGGCTGTCCGGCCGATACGGCGTTTGTTGTGGTGCGCGTAGAGGTTGGGTTCTCGCTGGGCGAGGACACTGCCCTTTGCCGCGGCGAAGCGCTGCGCCTGCAGGTGCCCGACCACTTAAGGCAATGGGTGTGGAGCACCGGTAGCCGCGCGCTATTGCTCGACGTGGATGCCCCTGGAGTATACGCTTTAGAGGGCCATACCTCGCACTGTAGCTTTTCCGATACCATAGCGGTAGCGTTCAAAGAATGTGAGACCTGCGCCTTCTATGCTCCCAATGTTTTTTGGCCCAACAGCAACGGCCCTAACGATGCTTGGCGCCTTTTTTTTCCCTGTGTTTGGCTGAGTTTCCGCCTCAGCGTTTTTGACCGCTGGGGCAACCTCGTCTTTCAGGCCAACGACCCCGAAACGCCTTGGACGGGCCAATGGCGCGGCCAACTGGCGCTGCCGGGTCTCTATGTGTGGTGCGCCGAATGGGAGGCCGACACGCCACAGGGGCGGCAACATCAGCGTAAATCGGGCGAGGTTTCATTGGTGCGTTAGCGGGCGGCGCGCCTTTTTCGTTTTGGGAGGTGCCTCTACCTGCCTTTGGCCTATTCCTCGGCTTTTAGCCGATAGGCTCCGTTCAAAAGCCGCTTTTGGGCAAAGGCAAAATATTCCGGTACGATTTCGAAGCCTACATAGTCCCGACCTTCTTGCTGGCTCACCACCGCTACTTGGCCCGAGCCGAGAAAGGGATCGAGCACCAGGTCGCCCGGCTCGCTGCTGTATGCCAGGATTTTTCGGATGATTTCGGCGGGTAGTTTGGTAGGGGTTTTCACATCGCCGGTCCAATACTCGCGGGGTATCTCCCAAACGTCTTCTTTGTCGCGGTAGTGAGCGCTGCCGCCGTTAGAGGTGCGGGCCTCAGGGCCAAAGCGCGCATAAGAAAAGAATTTTCGCTTTCGGTCGTCTAAACAGGCATACAAAATGTGATAGTGTGCCGTCACGTACTTGCGCTTCGTGACCACGCCGAATTGATACTTCCAAATGAGATGGTTGACGAGGGTGAAGTGCAGCTCGTCTAAGGCGATGAGGAGGTCTTTAAGGTAGTTCCAGCCGGAGAAGATGTAAAGGCTGCCTTCAGGCTTTAAGACGCGGCGTACTTGTGCGAGCCAAGCGCGAGTGAAGGCTAAGTAACTGTCGCCCTTTACTTCGCTGTATCCCTCAAGTACACGCCCGTTCTTGCGGTTGTAATTGCCTTTTTGGGCACTAAAGTCGATGCCAAAGGGCGGGTCGGTGATGACCAGATCTATGCAGGCGTCGGGCAGATGTCGTGCCATACCGCTGATGCAATCTTCGTTGAAAAGGGTGTTCCGCATGGGTGGGTTGCGCTTTAGAGCAGTTGCGCTAGGGCAAAGAAAAAGAGATTTGCGAGGCTTCCTGGGTATTTTGGTGGGAGGTCCGTGCGAAGATATCCAGAGCCGCTCTTCTTTGAGTATTTGGCGATGAGGGCAATTTCTTGGCGTTTCAGGGAGGGAGGTGCGTTACAGCGAAGGATTGGGCAGGCT